>NZ_JBVHEP010000001.1:0-362013 GCF_055562795.1 Streptomyces sp. NPDC016851
CCTCCCCATGCTCGCGGCGGGCAACCCCCCCACCCCCCCCGGAAAACCCCCCCCGGGTTCCCCCCCGGGGGGGGGGGCGCCTTTTTACACCAAAACCCCCCCCCCCACCCGTGTCACCGCCTATCCGATGCCACGCCACCCCTCGGGGTCGACCCCACCCGGCACCGGGGCCGCCTCGTCGTACGGCTGCCGCGTGAACACGAACGAGCCGAGGTCCAGGTGGCTCACGGAGCCGTCCGGCCGCCGTACGGCCTTCAGCAGCTCTCCCGCGTAGTAGCCCTCCAGCCCGGTCCAGGTACCGTCGCCGTTCGGGCGGAACCGCGAGCGGCGCCCGTTGCCGGACAGCGGCTCCAGCGAGGCGAGCCCGTCGGCCGTGAGCCGCAGAGCGAAGGGGTATGTCCCCCAGTACCACTGCCCCGTCAGCTCCAGCATCGACGGCTCGACCTCACGCAGTGGCCTCCACGGAGCGGGGATGCGCGGCTCCGCCTCGGCGACGATACGGACGAGATCGGCGCAGACGCCGGACACCAGAGGGCCCGAGGTGCAGTTGGCCAGCACGACCGCCGCTACGTCGTCCTCCACGCTGATGCTCACACTCGCCAGGAATCCCGGGAGGGACCCGCTGTGTCCCACGAGCAGCCGGCCGTGGCGGCTCTGCACCTGCATGCCGAGGCCGTAGGCGTCACCGGACGTCACGTCCGCAGCTTCCGGCGGCGCCGCCGGAGTCCGCATCTCCCGGAGGGACTCGGCGCTCAGCACCCTCTCGTCGCCCCTCACCAGGAAGGCCGCGAACCGGGCCAGATCTGCCGTGGTCGACCAGAGTTGACCGGCGGATGCCATACGGCCGAGGTCCTCGGCGGGCTCGGGCAGCAGCACGTCGGCCCAGGGGTGCACGGCCCAGCCCCCCGCGTGCGGGGACTCGGGTCGCACACCGGTCCGGTGGAGCCCCAGTGGTTCGAGCACTTCACGCCGTAGTGCCTCCTCCCAAGAGATCCCCCGCAGCTCCTCCACGAGCGCGCCCAGCAGTGTGTAGCCGGGGTTCGAGTAGTGGTGCCGTCGGCCGACGGGGTGCAGAAGAGGTTGCTCGCCGAGCACGTCAGACAGTTCCGGCCGCAGGGATCCGGGCGTGCGCTCCCACCACGGCCCGGGCGACTCGGCCGCCAACCCGCCCGTGTGCGCGAGCAGTTCGGCGATCGTGGCCTCACCCGCGCCGGTACCCGGCACGTACTTCTCCAGCGGATCCCCGAGCCCGAGCAGCCCCTCGTCCCGCAGACGCATCACCAGAACGGCGGTGAAGGTCTTGGTGATCGAGCCGATGCGGTACTGGACGTGCTCGTCGGGCTCTTGACCGGCCACCGATGTCCGGGCGCCGTGCCACACCGCGCGCCCGTCCCGGACGACGGCGGCGACCAGCGACGGCGCCCGTCCCTCGGCCTGTGCCACGGCGATCCGGTGCAGCAGCGCACGGCGCGTGGCGGGAAGCAGCTCTTCCTGAGGTGTCGTCATGGCCCCAGTCCACCTGGCCCGGCCCGGCGAGTCGACCTTATTTCGCCGCCTGGACCTGATCGGGTCCGGGCAGGCACCGGATCAGGTCTGCGCCATGTCCACGAACCGCGAGTAGTGCCCCTGGAAGGCGACCGTGATCGTCGCCGTCGGGCCGTTTCGGTGCTTGGCCACGATCAGGTCGGCCTCGCCCGCGCGCGGCGACTCCTTCTCGTAGGCGTCCTCACGGTGCAGCAGGATGACCATGTCGGCGTCCTGCTCGATGGAACCGGACTCACGCAGGTCGGAGACCATCGGCTTCTTGTCCGTGCGCTGCTCGGGACCACGGTTCAGCTGCGAGAGCGCGATGACCGGGATCTCCAACTCCTTGGCCAGCAGCTTGAGATTACGGGACATGTCCGAGACCTCCTGCTGACGGCTCTCGGCACGCTTGGATCCCCCGGACTGCATCAGCTGGAGGTAGTCGATGACCACCAGCCGGAGGTCGTTGCGCTGCTTGAGGCGGCGGCACTTGGCGCGGATCTCCATCATCGACAGGTTCGGGGAGTCGTCGATGTAGAGAGGGGCCGCCGAGACGTCCGGCATCCGCCGGGCCAGGCGCGTCCAGTCCTCGTCCGTCATCGTGCCGGACCGCATGTGGTGCAGGGCGACCCGCGCCTCGGCGGACAGCAGACGCATCGCGATCTCGTTGCGTCCCATTTCGAGCGAGAAGATCACGCTCGGCAGGTTGTTCTTGATCGAGGCCGCCCGCGCGAAGTCCAGCGCGAGCGTCGACTTACCCATGGCGGGACGCGCGGCGATGACGATCATCTGGCCCGGGTGCAGCCCGTTGGTGAGCGAGTCGAAGTCCGTGAACCCCGTGGGCACGCCGGTCATCTCGCCGCTGCGCGAGCCGATCGCCTCGATCTCGTCGAGCGCGCCCTCCATGATGTCGCCGAGCGGCAGATAGTCCTCGCTGGTGCGCTGCTCGGTGACCGCGTAGACCTCGGCCTGGGCGCGGTTGACGATCTCGTCGACGTCGTCGTCGGCCGCGTATCCCATCTGCGTGATGCGCGTACCCGCCTCGACCAGGCGGCGCAGCACCGCTCGCTCGTGGACGATCTCCGCGTAGTAGGCGGCGTTGGCGGCCGTGGGCACCGTCTGGACGAGGGTGTGCAGATACGACGCCCCGCCGACCTTGTTGATCTCGCCGCGCTTGGTGAGCTCGGCCGCGATCGTGATGGGGTCGGCCGGCTCGCCCTTGGCGTAGACGTCGAGGACGGCCTGGTAGATCGTCTCGTGGGCCGGCTTGTAGAAATCGTGGCCCTTGAGGATCTCGACGACGTCGGCGATGGCGTCCTTGGACAGCAGCATGCCGCCCAGGACGGACTGCTCGGCCTCGATGTCCTGCGGCGGTACCCGCTCGAACGCCGGGGCGGCACCGCCGTCCCAGGCCCCGTTGTCCCTGCCGCGCTCGTGTTGCTCGTCGCGGCCGCGGGATCCTTCGCCACGTCGGCGGGAGGCGGGCAGACGATCACTGGGACCGCTGTCGGCCCACGGGTCGTCCAAGGGCTCGGAAATGCTCACCGAGCCACCTCCTCCCGTCCGCCGCAGCAGACCTCGCCGTGCCCCTCATTTCTACGGCACGGCACTGACAAATGAGACGCCCAACTCCGGTTGGCCAACGCCGGTTTTGTGACGTTTTGAAAACCGGCAGACGGAGTGGGCGCCGGACCACGTTAGGCCTGTCGGCACCGTCAGCCAATCTGGTTATCCACAGGCCATGTGGACGACGGCCCAGATGCTGTGGAGAACTCCTCAAAACCTGTGCACGACCCGGTGGACAGGCCTGTGAACAAGCTTCGACTTCCTTAGAAGAGAGGGCTCTGACCTGCGGCTTTGCCGTCCACCGGCTGTGCAGAAGAAAAACTTCCCCAACCGGTGCAAGATCGCTTCGAACAGTGCACAGCAGTGCGCACCTCCGGACGGAAAGTAAGGGACGCAAGGCCGTTGCATCTCTTACCTGTGGACGATTAGATTGGTGCACATGACACAGGCCCCCGCGCGCCGCAGTACCGGCCGGAGACAGCACGACCGAGAGATCGTCGCTCTGGCCGTGCCGGCCTTCGGCTCCCTCGTCGCCGAGCCCCTCTTCCTCATGGCCGACACCGCCATCGTGGGCCATCTGGGCACCGCCCAACTCGCCGGCCTCGGCGTCGCCTCGGCCCTGTTGATGACCGCCGTCAGTGTCTTCGTCTTCCTCGCCTACGCCACGACAGCGGCGGTCGCCCGTCGCGTCGGCGCGGGCGATCTTCAGGCCGCCATCCGCCAGGGCATGGACGGCATCTGGCTGGCCCTGCTCCTCGGTGCTGCCGTCGTCGCCGTCGCCCTGCCGACAGCGTCCGGCGTCGTCGAACTCTTCGGCGCTTCGGACGCGGCGGCTCCCTACGCGACCACCTATCTGCGCATCTCCGCGCTCGGCATACCGGCCATGCTCGTCGTCCTCGCCGCGACCGGCGTCCTTCGCGGTCTGCAGGACACCAAGACCCCTCTCTATGTGGCCGTCGCCGGCTTCGTCGCCAACGGCGCCCTCAACGCGGGGCTCGTCTACGGCGCCGACCTGGGGATCGCCGGCTCCGCCTGGGGCACCGTCATCGCCCAGTGGGGCATGGCCGTGGTCTACCTCGCCGTGGTCCTGCGCGGGGCACGCAAGCACGGCGCCTCGCTGCGCCCGGACGCCGCCGGGATCAGGGCCTCCGCACAGGCCGGTGTGCCGCTGCTGGTTCGTACGCTCTCCCTGCGGGCGATTCTGATGATCGCCACGGCGGTCGCCGCCCGTCTCGGGGATGCCGACATCGCCGCACACCAGATCATCCTGTCCCTGTGGAGCCTGCTCGCCTTCGCCCTCGACGCCATCGCCATCGCGGGGCAGGCCATCATCGGCCGCTATCTCGGAGCCGGTGACGCACAAGGGGCCCGCGAGGCATGCCGTCGCATGGTCGAGTGGGGGATCGCCGTCGGGGTCGTCCTCGGCATCCTGGTCGTCATCACCCGACCGGCATTCCTGCCCCTGTTCACCAGTGACTCGGCGGTCAAGGACGCGGCGCTGCCCGCCCTGCTCATCGTCGCCCTCTCGCAGCCGATCTCCGGGATCGTCTTCGTCCTGGACGGGGTCCTGATGGGCGCCGGTGACGGCCCCTACCTGGCCTGGGCGATGCTGATCACTCTGGCGGTGTTCACCCCTGTCGCCCTGCTGGTGCCGGTACTCGGCGGAGGGCTCACCGCCCTCTGGGCCACCATGACGCTGATGATGACCGTGCGAATGCTGACGCTGTGGCTCCGCACCCGCTCGGGCCGTTGGATCGTGACGGGCGCGACCCGCTGACCGCCGGGCTGGGTCCGCGCTGACTGTTTCACGTGAAACACCGTGTTTCACGTGAAACGACGATGGGGCCGCACCCCGAAGGGTGCGGCCCCATCGCTCACTGCATCAGCGAGCGCGGCACTCAGGCCGCGATGACCTCGATGTTGACCTTGGCGGCAACCTCGGGGTGCAGACGCACGGACGTCTCGTGAGCGCCCAGCGTCTTGATCGGCGAGCCCAGCTCGATGCGGCGCTTGTCGACCTCGGGGCCACCGGAAGCCTTGATCGCGGAAGCGATGTCGGCCGGGGTGACGGAACCGAAGAGACGACCGGCGTCGCCGGAGCGGACAGCCAGGCGGACCTTGACGCCCTCGAGCTGGGCCTTCACCTGGTTGGCCTGCTCGATGGTCTGGATCTCGTGGATCTTGCGAGCACGACGGATCTGCTCGACGTCCTTCTCGCCACCCTTGGTCCAGCGGATAGCGAACTTCCGCGGGATCAGGTAGTTGCGAGCGTAACCGTCCTTGACGTCGACGACGTCGCCCGCGGCACCGAGGCCGGAGACCTCGTGGGTGAGGATGATCTTCATGTGTCGGTCACCCTTCCCTTATCGCGCGGTGGAGGTGTAGGGCAGCAGCGCCATCTCACGGCTGTTCTTCACGGCCGTGGCGACGTCACGCTGGTGCTGCGTGCAGTTGCCGGTCACGCGGCGGGCACGGATCTTGCCGCGGTCGGAAATGAACTTCCGCAGCATGTTCGTGTCCTTGTAGTCCACGTACGTGACCTTGTCCTTGCAGAATGCGCAGACCTTCTTCTTCGGCTTGCGCACAGGCGGCTTCGCCATGGTGTATCTCCTGTGTGATCAAGAAGTTGGGGTACGAACCCGCCCTAGAAGGGGGGCTCGTCCGAGTAGCCGCCGCCACCGCCACCGGTGCCGCCGGAGCCACCGCCCCAGCCGCCACCGGCGCCCTGGTTGCCACCGGCGGGAGCGCCGGTCGCCCACGGGTCGTCGGCGGGAGCGCCGCCGCCCTGCTGGCCGCCACCGGGGCCGCCGCCCCAGCCGCCGCCACCCTGGCCGCCGCCGCCACCGCCGCCGTAGCCGCCCTGGCCACCGCGGCCGGTGGTCTTGGTGACCTTGGCCGTGGCGTTGCGCAGGCTGGCGCCGACTTCCTCGACGTCCAGCTCGTAGACCGTGCGCTTGACGCCCTCACGGTCCTCGTAGGACCGCTGCTTCAGCCGGCCCTGCACGATGACGCGCATGCCTCGCTGGAGCGACTCGGCGACGTTCTCCGCCGCCTGACGCCAGACCGAGCAGGTCAGGAACAGGCTCTCGCCGTCCTTCCACTCGTTCGTCTGGCGGTCGAAGGTGCGGGGAGTGGACGCGACACGGAACTTCGCGACGGCCGCACCGGAGGGGGTGAAGCGCAGCTCGGGGTCGTCGACAAGATTGCCGACCACCGTGATGACGGTCTCGCCTGCCATGGGGAACCTCTCGGCGGGTTTGCTCTGGCTGCTTGCTACTCGAATCCCGGGATCAGCTGAGCGTGGAAGCTCAGTGCATCTCGGGACGGAGGACCTTGGTCCGGAGGACCGACTCGTTCAGGTTCATCTGGCGGTCGAGCTCCTTGACGACCGCAGGCTCGGCCTGCAGGTCGATGACCGAGTAGATGCCCTCGGGCTTCTTCTTGATCTCGTACGCGAGACGACGACGGCCCCAGGTGTCGATCTTCTCGACCTTTCCGCCGCCGTCACGGACGACAGAGAGGAAGTTCTCGATCAGCGGGGAGACAGCGCGCTCCTCGACGTCGGGGTCGAGGATGACCATCACCTCGTAGTGACGCATGTGGAACCCACCTCCTTTGGACTCAGCGGCCACGGTCGTTCCGTGGCAGGAGGGTTGTGATGCGTAGCAACGGTATCGGCCACCACTGACAGTCGGGGGTTCTGTCGAGAAGCCCCCGTCGTGACATGGGCAGACACCGGTGCGGACAGTACAGACTACCCGCACAGTGGCTTCCGGTTGAAATCCGGCCGCGAGGGCAGCCAATCTGTACACATCGGGTGTGTATGGCGCTACGATGCGCCGACTTTCGCAGGAGGTGCCCTATGGCACAGGCATTGCGACCCAACACCGCCGGCGGCCTCTTCGCCACGGACGGCAAGCCCCACCCCCTCCAGGACGCCCTGCTCGCGGTGACCCTGGTGCTGGGCATCACGTCGTTCATCACGGCCCTCGTCGACGAGGACCTGCATCTGCTGAGCTCCTGGACCGGCCTGGTGGGCATCATCACCGGTGCGTACGGCCAGTGGGTCTCGGAGACGACCAGGGAGCGCTTCGGCCTGATCCTCGGCCTCGGTGCCGCGGGTGTCGGCTTCTTCCTGGGTATGGCGCATGGCGGTCTCTTCGGCGGTCTCATCGACTGACGCCAGGGACATCCCCTCCTGAACACCGGGTGACGCCCCGGCCGCTCACAGGCCGGGGCGAAGGTGCCGTACGCCCAACCGGCGCGCATCCAAGGCGCAGTAGGCTTCGCGCGAGAGCCGGAGCCCCTGACCCCATGGGGACACACCAGCCCGAGGAGCGCCCCGAAATGAGCCTGACCCTGAGGACCATCAGTCGAGAGCAGCATCTGGCCTACATCCAGAGCCTGCCGTCGGCGAGCCACATGCAGGTCCCGGCCTGGGCTGACGTCAAGGCGGAGTGGCGCTCCGAGAACCTCGGGTGGTTCGACGACAGGACGGGCGAGCTGGTCGGTGCCGGCCTGGTCCTCTACCGGCAGCTTCCCAAGATCAAGCGCTACCTCGCCTACCTGCCCGAGGGCCCGGTCATCAACTGGTTCGCGCCGAATCTGCAGGACTGGATCGAGCCGATGCTGGCGCATCTCAAGCAGCAGGGCGCCTTCTCCGTGAAGATGGGCCCGCCGGTGATCATCCGGCGCTGGGAGGCCACCTCCATCAAGGCAGGCATCCAGAACCCGGACGTCAAGCGCCTGCGCGACATCGAGGCCGACCACATCGAGCCGCGCGCCTTCGAGGTCGCCGACAAACTGCGCCGCATGGGGTGGCAGCAGGGCGAGGACGGCGGCGCCGGCTTCGGCGACGTCCAGCCCCGCTACGTCTACCAGGTGCCGCTGGCCAACCGCTCCCTGGAAGAGGTCCACAAGAACTTCAACCAGCTGTGGCGCCGCAACATCAAGAAGGCCGAGAAGGCCGGCGTCGAGGTGGTCCAGGGCGGCTACCAGGACCTCGAGGAATGGCAGCGGCTGTACGAGATCACGGCCGTGCGCGACCACTTCCGGCCGCGCCCGCTGTCGTACTTCCAGCGCATGTGGACGGCCCTCAACACCGAGGACCCCAACCGCATGCGGCTGTACTTCGCCCGGCACAACGGCGTGAACCTGTCGGCGGCGACGATGCTGATCGTCGGCGGACACGTCTGGTACTCCTACGGCGCCTCCGACAACATCGGCCGTGAGGTCCGGCCCTCGAACGCGATGCAGTGGCGGATGCTGCGCGACGCCTACGCGCTCGGCGCCACCGTCTACGACCTGCGTGGCATCTCCGACTCGCTGGACGAGACCGACCACCTCTTCGGTCTGATCCAGTTCAAGGTGGGCACGGGCGGCCAGGCCGCCGAGTACCTCGGCGAGTGGGACTTCCCGCTGAACAAGCTGCTGCACAAGGCGCTCGACATCTACATGTCGCGCCGCTGATGTCACGTTCAGTGCTTCTATACCTCTGACACGCGGCACTCTCTGACACACGGCACCCTCGACACACGGCAACCACTGATTCACGGCAACCGCGAGAAAGGTTCCAGGTCCGGCCATGGCGCTCACGCTCTACGTCGACACCGCGCGCTGGCGGGCGCACCACAAGCACGTGCAGGAGCAGTTCCCCGGCCTCGTGCCGGTCTGCAAGGGCAACGGCTACGGCTTCGGGCACGAGCGGCTGGCGGAGGAGGCCACACGGCTGGGCTCGGACGTCCTCGCCGTCGGCACGACGTACGAGGCCGCCCGGATCAAGGACTGGTTCGGCGGTGACCTGCTGGTGCTGACGCCGTACCGGCGCGGCGAGGAGCCCGTGCCCCTGCCGGACCGGGTCATCCGCTCGGTCTCGTCGATAGACGGCGTGTACGGCCTGGTCGGTGCCCGTGTGGTGATCGAGGTGATGTCCTCGATGAAGCGGCACGGCATCGGCGAGCAGGATCTGGCCCAGTTGCACGCCGCCATCGAGAACGTTCGCCTGGAAGGCTTCGCGATCCACCTGCCGCTGGACCGCACCGACGGCTCGGACGCGGTCGAGGAAGTCATCGGCTGGATGGACCGGCTGCGCGCCGCCCGGCTGCCTCTGCACACCATGTTCGTCAGCCACCTCAAGGCCGAGGAACTCATCCGGCTCCAGCAGCAGTTCCCGCAGACCCGGTTCCGTGCCCGCATCGGCACGCGGCTCTGGCTGGGGGACCACGAGGCCACCGAGTATCGCGGCGCGGTCTTGGACGTCACGCGGGTGGCCAAGGGCGAGCGCTTCGGCTACCGGCAGCAGAAGGCGGCCTCCGACGGCTTCCTGGTGGTCGTGGCGGGTGGTACGTCGCACGGGGTGGGCCTGGAGGCCCCCAAGGCGCTGCACGGCGTCATGCCGCGTGCCAAGGGCGTCGCCCGGGCCGGCCTCGCGACGGTCAACCGGAACCTTTCTCCGTTCGTCTGGGGCGGCAAGCAGCGCTGGTTCGCCGAACCGCCGCACATGCAGGTCTCGATCCTGTTCGTGCCCGCGGACGCGCCGGAGCCGAAGGTCGGCGAGGAGCTCGTGGCCCATCTACGGCACACCACCACGCAGTTCGACCGGATCGTGGATCGCTGACCGGCACCCGCACCGACGGGCCCAGCACAGCGAGAAGGCCGTACACGGGAAACCGTGTACGGCCTTCTCATCGTTTGTACGGCCTTCGCGGGGTTCGATCAGAGCGAACCGCCCGTTGCGCCGTGCCTGCCCCACTCGACCTGCGGCCCGTCGAACTGAGCGGCCGCGTGCCGGGCGGGACGTGCCGCGGGACCGAGGACGAAGACGTCCTTCGCTCCGTCGAGCACTCCGCCCGAGGGATCGTCGTCCCCGGACCGGCGAACGGGATCGCGCTCCGGCAGGAAGATGTCGCGCACGATCATGACGCACAGGTACAGCGTGCCCAGCAGGTGCAGGCCGATGGCCCAGTGGTAGCCGTCGGTGGGCAGCCCCTTGTGGGCGTCTCCGCTGGTCGTGTACGCGAGGTAGAGCCAGATCCCCAGGAAGTACGCCACCTCGCAGGCCTGCCAGATCAGGAAGTCCCGCCACTTGGGCCGGGCCAGGACGGCCAGGGGCACCAGCCACAGGACGTACTGCGGCGAGTAAACCTTGTTGGTGAGGATGAACGCCGCGACGATCAGGAAGGCCAGCTGGGCGAGCCGCGGGCGGCGCGGTGCGGTCAGCGCGAGCACGGCGACTCCCGCGCAGCACACCAGCATCAGCAGCGTGGCGAGCGTGTTGACGGTGTCGGTGCTGAGCGGGTCGTCCGAATTCTGCGCCATGATCAGCCAGAAGGAGCCGAAGTCGACCCCCCGTTCCTGGCTGAACGTGTAGAACTTCGACCAGCCCTCGAACGCGAAGAGCATCACCGGCCCGTTCACGACGACCCAGGCGACGACCGCGCCGCCCAGAGCCGTCCCGAACTCACGCCACTTGCCCGCCCGCCAGCAGAGCACCAGCAGCGGCCCGAGGATCAGGAAGGGATAGAGCTTGGCGGCCGTGGCGAGCCCCAGGAGGACGCCGAAGGCGAGGGAGCGGCCGCGCGACCACATCAGCATCGCCGCGGCCGTCAGGGCGACCGCCAGCAGGTCCCAGTTGATGGTCGCCGTCAGGGCGAAGGCTGGCGCCAGGGCGACCAGCAGGCCGTCCCAGGGACGCCGGGCATGGGTGCGCGTCACACAGACGGCGATGACCGACGCGCAGGCCATCAGCATCCCGGCGTTGACCATCCAGTACCACTGCTCCTGGTCCTGGATCGTGCCGCTGCCGGGCGTGAGCCAGGAGGCGACCTCCATGAAGACACCGGTGAGCACCGGGTACTCCAGGTACTGCATGTCGCCGGGGAGCTTGTCGAAGTACGGCACGAGTCCGTCGGCGAAGCCACGCCCCTGGTAGAGGTGCGGGATGTCCGAGTAGCACGCGTGCGTGTACTGGGAGCTGGCACCGACAAACCAGGCGCCGTTGTAGCAGGGCGCCTTCTGGACCAGACCGAGGGCGAACATGCCGATCGCCACCAGCGCGATCACCCGTACGGGAGTCCACCAGGACGCCCCGAGCACAGCACGCCGCCCGAGCGGTCCGCCGATCAGCTCGCTGCCGGCCGCGGCGACCTTGTCCTCCTGGGTCGGCCGCACCGGGTCCGGCTCGTGGACGCTCGCTTGCGTCGATTCTGCACTGGCCATGCCGCACATCCTGCCGTACGTGTCCGTCAATACGCCGAGGGCCGCCGCACCGGGTAGGTGCGACGGCCCGTGTTTCACGTGAAACGTCTTCGCGTTTCACGTGAAACACCCATGCCGGGCGATCAGCCGGCTATCCGGCGGGGCCTCCGAAGATGCCGCCGTTGCCGTTTCCTCTGGTGTTGCCGCCGTTCTCGTTCGTGAGGCTGGGCGAGGGCGAGGGCGACACGTCTCCGCCTGTACCTCCGCCGTTCTCCGTACCGCCGTCGTTCTCACACCCGAAGAATCCACAGGTGTCGCTCGGCGACGGGGACGGAGACGTCGGGGTCTCGCTGGGCGTGATACTCGGCGACGAGGACGGGGTTTCGCTGGGCGTGATGCTCGGGGTCGGGGTCGGCGTCGGAGCACCCACCGCGTCCTGGATCTCGCCGATCTTCTCGGCCTCCGGGAAACCGAGATCGGGCTCGCCATCCAGCGCGGCCTTCATGTACTCGGTCCACACCTCGGTGGGGGTGTCACCACCGTGGATGGACGGCTCACCCGCCGTGCCGTTCATGGAGAGCAGCTTGGCGCTCTTGGGATCCTCACGGAACATCGCGACCGAGGTCGACAGCTGCTTCGTGTAGCCGACGAACCAGGCCGACTTGTTCTCGTCCGTGGTACCGGTCTTACCGGCCGCCGTACGGCCCAGGGCCAGGGCGTTCTTACCCGTACCGTTCTGGATGACGTTCTCCAGAGTGTCCGTGACGTTGTTGGCAACCTTCTCAGGCATCGCCTGCGTGATGCGCGGCTTGTCGAAGCCTTCGACATCCTGACCGTTGAACTTGACGCTGGTCACCGAGTACGGGGCGGCCTGCTTGCCGGCGGCGGCAAACGTCGCGTAGGCGTCGGCCATGCGAATCGCGCTGGGAGTCGACGTACCGAGCGCGAACGACGGGTTGAGGGTGGCGAAACTGGCGTCCAGGATGCCGGACTTCTCGGCCACGTCCCGCACGTTCCTCATCCCGACGTCCATGCCGAGCTGCACGAACGGGGTGTTGACGGACTGCTCCATCGCCTTGCGCAAGGTGATGTAGCCCCAGGGGCGCTCGCTCTCGTTCTCCTGGAAGAACGGCGTGTTGTCCTTCTTCAGGACGTAGGAACCGTCGTTGTTCCTGACCTTGAGGTGGTCGTTGCCGTTGTACTTGCTCATCGGCGAGAGGGGACCGTCGCTCCGGTAGGTGCCGTGTTCCATGGCGGCGGCGAGCACGAACGGCTTCCACGTCGAACCGACGGGGACACCCGAGGTGTCCGCGTTGTTGTTGAAGTGGCCCTTCTCGTACCCCGCACCACCGTAGAGCGCGACGATCGCGCCGTCCTTGGGCTTCACCGACGCCGCGCCGAACTGGACGTGCTTGTCCAGCTCACGCTTCTCCGGATCCAGCTTTTCCTTCTCGACCTTCTTTACGGCCTTGGCCAGCGCCTCGACCTTGTCCTTGTCGAAGGTCGTCTTGATCTGGTAGCCGCCCTGGTCGAACTGCTTCTCCGTGATGTTGGAGTTGTTCAGGACGTACTTCTTGGCCGTGTCCGCCAGGTAGCCGATCTGCCCGGTCATGCCCTTGGACGCCTTGCGGGCATCCGGCATGGGGTACTTCTTGATCGCCTCCTGGTATTCGGCGTCGGTGATCCTCTTGTCGTTGTGCATCTGCTCGAGGATCCAGCGCCAGCGCAGCTCCGAGCGCTTGCGGTTGGCCGTGGCGCTCGCCGTCTCGTCGATGCCCTCGTTACCCGCGGGGTCGTAGTACGTCGGACCCTTCAGGAGAGCGGCGAGGAAGGCGCACTCACTCGGCTTGAGTTCCCGCGCTTCCTTGCCGTAGTAGGCCTGAGCGGCGGCCTGGATGCCGTAGGCGCCACGGCCGTAGTACGAAGTGTTCAGGTAGCCCTGGAGGATCTCCGGCTTGGAGAGCTTCGTGCCCACCTTGATGGAGATGAACATCTCCTTGAACTTACGGGTGACCGTCTGTTCCTGGCTCAGGTAGGTGTTCTTGACGAACTGCTGGGTGATCGTCGAACCGCCCTGCGTGTCACCGCCTCGGGCCATGTTGGCCACGGCGCGGGCGATACCCATCGGGTCGACGCCGGAGTCCTGGTAGAAGGTCTTGTTCTCGGCCGAGATCACCGCCCACTGCATGGCTTTGGGGATCCGGTCGATCGTGACGTTCTGCCGGTTCTGACCACTGCCCGCCGCGACCATCTGGCTGCCGTCGGCCCAGTAGTAGACGTTGTTCTGCGACAGCGCCGCCGCGTTCTCCTCGTTGGGTACGCCGACCATGGCGTACCCGATACCCGCCACGGCCACCAGGCTGCCGAAGAAGCCGATGCACAAGCCGGAGACGAGCTTCCAGGACGGCATCCAGCGGCGCCAGCCGTACTTTCCGGCCCGCGGATAGTCGATCAGGCGCTTCTTGTCGGAATAGGCGACGGCCGCGCGCCCCCTGCCCCTCCCGGGGCCGGCCGGACTGCCGGGAGCGGCACGCCGGCCGCCACGGGCCGGTTCGGCCGCTCTGCGTCGGCCGCCTCCGGTACTTCTCTGCGCCGCACGCCGGGCCTCAGCACGACCGCCGTACGGACGCTCCTCACCCCCCGAGCCGTAGGAGTCCGACCCATAGGAGTCGGACGGAGACCCGGTGGCGCCTCGCGGGGCCGCGCGGCGGCCGGGGGACGAGCCGGACTGGCCGCGTCGGGCCGCGGCACGTCCGCCTCCCTGCGGCTGCGGCGGTTTGCGACGGTGCTCGCTCATCGAACGACTACTCCTCGGGCAGGCGCACCCTTGCGCGCCTGGAAACGGCGGCTGGTTTCCGGTCCCCCCGAAGTACGGATGCGGTCGGCTCCGCATTCATCGGTCCCGCATGCACCCGTACTACACCGAAGACGAGGACGCCCTCAGGCGTCACTTGGTTCCCGGTGATGTGCATGGCGCACAGACTACGCACCGCCAAAACCGGCCGAGGCCCGAAGTTCACCTCAAATCAGGCAACTCGCGTCCGACGAATCGGTGATGTGATCCCGTTCACCGCATCCCCTCTTGTCGCATCCGGAAGGCCGTTCTATCGTCGGGATGTATCGAGTCGATACATCAGCGCGACACATCGGTCCGACACATCGGTCCGAGACATCAGCCCGGGACATCGGGTACCGCGGCAGAGAGGAGGCGACGATGAGCCGGCGTTCCGGGATCCTCGAGTTCGCCGTACTCGGCCTGCTCCGCGAATCTCCGATGCATGGCTATGAGCTGCGCAAACGACTCAACACATCACTGGGTGTGTTCCGCGCGTTCAGCTACGGGACGCTGTACCCCTGTCTCAAGACGCTGGTCGCCAACGGCTGGCTGATCGAGGAGCCGGGGAACGACACCGAGGCCGCTCCGCTCACCGGCCGCCGCGCCAAGATCGTCTACCGGTTGACGGCTGAGGGCAAGGAGCACTTCGAGCAGCTGCTCTCACAGACCGGGCCCGAGGCGTACGAGGACGAGACCTTCGCCGCCCGTTTCGCCTTCTTCGGGCAAACCTCACGCGATGTTCGCATGCGCGTGCTGGAGGGCCGCCGCAGCCGGCTGGAGGAGCGCCTGGAAAAGATGCGCCTCTCCCTGGCCCGGACCCGGGAGCGCCTCGACGACTACACGCTTGAGCTCCAGCGCCACGGGATGGAGTCCGTGGAGCGCGAAGTGCGCTGGCTGAACGAGCTCATCGAGAGCGAGCGGGCGGGACGGGACCTGAAGGGTTCCGCCTCGGGGGAGCCCGGTTCGCGTGACACCACATCTGGAGCGTCGGGCGGCCTGCCCCGGACCGGGGACGACCCCCGTCCGGATACGCCCGACGACACCGCCACGTGAGAGCCCGTCGAAGGGCCTCACTCGTACACACAGGGAGCAACCGGAATGGGTTCGGTTCGCGTAGCCATCGTCGGTGTGGGCAACTGCGCCGCATCGCTGGTGCAGGGAGTCGAGTACTACAAGGACGCCGACCCGGCGGCCAAGGTGCCGGGCCTGATGCACGTCCAGTTCGGCGACTACCACGTCCGCGACGTCGAGTTCGTCGCCGCGTTCGACGTGGACGCCAAGAAGGTCGGCCTCGACCTGGCGGACGCCATCGGCGCCTCCGAGAACAACACCATCAAGATCTGCGACGTACCCCGCACCGGTGTGACGGTCCAGCGCGGCCACACGCTCGACGGCCTCGGCAAGTACTACCGAGAGACCATCGAGGAGTCCGCCGAGGAGCCGGCCGACGTCGTCCAGGTCCTCAAGGACAAGCAGGTCGACGTCCTCGTCTGCTACCTCCCCGTCGGCTCCGAGGACGCGGCGAAGTTCTACGCCCAGTGCGCCATCGACGCCAAGGTCGCCTTCGTCAACGCCCTTCCGGTCTTCATCGCCGGCACCAAGGAGTGGGCGGACAAGTTCACCGAGGCGGGCGTCCCGATCGTCGGCGACGACATCAAGTCCCAGGTCGGCGCCACCATCACGCACCGCGTCATGGCGAAGCTGTTCGAGGACCGGGGCGTCGTCCTGGACCGCACGATGCAGCTGAACGTCGGCGGCAACATGGACTTCAAGAACATGCTGGAGCGCGACCGCCTGGAGTCGAAGAAGATCTCCAAGACGCAGGCCGTCACCTCCCAGATCCGCGACCGCGACATGGGCGCCGACAATGTCCACATCGGCCCCTCCGACTACGTGGCCTGGCTCGATGACCGCAAGTGGGCGTACGTCCGCCTGGAGGGCCGCGCGTTCGGTGACGTCCCGCTGAACCTGGAGTACAAGCTCGAGGTCTGGGACTCCCCGAACTCCGCCGGCGTCATCATCGACGCCCTGCGCGCCGCGAAGATCGCCAAGGACCGCGGCATCGGCGGCCCCGTGCTCTCCGCGTCGAGCTACTTCATGAAGTCCCCGCCCGTCCAGTACTACGACGACGAGGCCCGCGAGAACGTCGAGAAGTTCATCAAGGGTGAGGTCGAGCGCTGACGCGCCGCAACCAGTCGCTCCTGCCAGGGCTGTGAGGGTCCCCGGGTCGTACGACCCGGGGGCCTTCTCCGTATGTGAGGCTGTGCCCCATGGCCGTCGTCCGTGACCTGCGTGTCCTGTTGCGTTTCCAGGGCTTCAGGCGCCTGCTCGGCGTGCGCCTGCTCTCCCAGGGTGCCGACGGCGTCTACCAGGTCGCGCTCGCCGCGTACGTGGTCTTCTCGCCCGAGAAGCAGACCTCGGCGGCCGCGGTCGCCTCCGCCATGGCGGTGCTGCTGCTCCCCTACTCCCTCGTCGGCCCGTTCGCCGGTGTCCTGCTGGACCGCTGGCGGCGCCGTCAGGTCCTGCTGTACGGCAGCCTGCTGCGGGCACTGCTGGCTTCGGCCACGGCCCTGCTGATACTCAGTCCCGCTCCGGACTGGCTCTTCTACGTCTCCGCCCTGTGCGTCACCGCCGTCAACCGCTTCGTCCTCGCCGGCCTGTCCGCCGCCCTGCCCCGCGTGGTCGACGCCGAGCGCCTGGTCATCGCCAACTCCCTTTCCCCGACCGCGGGAACCCTGGCGGCGACCGCGGGCGGCGGTCTCGCCTTCGCCGTCCGCCTGGTGGTGGCGGACTCCGACGCAGCCGTGGTGCTCGTGGGAGCCGTGCTGTATCTGTGCGCCGCCTTGGCGTCGCTCAGCATGGCGCGGGAACTCCTCGGCCCCGACCGGAACTCGGTACGCGTGCGGATCGGGACGGCGCTCACGGGCACCGCTCGCGATCTGGCGGCGGGCGTACGCCACTTGGCCGCACCACAGCGCCGGGAAGCGGCCTGGGCGCTCATGGCCATGTCGCTGATGCGCTTCTGCTACGGCGCCCTGCTGGTGATGCTGCTGATGCTCTGCCGGTACGCGCTCACCACGACCACGGACGACGGACTCGCCCTGCTGGGACTGGCGTTGGGCATCTCCGGCGCCGGCTTCTTCGCGGCGGCCGTGGTGACGCCCTGGACCGCGGGGCGGCTCGGATCGGGCCGCTGGATCGTCGTGTGCGCGGGGGCCGCGGCGCTGCTGGTGCCCGCTCTCGGGCTGCCGTTCGCCGCCGCTCCTCTGCTGGCCGCGGCCTTCCTCCTGGGCCTGACCACCCAGGGGGCGAAGATCGCCACGGACACGATCGTCCAGTCCTCCGTCGAGGACGGCTTCCGTGGCCGGATCTTCTCGGTCTACGACGTCCTCTTCAACGTCGCTTTCGTCGGCGCCGCCGCCGTCGCCGCCCTGATGCTGCCGCCGGACGGCCGATCCGTGCCGCTGGTGATCACGATCGCCGTTATCTACGCGGCAGTAGCTGTGACTATGGGCCGGTTTGAGCGCCAGTAAGTGTCACATCAATGACACAGAGCCACGTCCGGCTACTGCGGTGTCAGTGGGGACCGCTACCTTACGTGGGTCTTATCTCGCGACATGTTCGCGTCACTCAACCATGTTCTAGGGGGACCCCCAAGTGACTACTCCGCCGCCCCAGGGCAACCCGTTCGCGCAGGGCCAGCCCGCGGGTCAGCCCCAGCAGGCCCCGTACCCGCCGCAGGGCGGCTACCCCCAGCAGCCCGGCCAGCCCGGCTTCCCGCCTCAGGGGGCGGCCCCGTACGCTCCGGTTCCGCCGCAGCCGACCGGCCGCAAGCTCAGCTTCAAGACCATCAAGAACATCGCCATCGTCATCGCGGTGGCGAGCATTGCCATCGGCGGCTACATAGCGAGCCGGGACGACGCCAAGACGGCGGCCGTCGGCAGCTGCATGCACCGCGGCAGCACCAACGACGACAACCCGGACCTCGAAGTCGTCGAGTGCAGCGATGCGAAGGCTCAGTACGTGGTGCTGGCCAAGATCGAGGGTGCCTACCTCACCCAGACCCTGGCGTCGAGCAAGTGCGAGGCCGAGGCCAAGGACTTCCAGTACACGTACACCGAGAGCGGTGACGGCAAGGACTTCCTGCTCTGCCTGAAGGACAAGAAGTAAGGCAGACACAGCGAGGGGCGGTGTTTCACGTGAAACACCGCCCCTTGGTCCGTCTCCGGGGTCGTGTTTCACGTGAAACATGACCCCGTTTCACCGCCTCAGCCCTCCTGCCCGGCCCACCACTCCTTGAGCGCGGCCACTGCGGAATCGTGCTCCATCGGCCCGTTCTCCAGGCGCAGCTCCAGCATGTGCTGGTACGCGCGGCCGATGACCGGGCCGGGTCCGACGCCGAGGATCTCCATGATCTGGTTGCCGTCGAGGTCGGGACGGATCGAGTCCAGCTCCTCCTGCTCCTGAAGCTTGGCGATCCGCTCCTCCAGACCGTCGTACGCGCGTGACAGAGCCGCCGCCTTGCGTTTGTTGCGCGTGGTGCAGTCCGAGCGGGTCAGCTTGTGGAGGCGGTCGAGCAGCGGACCGGCGTCACGGACGTAGCGGCGGACCGCCGAGTCCGTCCACTCGCCGGTGCCATAGCCGTGGAAGCGCAGGTGGAGTTCGACCAGACGTGAGACGTCCTTCACCAGCTCGTTGGAGTACTTCAACGCCGTCATGCGCTTCTTGGTCATCTTCGCCCCGACCACCTCGTGGTGGTGGAACGAGACCCGGCCGTCCTTCTCGAAGCGACGCGTACGGGGCTTGCCGATGTCGTGCAGCAGGGCGGCCAGGCGGAGCGTCAGGTCGGGACCGTCGTCCTCCAGCGCCATCGCCTGCTCCAGGACGATCAGCGAGTGGTCGTAGACATCCTTGTGCCGGTGGTGCTCGTCACGCTCCAGGCGCAGGGCCGGCAGCTCGGGCAGCACGCGGTCGGCGAGGCCCGTCTCGACGAGCAGCGTCAGGCCCTTGCGCGGGTGCGGCGAAAGGACCAGCTTGTTGAGCTCGTCCCGCACCCGCTCGGCCGAGACGATCTCGATACGCCCGGCCATCTCCGTCATCGCCGCGACAACCTCGGGGGCGACCTCGAAGTCGAGCTGAGCCGCGAAGCGCGCGGCCCGCATCATCCGCAGGGGATCGTCGGAAAAGGATTCCTCCGGCGTGCCGGGAGTACGCAGCACACGGGCCGCGAGGTCCTCGAGCCCGCCGTGCGGATCGATGAACTCCTTCTCCGGCAGCGCGACGGCCATCGCGTTCACCGTGAAGTCACGGCGGACGAGGTCCTCCTCGATGGAGTCGCCGTACGACACCTCGGGCTTGCGCGAGGTCCGGTCGTACGCCTCCGACCGGTAGGTGGTCACCTCGATCTGAAAGCGTCGATCAGCGTCTCCGACGCGGGCGTCCTTCTGCACTCCGACGGTGCCGAAAGCGATCCCGACCTCCCAGACGGCGTCCGCCCACGGGCGCACGATCTTGAGCACGTCCTGGGGGCGGGCATCGGTCGTGAAGTCCAGATCATTGCCGAGCCGGCCCAGCAGCGCGTCCCGGACCGAGCCGCCGACCAGGGCAAGTGAGAACCCGGCCTCCTGGAAGCGGTGGGCGAGGTCGTCGGCGACAGGAGCGACCCGCAGCAGTTCACTCACCGCGCGGTGCTGCACCTGGCTCAGGGCACTGGGCATTTCTTCGTTGGCGTTCGGCACAACAGAAGAGGGTACGTGGCCCGGGCGTCCCCAAGCTCCCCCTATTACGCATGCAGACACGTCCGTCCATACGCGCACAAGGGATGCTCTTGAGAAGGAGACATCCGCTCTCCGCCATACAGGACATACCGGACAGCTCGGCGCCGGGCCGCGATCTTGTGGAACGGACCGCGGCACTTCCCCTCAGCGCGCATCGTTACCATGCGTGGACGCACATTCCGACGACCACTGACGACGACGAGGGACGGGCGAGCGCGTGGCCGAGGCGGCAGACTTCCAGGGGACCAGTGCCTCACCTGCCCGCCGGTGGCTGCGGCGCACCGGGGCACTGCTCACCGGTGCGCCCCTGCTGGCCGGACTCCTCCAGTTGCCCGCCGCGACGCCGGCGGACGCGGCCGGGCAGGAGTCCCTCCAGGCTGCCTCCGGCACGAGCGGCTCGGTGTCCGTCGCCGTCGACTCGCTCAGCCCCAGCGCCCCCACCGAGGGGGACACGGTGAACGTGACGGGCACGGTGACCAACAACGGCAAGCAGCCGGTCACCGACGCCCATGTCGACCTGCGGGTGGGGCCCTCACTCGACACCCGCTCCTCCATCGACACCCTCGCCAAGAAGAGCGACGACGTCCAGGGCCCCGCCGGCGAGCCGGTCGGCGGCAAGTACACCGAGAAGTTCCCCAAGCTCACCCCCGGGGTGGCGGAGCCTTTCAACATCTCCGTGCCGGTCGACGAGCTGGACCTCGGCCAGGACGGTGTCTACCAGCTGGCCGTCGCGCTCTCCGGCGAGACCGCCGCGCAGCCCTGGGACCAGGTTCTCGGCGTCCAGCGCACGTTCCTGCCGTGGCAGCCGGAGGAGGCCGGTACGAAGACGAAGACCACGTTCCTGTGGCCGCTCGTCTCCGACGTCCACATGACGGCCGAGACGGGGTCGAACGAGCAGCAGACGCCGGTCTTCAGCAACGACGACCTCGCCGAGGAGATCGCCCCGGGCGGGCGCCTCGACCAGATGGTGTCGCTGGGCAAGGGTCTCGACATCACGTGGGTGATCGACCCGGACCTGCTGGCGTCCGTCGACGCGATGACGAGGAGCTACGAGGTCAGGGGCGAGGACGGCGCCACGACCCCCGGCAGGAACCAGGCGGCCGCCAAGCAGTGGCTCTCCGAGCTCCAGCAGGCGGTGGCGGGCAAGGAGGTCGTCGCCCTGCCGTTCGGCGATCCGGACCTGGCCTCCCTCGCCCACAACGGCACGGCCGTCACGGGCTCGCTGAGCCACCTCAAGGAAGCCACCGACGCCGTCGACAACACAGTGCAGACGATCCTCCACGTGAAGCCGTCCAAGGACTTCGCGTGGCCCGTCGACGGCGCCGTCGACCCGTCGATCATGAAGGTCGCGACCTCCGCGGGCGCCGACAAGGTCATCGCCCGCAGCGACAGCCTCCAGGACAACCTGTCGTACACGCCCTCCGCGGCCCGGCCCATCGGCGGCGGCACCACGGCGGTCGTCGCGGACTCCAGGATGTCCACGGCGTTCCAGGGCAACCTGACGACCGCCTCCGCGTCCACACTCGCCGTACAGCGCTTCCTGGCCCAGAGCCTGACGCTCGGCCTCCAGACCGGCAAGCAGCGCAGCGTCGTCGTCGCCCCGCAGCGCATGCCCTCCGTGAACCAGGCGCAGGCGATGGCCGAGGCGCTGGGAGCCCTCCAGGGCGGGAACTGGTCCGAGTCGCAGGACCTCACGGCCGCCGCGAAGGCCAAGCCGGACCCGTCGGCCAACAGGAAGGTGCCGCCCGCCTCCGCGTACCCCTCCTCGCTGCGCAAGCAGGAGCTGCCGCGGGCCGCCTTCGAGCAGATCGCGAGGACGCAGGACAAGCTCGGCAACTTCAAGGTGATCCTCACCGACGAGTCCCGGGTGGTCACTCCCTTCGGGCGGGCCATGAACCGCGAGATGTCCACGTCGTGGCGGGGCCGGGGTGTCGCCGCGGTGGGGTACCGCGACAACGTCGAGTCCTACCTCGACGGGCTGACCGAGGGGGTGAAGCTGATCCAGAAGTCGGAGACCAAGCTCTCCGGCCGCAGCGCCACGATCCCGGTCACCGTCCAGAACAACCTGGTCCAGGGCGTCGAGCACCTGGAGCTGCGGCTCACGTCGAAGAACCCGACCCGGCTCAAGATCGGCGGCGACGCCTACGAGGAGCAGCGGGTCACCGTCAACGGCGGGCACAGCCAGTCGGTGAAGTTCACCACGTCCGCCAACGCCAACGGCCGGGCGGAGGTGATCGCCCAGCTGTACACGGAGGACGGCCAGAAGTACGGCGAGCCCGTCACCTTCGACGTGAAGGTCACCGAGGTCACGCCCACGGTGATGCTGGTCATCGGCGGCGGCGTCCTGCTCCTGGTCCTCGCCGGCTTCCGTATGTACACCCAGCGCAAGCGCGCCGCCGCCCGCGAGGCCGCCGAGGACGCCGCCGCGGAGGCGGACGACGATGCCGACAGCCCGGTCGGTACTGCGCAGAACCCGGAAGCCCCCGGCGACCGTCTCAACGAGGAGTCCGAGGCCGGCTCCCGGGCAGACGCCCCGCAGCAGCCGAGTGACCCGGCCCCGGACACCGCAGCGGAAAGCGCCGACCCGTCCGGCACGGGTGAGAGAGTGGACCGTTGAGATGTCGTGGCCGGTGGGCCCGGGACGATGAGGTGGGGTAACCATGAACGCGCCGTACGACGGTGACCACGGCCGTGGCGTGGGCAGCTCGGGCTACCCCGAGTCGGGCGGGCCTGAGGGCTCGCCGCCCGAGCACGGCCAGGTGCCGCCGCAGCCGCCCGCGGACATGTACCTCCAGGACGCCTACGGCCAGGACCCCTACCGGGCACAGGACCTCTCCGCCCAGGACCCGGTCGCCGAAGCGCGCTACGACCGCGCCGCACACCCCCCGCCCCCTCCGGGGACGTACCAGCCGCAGCAGCAGTTGTACGCCCAGCCGCCGCAGTCGCCGTACGCGCCCGACCCCCGGGTGTGGGCCCAGACACCCGCGCCGGAGCCGGAGGGCCCGACCAGGCACCTGCCGTACGGCGACGACGCCCGGACCACCCAGTTCGTGGGCGTGGACGACCTCGTCTCCCAGGCGGGCGAGCCGCGCCAGGAGCCGGACGCGTTCGCGCATCTCTTCCGGGACCAGCAGCAGGGCAGCGGCCACCCGTCCTACGAGTCGCCGTCGGTCCCCGGCCCGTCACCGGCCCCGGGCCAGATGGCGCAGGGGCAGTACGCGGCACAGGGGCAGTACGCGGCGGGCCAGTACCCGGCACCCGGCGAGACCGCGGCGACACCGGCGGTGGACGACACCCCCGCCCCGGAGGCCGCCGCCTCCCCCGCTCCGAAGAAGGGCGGCCGCGCCGCGGGCCTGATGAAGTCCAGCGCCGTGATGGCCGCGGGCACGATGGTCTCCCGCCTCACCGGCTTCATCCGCTCCGCGCTGATCGTGTCGGCCCTCGGCGTCGGTCTCCTCGGCGACACCTTCCAGGTCGCGTACCAGCTGCCGACGATGATCTACATCCTCACGGTCGGCGGCGGTCTCAACTCCGTCTTCGTGCCTCAACTCGTGCGCGCCATGAAGGAGGACGAGGACGGCGGCGAGGCGTACGCCAACCGCCTGCTGACCCTCGTCATGGTGTCGCTCGGCACTCTCACCGCGCTCTCGATCTTCGGCGCGCCACTGCTGATCCGCATGCTGTCCGACCCGGTCGCCAGCGACCCGGCGGCGAACCAGGTCGGCATCACCTTCGTCCAGTACTTCCTGCCCTCGATCTTCTTCATGGGCGTCCACGTGGTGATGGGGCAGATCCTCAACGCCCGCGGGAAGTTCGGCGCGATGATGTGGACCCCGGTCCTGAACAACATCGTCATCATCGTGACGCTGGGCATGTTCATCTACGTCTACGGCACCGCCGCCGAGTCCGGGATGAAGGTCACGAACATCCCGCCGGAGGGCCAGCGCCTGCTCGGCATCGGCGTCCTGCTCGGCCTCGTGGTCCAGGCGCTGGCGATGATCCCGTACCTGCGGGAGACCGGCTTCCGGCTGCGGCTGCGCTTCGACTGGAAGGGTCAGGGCCTCGGCAAGGCCATCACGCTCGCCAAGTGGACGGTCCTGTTCGTCCTCGCCAACCAGGCGGGCGCCATGATCGTCATCCAGCTGTCCACTGCGGCGGGCAAGGCCTCACCGGTCGACGGCACCGGTTTCGCCGCCTACGCCAACGCACAGCTGATCTGGGGCCTGCCGCAGGCCATCATCACGGTCTCCCTCATGGCCGCCCTGCTGCCGCGCCTGTCGCGCTCGGCGGCCGAGGGCGACGGCGGGGCCGTCCGCGACGACATCTCCCAGGGTCTGCGCAACACGGCGGTCGCCATCGTGCCGATCGCGTTCGGTTTCCTCTCCCTCGGCATCCCCATGTGCACGCTGATGTTCGGCTCTTCCGGCACCAGCGAGGCCACCAACATGGGCTTCATGCTGATGGCGTTCGGTCTCGGCCTGATTCCGTACTCCGTGCAGTACGTCGTCCTGCGCGCCTTCTACGCCTACGAGGACACGCGAACTCCCTTCTACAACACGGTCATCGTGGCCGCGGTCAACGCGGGCGCCTCGGCGGTCTGCTACTTCGTCATCCCGTCGCGCTGGGCCGTCGTCGGTATGGCCGCCTCGTACGGCCTGGCCTACGCGATCGGCGTCGGCGTCGCCTGGCGCCGGCTGCGCAAGCGGCTCGGCGGGGACCTCGACGGCGCCCGTGTCCTGCGGACTTACGCCCGGCTGTGCATCGCGTCGGTCCCGGCCGCCCTGCTCAGCGGCGCGGCCTGCTACGGCATCGGCCGCACGCTCGGCCAGGGCGTCGTCGGCTCGCTCGCCGCGGTGCTGGCCGGAGGCGCCGTGCTACTCGTGATCTTCTTCGTCGCCGCCCGCCGCATGCGCATCGAGGAACTCAACTCGCTGGTCGGCATGGTCCGCGGACGTCTGGGACGCTGAGTCGGGGGTGGGCGCACAACCATCGTCAGCCACCGCGTGTCGTGCATAGCGGCGGACTGTGGGCACAATTGGTTTCGGCGTCGAACGGCGCGCAACAGATGCCGGGCGGCGCGCAATGGATGGGGAGGCAGGAACGACGGTGGCGGAACGGAGTACGGCTGCCGTCGACGTGGCAGACAACAGCGACGAGTCGTCGCTGACCGCACAGGCGGACCAGTCCACGGCCGACGGGGTGGCCAAGAACCGGGAGCGGGACACGGACAGCGACGAGGTACAGGAGAGCACCCGGACCGACGGTCCAGGGAAGACCTCGCCGCCTGAACTGCACAGTGGTCACAAACTCGCCAGACGCTACCGGCTCGAGGAGTGCGTCACCCGTCTGGACGGTTTCAGCAGTTGGCGTGCCGTGGACGAGAAGCTCCGCCGTGCCGTCGGCGTGCACATCCTGCCCGCGGACCACTCACGGGCCCGGTCCGTCCTGGCCGCCGCCCGCTCCTCCGCCCTGCTGGGCGACCCACGCTTCGTCCAGGTGCTGGACGCGGTGGAGGAGAACGACCTCGTCTACGTCGTCCACGAATGGCTTCCGGACGCGACCGAACTGACCACGCTCCTCGCCGCCGGGCCGCTGGAGCCGTACGACGCCTACCAGATGGTCAGCCAGGTCTCCTCCGCCATGGCCGCCGCCCATCGTGAGGGCCTCGCCCATCTGCGGCTGAACCCCAACGCCGTCCTGCGTGCCTCGACCGGCCAGTGGCGCATCCGAGGGCTCGCGGTGAACGCCGCTCTGCGGGGCGTCGCGTCCGACACTCCGCAGCGCACGGACACCGAGGCCATCGGCGCCCTGCTGTACGCGGCGCTCACCCAGCGCTGGCCGTACGAGAGCGATGCCTACGGGCTGTCCGGCCTGCCGAAGGACATCGGCCTGATCGCGCCCGACCAGGTGCGTGCCGGCGTGCACCGCGGCCTCTCCGAACTCTCCATGCGCGCGCTCGCCAACGACGGCGCCACCGCCTCCCGCCACGAGTCGCCGTGCACCACCCCGGAGGAGCTGGTGAAGGCGATCGGCGAGATGCCCCGCATCCGCCCGCCGGAGCCGGCGTTCACCGCCCCGCCCGAGTACCAGCGCACCGCGTACCAGCAGGGCACGTACGGCCGCCAGGCCCCGCACCCCGGTGCCACGCAGCCCGTCCCGACCCCGCCGCCCCCGCTGCAGAGCCGCACGGGCAAGGCCCTGAAGTGGGCCGTGTCCGCGCTCCTGATCGCCGCGCTGGGCCTCGGCAGCTGGCAGCTGGCGGACGCGCTCATGGATCAGGGGGGCAAGAACGAGGACCCGGGCCAGACGCAGAACAACCAGGACGGCGACAAGAACAGGAATCGACCGGCACCGAAGCCGATCGCCATCAAGGGCGCCGAGGAGTACGTCGCCAAGGGTGACGCCCAGCACCCCGCCGACGTCACCAAGACCTACGACGGCGACCCGTCCACGGCCTGGCGCACCAGCAGCTACCTGGACGGCCCGAAGATGGTGATAAAGCCCGGTGTCGGCATCGTCTACGACCTCGGGTCCGAGAAGGAAGTCTCGGCCGCGACGCTCTCGCTCCGGTACGGCAGCGACCACACAACGGTGGAGCTGTACGCGACCGACACCCTCGGTTCGTCCACGCCGCTGAGTGCCATGAAGAAGCTGGGCACGGCCACGACGAGCAGCACCTCCGCGAAGGTGACCGTCGACAAGCCGGTGAAGAGCCGGTACGTCCTGGTGTGGCTGACGGCCCTGCCGTACTCCGGCGACGACCCCGCCAACTACAGCCGCCCGGGCTACAAGCAGGCCATCACCGAAGTGAAGTTCACGGGCTGAGAGCCGACCGAGGGGAAGGGGGTTCGATGGCGGACCGCGCCGAGCACAGCGGTGCAAGTGATCAGGACCTCCTCGCCCGGCATGTCGAGGGCGACCCCGACGCCTTCGGTGAGATCGTGCGGCGGCACCGCGATCGGCTCTGGGCCGTCGCCCTGCGGACGCTGGGAGACCGCGAGGAGGCCGCTGACGCGGTGCAGGACGCCCTCGTCTCCGCCTACCGGGCCGCCCACACCTTCCGGGGCCAGTCGGCCGTCACGACCTGGCTGCACAGGATCACGGTGAACGCCTGCCTGGACCGCGCCCGCAAGGTCGCCTCCCGGAAGACCTCTCCCGTCGACGACACCGAGCGCCTGGAGCAGCTGCTGGAGCCGCACGAGTCGGCTTCGGCGCCCGCCGAGCGCAACGATCTCCACCGGCAGCTCATCGAAGCCCTGGGAACCCTGCCGGCCGACCAGCGAGCCGCGCTCGTCCTGGTGGACATGCAGGGCTACCCGGTCGCCGAGGCGGCCCGCGTCCTCGACGTGCCGACCGGCACGGTGAAGAGCCGATGTGCGCGCGGCAGAGCCAGACTCCTGCCGCTGCTCACCCACCTACGGCCGGACAACACCGGTGGGAGCGAGAAGCCTGGCGGGGAACGGAACCGGACGCAGGGGCCAGCCGTCCCACCCGCAGCGGGACCGCGCCGAGCGGAACCACCGGACACAGGACCGAGCGACCCAGCGGCAGTGAAGGGCGGAGGTGGACGAGCGTGACGTCGACGACAGACATGGCCGGGCACCCGGACGTCGCGGAGATCTCCGACCTCACCGAGGGCCTCCTCCCACCGTCCCGGAGCACCGACGTACGCCGGCATCTGGACGGGTGCGAGCTCTGCGCGGACGTCTACGCCTCCCTGGAGGAGATCCGCGGGCTGCTCGGCACGCTGCCGGGCCCACCACACATGCCCGCCGATGTCGCGGGCCGCATCGATGCCGCTCTCGCCGCCGAGGCCCTGCTGAACGCCACGGGGCCGGAGACCGCAGAGCACCAGACGCCGGTGAGCACGCCCCATGCCACGTCCGAGAACGGCAGCGGTGCGCATGTTTCACGTGAAACATCGACGCCCGCCGACCGCCCCACCGGACGCCCCCGCTCTGCCACCACCGGCCCGGGCCGCAAGGACCGCACACGGAACGGGCGCCGGAGGATCGCCGTTCTGGGGACCGTCTTCACCGTCGCCGTCCTGGGGCTGGGCTCCGTCCTGCTGTCGTCACTCGACGACGGCAAACCCTCGCGTGACACGGCGGGCGGACCACAGACCGCCCCTGCGGACACCTTCTCCGAGGGGAAGCTCGAGAAGCAGGTCACCGATCTCCTGGCGGACAATCAGAGCGAGGAGGGCGGCGGCTCCCGTACTCCCTTCGGCGCGAAGACCGCCGACCCCAACCATCATCGGGTCTTCCGGGAGCCCATCGTGCCCCCCTGCGTCCGCGACGGCATCGGGCGCAAGGACACGGCTCTCGCTGTCGAGAACGGCAGGTACCAGGGGAAGAAGGCCATGCTGGTGCTGCTCCCCGACGCATCCGACGCCACTCGGGTCACCGCCTATATCGTCGACGCGACCTGTGTGGGTCATGCCTCGGCCAACGCCGAGGGCAAGGTCCTTCTTCAGCGCTCGTACCCGTCCGCCTGAGACACGTCTTCCGTCTTCGCCCTGCGCAGTACCCGCCACAGGGCCGGATCTCCGTGTGCCCGGACACAGCGGGAATGCTCGCCCCTTAGGATCCGTTGGGTGGGGTGAGAGCTCCGAGAGGAGCTCCCACCGGTCGAACGACGCAGTCCAGAGACGAGGAATCAAGCCGTGAGCGACGTCCGTAACGTGATCATCATCGGCTCCGGGCCCGCCGGCTATACGGCGGCGCTCTACACCGCACGCGCGTCGCTGAAGCCACTGGTGTTCGAGGGCGCCGTCACCGCCGGCGGTGCGCTCATGAACACCACCGACGTCGAGAACTTCCCGGGCTTCCAGGACGGCATCATGGGCCCCGAGCTCATGGACAACATGCGCGCCCAGGCGGAGCGCTTCGGCGCCGAGCTCGTCCCGGACGACATCGTCACCGTCGACCTGACCGGTGAGATCAAGACCGTCACGGACACGGCCGGTACCGTCCACCGCGCCAAGGCTGTCATCGTCGCCACCGGCTCGCAGCACCGCAAGCTCGGTCTGCCGAACGAGGACGCCCTCTCCGGCCGTGGAGTGTCCTGGTGCGCCACCTGTGACGGGTTCTTCTTCAAGGACCAGGACATCGCCGTGATCGGTGGTGGCGACACCGCCATGGAGGAGGCCACCTTCCTCTCGCGGTTCGCCAAGTCCGTGACCGTCGTCCACCGCCGCGACACCCTGCGCGCCTCCAAGGCCATGCAGGAGCGTGCCTTCGCCGACCCGAAGATCACGTTCGTGTGGGACAGCGAGGTCGCCGAGATCCAGGGCGACCCGAAGCTCTCGGGTCTGAAGCTGCGCAACCTCAAGACCGGCGAACTTTCGGACCTGCCGGTGACCGGTCTCTTCATCGCCATCGGCCACGACCCTCGCACCGAGCTCTTCAAGGGTCAGCTCGACCTGGACGACGAGGGCTACCTGAAGGTGACCGCGCCGTCGACGCGCACGAACCTGACCGGTGTCTTCGCCGCCGGCGACGTGGTCGACCACACCTACCGTCAGGCGATCACCGCGGCGGGGACCGGCTGCTCCGCTGCTCTCGACGCCGAGCGCTACCTCGCCGCCCTCGCGGACGAGGAGCAGCCGGAGCCCGAGAAGACCTCTGTCTGACCTCTCCCTACCCGCCCCACGCACCAACCAGTTAAGGAGCCCGCCGTGGCCGGCACCCTGAAGAATGTGACCGACGACTCCTTCGAGCAGGACGTCCTCAAGAACGACAAGCCCGTCCTGGTGGACTTCTGGGCCGCCTGGTGCGGTCCGTGCCGTCAGATCGCGCCGTCCCTCGAGGCGATCGCCTCCGAGTACGGCGACAAGATCGAGGTCGTCAAGCTGAACATCGACGAGAACCCGGGTACGGCCGCCAAGTACGGCGTCATGTCCATCCCGACCCTGAACGTCTACCAGGGTGGCGAGGTCGCCAAGACCATCGTGGGCGCCAAGCCGAAGGCCGCGATCGTTCGCGACCTCGAGGAGTTCATCGCCGAGTGAACCGGCGGAGCCGTCGGAGCGACGGTGCGTGTTTCACGTGAAACACGAATGGGCCAACCCGGAAGGGTTGGCCCATTCGTTTGAGTGCATGCGCCACAGCGGCCGCCGAGTGCCGCCTTACAGCGGCCGCAGCGCCGGCTCCTTCTGCACGGCTCCCAGGAGCCGGTCCAGGGCCATCTCGACGTCTTCCTTCCACGAGAGCGTCGACCGCAGTTCCAGCCTCAACCGGGGATGGGTGGGGTGCTGCCGGACCGTCTTGAAGCCCACTGCCAGAAGGTGATCGGCGGGCAGCACACAGGCCGGTTCCTTCCAGCGCGCATCCCCGAACGCCTCGATCGCTTTGAACCCGCGCCGCAGCAGGTCCTTGGCGACCGTCTGGACCATCACCCGACCGAGCCCCTGCCCCTGGTACCCCGGCACGATGAACGCGGTCATCAGCTGAACCGCGTCGGGGGAGACGGGACTCGTGGGGAACGCCGTAGAGCGCGGGACATAGGCGGGGGGTGCGTAGAGCACGAAGCCCACGGGCACGTCGTCGACGTACACGACCCGGCCGCAGGAGCCCCAGTCCAGCAGAACGGCCGAGATCCAGGCTTCCTTCTCCAGAGCGGACTCGCCCGCCTTTACCGCGGCCTCACCGCTGACCGGGTCGAGCTCCCAGAAGACACACGACCGACAGCGTTGGGGAAGGTCCTGAAGGTTGTCCAACGTGAGCGGTACGAGCCGGCGACCCATGAAGGCTGATCCTCGCTTCCTTCGCCTGCCGCGTCGCGGGCGGCTGTGAGAGCGCTCCGTTCCCTGAGGAGACTGCCGATGAACCCACCGACCGCTCCCAGCCCCAAACCGGCGCTCACCAGTCCAGTGCGCCTCATCGTTCGCATGGCCCCTGCCTTCCTCTCAGAGGTGCTGCCGGGTGGTGCGCCGTATCCGAACGCATCGTATCCACGATGCGATTCCATCGATACCGCCAGAAAGGAAAGAGCGAGCCACGTTCCGGCACACACCGGACATGGCCCGCTCTGTCGTCCACAACAGAGGCTCCTGCCGGAGGCTCAGGACTCGTCCTCCTCGGAGTCGCCGTCCAGGAGACTCTTCTGCAGAACCGGTCCCTCGCCCGGAGCAAGCGAACCGAGGATCCGCTCAAGGTCCTCCATGGAGGCGAACTCGACGGTGATCTTCCCCTTCTTCTGGCCCAGGTCGACCTTCACCCGCGTCTCGAAGCGGTCCGAGAGCCGTGTGGCGAGCTCGGACAGCGCGGGAGAGACACGAGCACCGGCACGCGGGCCCTTGGGCCGCTGGGCCTTCTGGGGGCGCGAACCCATCAGGGTCACGATCTCCTCGACGGCCCGCACCGACAGCCCCTCGGCCACAATGCGGTGGGCGAGCCGGTCCTGCTCCTCCGAGTCCTCGACGGACAGCAGGGCCCGAGCGTGACCCGCTGAGAGCACTCCGGCAGCGACCCGACGCTGCACCGCCGGAGAGAGCTTCAGCAGGCGCAGGGTGTTGGAGACCTGTGGGCGGGATCGGCCGATGCGGTCCGCCAGCTGGTCGTGCGTGCAGTTGAAGTCCCGCAGCAACTGGTCGTAGGCGGCTGCCTCTTCCAGCGGGTTCAGCTGGGCACGGTGCAGGTTCTCCAGCAGAGCGTCCAGGAGGAGCTTCTCGTCCTCCGTGGCGCGCACGATCGCCGGGATCGCCTCCAGCCCCGCCTCGCGGCAGGCCCTCCAGCGGCGCTCGCCCATGATGAGCTCGTAGTGGGCGGGACCCACCTGCCGTACGACGACCGGCTGAAGGAGCCCCACTTCCTTGATGGAGGTGATGAGCTCGGCCAGCGCGTCCTCGTCGAAGACCTCACGCGGCTGCCGCGGGTTCGGCTTGATGGAGTCGATGGGAATCTCGGCGAAGTGCGCACCGACGGGCGCTGCAGGCGTGGCGGGAGCACTGGGCTGCGCCGGTTCCTCTGTTTCACGTGAAACGTTCGGCAGGGTCGCTACCTTCGCCGCGGCCACCCCACGGTCGTTCGGCAGCACGGGTACTGCCGCGGGGGATGTGGAAGCGGCACCCCCTGCCGCAGCCTGGGCCACCGACTTCTCCGTCGGCGCAGCAGGGATCAGTGCGCCGAGACCACGGCCCAGCCCCCTCCGTCGCTCGCTCACTGGATGCCCTCCACCATGCTCGGGTCGTTCTGCTGTGCGCCGATATGTGCGTGCGTCGCGTCATAGCTGATGCCGACGCCCTTCAGCGCGATCTCTCGTGCCGCCTCAAGATATGAGAGAGCACCACTCGATCCAGGATCGTAAGTCAGGACCGTCTGTCCATAACTCGGCGCCTCGGAGATACGGACGGACCTGGGAATGCTCGTCCGCAGCACCTCGTCACCGAAGTGGGTGCGCACCTCTTCCGCAACCTGGGACGCGAGTCGCGTCCGGCCGTCGTACATGGTGAGGAGGATGGTCGACACATGCAGTGTGGGGTTGAGGTGCCCCCGCACCAGGTCGACGTTACGCAACAACTGGCCCAGACCCTCCAGCGCGTAGTACTCGCACTGGATCGGGATCAGAACCTCCTGGCCCGCCACCAACGCATTGACCGTGAGAAGGCCGAGCGAGGGCGGACAGTCGATGAGGATGTAGTCCAGCGGCTGTTCGTACGCCTGGATGGCGCGCTGCAGCCGGCTCTCTCGTGCCACCAGGGACACCAGCTCGATCTCCGCACCGGCGAGATCGATCGTGGCAGGGGCACAGAAGAGACCCTCGACATCAGGGACCGGCTGGACGACTTCGGAGAGCGGTTTGCTCTCCACCAACACGTCGTAGATGGACGGGACTTCGGCGTGATGGTCGATGCCCAGCGCGGTGGACGCATTGCCCTGTGGGTCGAGGTCGACCACCAGAACCCGGCCACCGTGCAGGGCCAGCGACGCGGCAAGGTTGACGGTCGTCGTCGTCTTGCCCACACCGCCCTTCTGGTTGGCGACCACCATGATTCGGGTCTGCTCGGGCCGTGGCAGGCCCTCGCCGGCGCGGCCTAGAGCCTCCACCGCCAGTTGGGCAGCACGACCGATGGGAGTGTCGTCCATCGGAGGCGGTGTTTCACGTGAAACATCCGCCCCCATCGACTCGGTACGGGGACCGGGGACCGGATCGGTCATCGGTCCCGCGATGTTGGCGTCGGACCGCAAGGATTCACTCTCCTCGACTTCAGGCTCGCAATGAACAGAGCCTCCCATGCCTTCGGGGTCGTGAACCAGTGAGGCCTTCCGTTCTGTGGAGAAATCCACCTCTGTGGACAACTCAGTTCCCTCATCGAGTGACCCGAGAGGCTTACGGTCGCGGGGTTCGGCCGCAGCGCGGCCACGACTGATGATGCCGTGCAGCAGTGAGCGACGTTTCACGTGAAACACGATGCACAGCCGCCGTGGCCGAACTGCCGCGACACTCCGGCTTGCGTGCGTTTGGCAGCTTGTGTGGAGTACGTCTCGTCCTCAGGACGGATCAGCGTCGTCGTCGGACGGGATCACCGTTCCCGCAGGGATCAGCGTCGCCGACGGGCCCGCCCCGTGCGAGCCGCCTTGGCGCGCTTCGCCGCGAAGCGCACCCCACCGGGGCTCTCCCCGACCTCGACCCGAACGACCGTGGACATCGGATCCACCACGCCCTCACCGACATGCAGGATGGACGTCTCCACCGCACCCAGCTTGCTCAGGGCCGCCGACGCGCTCTTCAGCTCCTCCTCGGCGGCGTCGCCCTTGAGCGCGAGCATCTCCCCGTACGGCCGCAGCAGAGGGATGCCCCATGTGGCGAGGCGGTCGAGGGGCGCGACGGCTCGGGCCGTCACGACGTGGACGGGCTGGATCTTGCCCATGACCTCCTCGGCACGGCCGCGCACGACGGTCACATGATCCAGGCCGAGCAGTTCCACGACCTCGGAGAGGAAGTTGGTACGCCGCAGCAGCGGCTCCAGCAGCGTGATCTTCAGGTCCTCCCGGACCAGTGCCAGCGGGATCCCGGGGAGGCCGGCGCCCGAGCCGACATCGCACACCGTCACGCCCTCGGGCACGACCTCCGAGAGCACCGCGCAGTTCAGCAGGTGCCGCTCCCACAGGCGGGGCACTTCACGCGGGCCGATGAGACCGCGCTGCACGCCCGCTTCAGCGAGCAGCTCGGCGTACCGCACCGCATCCGCGAAGCGATCACCGAACACCTCGCGCGCCTGCTCGGGCGCGGGGGGAAGCTCCGCTGCCTCCGTCACGGGGGACCGTCCTTCCGTACCGCGTCAGCGCGTACCCGCGCCGACACCAGAACCACCAGAACTATCAGGCTGACAAAGTTCGGCCCCGCCTGCGCAACAGACGGGGCCGGGGACCGTAGGGGCCGATCAGGCGGGAAGCACGACGACGAAGCGCTCCGGCTCCTCGCCCTCGGACTCGCTGCGCAGGCCCGCGGCCTTGACCGCGTCGTGCACGACCTTGCGCTCGAACGGCGTCATCGGGTCCAGCTTCACTGCCTCACCGCTGCTCTTGGCCTCGGCCGCGGCCTTGGCGCCCAGCTCCGACAGCTCAGAGCGCTTCTGGGCGCGGTATCCCGCGATGTCGAGCATCAGCCGGCTGCGGTCACCGGTTTCACGGTGCACGGCCAGACGGGTGAGCTCCTGGAGCGCCTCCAGCACCTCGCCGTCCCGGCCGACCAGCTTCTGCAGGTCGCGGCTGCCCGTGTCGCTGATGATCGAGACAGAGGCACGGTCGGCCTCGACGTCCATGTCGATGTCGCCGTCGAGGTCGGCGATGTCGAGCAGACCCTCCAGGTAGTCCGCCGCGATCTCGCCCTCCTGCTCCAGGCGGGTCAGGGTGTCTGCACCCTCGGCAGCGGCGGAGGTGGTGCCTTCCGTCACGGGATGGACTCCTTCTTACTTCTTGGACGGGGACTTGGGCCGCTGCGGGCCCTTGCGCTGTCCGGACTGGGCCTTGCTGCGGGTACCGCTGCCGGACTTCGCGCCGCCCTTCTTGGCAGCGGGGGCGGGCTTGGCGTCCTCGGGCGCGTCGGACTTGGTGAGCGACGTCTTCTGCTCGGATTCCTCGGCCGCCTTGGCGACAGCGGACTGGCGCTGTGCCTTGGTCTGCCGCTTGGGCTGCTGACGCTTCGGCGTGCCGGTGGTCGGCGTACCGTCCTCGGCCTCGACAGCGGCAGCGGTGTCGCTCTTGATCACGGTGCCGTCGGCCTGGGCGGCGAGGCCGGCCTTGCTGAGGCCGTTGATGAACTTGCGCTCGAACTCGTTGCGGTCGCGTCCCTTGGCGACGATCGCCTTGACGATGACCTTGTCACGACGCCGGCTGACCTTGCCGTGAGCGGTGACGTGCTTGTGCAGCCGCTCCAGGTACGAGGCCTGAGCCTTGGAACCCGGGGTCGGGTTGTTGTGGATCACGTACATCTGCTGGCCCATGGTCCACACGTTGGTGGTCAGCCAGTAGACGAGGACACCGACCGGGAAGTTGATGCCGAAGACGGCGAACATGACGGGGAAGACGTACATCAGCATCTTCTGCTGCTGCATGAACGGGGTCTTCACCGTGGTGTCGATGTTCTTCGTCATCAGCTGGCGCTGGGTGAAGAACTGCGAGGCCGACATCAGGACGATCATGATGGCGGTGACCACGCGGACGTCGGTCAGGGAGGCACCGAGTGCTTCCACCTTCGACGCGCTGTCGGTGAACTTCACCGCCAGAGGCGCACCGACGATGTGCGCCTTCTGCGCGCTCTCCAGAAGGCTGGTGTTGATCACGCCGATGGTGTCGTTCGACGCGATGCTGTTGAGCACGTGGTACAGAGCGAAGAAGAACGGGGACTGCGCCAGGATGGGAAGGCACGAGGAGAGCGGGTTGGTGCCCGTCTCCTTGTACAGCTTCATCATCTCTTCGGACTGACGCTGCTTGTCGTTCTTGTAGCGCTCCTGGATCTTCTTCATCTCGGGCTGGAGCGTCTGCATGGCCCGGGTCGCCTTGATCTGCTTCACGAAGAGCGGGATCAGGCAGATACGGATCAGGATCACCAGGGACACGATCGACAGGCCCCAGGCCCATCCGGTGTCGGGGCCGAAGATGGCGCCGTACACCGAGTGGAACTGGACGATGACCCAGGAGACGGGTGTGGTGATGAAGCTGAAGAGGCTGGCAATCGTGTCCACTAATCATGCTCCTTGGGCATGGGACGGTGTCTCTGCGGCCGGGCTCGAAGGACTCGGGGGACTTGTGGGAGAAGTCTGTCCTTCGATGGCCGGGTCGGCGGCGGAGGGCCCGCCCTTGCGTGCACGCCACGCGTTACGCAGCATTTCGTGCCACCGCGGGCGCTTGCGCGGCGGGACATGGTCCACACCACCCAGCGACCACGGGTTGCACCGCAGGATGCGCCAGGCCGTGAGTGCCGTTCCCTTGATGGCACCGTGCCGGTCGATGGCCGTGAAGCCGTAGTGGGAGCACGACGGGTAGTACTTGCAGACCGGCCCGAGCAGCGGGCTGATCGTCCACTGGTAGAGCTTGATCAGAGCAAGCAGCGGGTACTTCATCGCGCGCCCCCTCCCAGCAGCCGCTGGAGGGCGGCGTCCAGGTCTCGGGCCAGCTGTGCATGGTCGGCGTCGCCCGCACCGGGCAGTGCTCGTACCACTACCAGGCTACCGGGGGGCAGCTGGGCGACTCGGTCGCGCATCAGGTGGCGAAGCCTGCGCTTGACTTTGTTGCGTACGACCGCGCCACCCACGGCTTTGCTCACGACGAAACCCGCACGCGTCGGGGGAGCGCTCTCCCCAGGCGCATGCGGGTCCGTGGCACCGCTACGAAGGTGGACGACGAGGTGCGGGCGTCCAGCCCGACGTCCTCGCCGTACCGCGGTCGCGAAGTCCTCGCGCCGCCTCAGCCGGTTCTCGGTGGGCAGCACGACGTCATGACCTGATCGGAATCAGGCGGACAGGTTGGCGCGGCCCTTGCTGCGACGGTTCGCGAGAATCGCGCGACCGGCACGGGTACGCATCCGCAGGCGGAAGCCGTGGGTCTTCGCGCGACGACGGTTGTTCGGCTGGAAGGTGCGCTTGCTCACTCGGGGGCTCCAGAAGAAATCGGTAGTTGCGGGGTGCCGTCCTGGCTGTCACCGTGCGCCCACGAGTAGCTCGCAGTTACGCCCGTGTGCACCGCTGACCGATCACCCAAATGATCTGTGCCCATCGGAGGCAGGCGGCAGCAGCCATCGACAACTCGACCTGGTTACGGTACGCGCGGCTACGCCATCCGGTCAAACCAGCAGCTGCCCGCAGACCTTTGTCCACAGGCTGGGGACAACAACTTGAACCGCAGTGGCCGCCCTGACTACCGTGACGGAACTCCGATTCGTTCCCTTATCCCTGCCCCACCCGATTTACATCCCGAGCCGTCCCAGAACCACACGTTCGTGGGACCTGTGAGAGAGCGTGCCCTGTGGCTGACGTACCTGCCGATCTTGCCGCAGTGTGGCCACGCGTATTGGAGCAGCTCCTCGGGGAGGGCCGCGGCCAGGGCGTCGAGTCCAAGGACGAGCACTGGATCCGGCGCTGCCAGCCGCTCGCACTGGTCGCGGACACCGCCCTGCTCGCCGTACCGAACGAATTCGCGAAGGGCGTACTCGAGGGCCGCCTGGCGCCCGTCGTCAGCGAGACCCTGAGCCGCGAGTGCGGCCGCCCGATCCGGATCGCCATCACCGTCGACGACTCGGCGGGCGAGCCCCCGGCCACGGCGGCGCCCCCGGCCCGTCCCCAGTCTCGTTACGAGGAGCCCGAGCTTCCGCCCGCGCGCCAGGATCGCGACGGTTACGAGGGGTACGGCCGCCACCGCGCCGACCAGCTGCCGGGAACGTCGGGCGACCAGCTCCCGCCTACGCGCGGAGATCAACTCCCCTCCGCCCGTCCCGCGTACCCGTCCGAGTACCAGCGCCCCGAACCCGGCTCCTGGCCGCGGCCGCCGCAGGACGACTACGGCTGGCAGCAGCAACGCCTCGGCTTCCCCGAGCGTGACCCGTACGCGTCACCCAACCAGGACACGTACGGCACCCAGGACTCGTACGGATCCCATGGGTCCCATGGTTCGTCCCAGGATTCATATGGGTCCCACGGATCGTCTCAGGACCCCTATGGATCACATGGATCACAGCGACCACAGGGCTCACAGGGCGGCTCACAGGGCTCACCTGAGTCACAGGGATCCCATGGGTCGCAGGACTCCTATGGATCGCATGGTTCACAGGACTCGTACGGCTCGTCTCGCCAGGACGCCTACGGCTCCCCGTCCCAGGACTACCGCCCGCAGTCCATGGAGCGCCCCTCCTATGACCAGCCGCGTTCCGACTACGACAGGTCCCGCCCCGACTACGACCAGCGCGACCCGGTCCGCCGGGAGCTGCCCGAGCCGCCGGCCGGCTCGGGCCACGTGCACCGGGGCGGCCCCGTCGGCCCGAACCTGCCCACGACCGGTGCGCCCGGTCCGCTGGCCGCACAGCCCGCGCCGGCGACCGGCCCGGGGGAGCCCACCGCCCGCCTGAACCCGAAGTACCTCTTCGACACGTTCGTCATCGGCGCCTCCAACCGCTTCGCGCACGCGGCCGCGGTCGCCGTCGCCGAGGCACCGGCGAAGGCGTACAACCCTCTGTTCATCTACGGGGAGTCCGGGCTCGGCAAGACGCACCTGCTGCACGCGATCGGGCACTACGCGCGCAGCCTCTACCCGGGCACGCGGGTGCGGTACGTGAGCTCGGAGGAGTTCACCAACGAGTTCATCAACTCCATCCGCGACGGCAAGGGCGACAGCTTCCGCAAGCGCTACCGCGAGATGGACATCCTGCTCGTCGACGACATCCAGTTCCTGGCGGACAAGGAGTCGACACAGGAGGAGTTCTTCCACACCTTCAACACGCTCCACAACGCCAACAAGCAGATCGTGCTGTCCTCCGACCGGCCGCCGAAGCAGCTGGTGACGCTGGAGGACCGGCTGCGGAACCGTTTCGAGTGGGGTCTGATCACCGACGTGCAGCCGCCCGAGCTGGAGACGCGGATCGCGATCCTCCGCAAGAAGGCGGTGCAGGAGCAGCTGAACGCGCCGCCGGAGGTGCTGGAGTTCATCGCGTCGCGGATCTCGCGGAACATCCGCGAGCTGGAGGGCGCGCTGATCCGGGTCACGGCGTTCGCCTCGCTCAACCGGCAGCCGGTCGACCTCGGCCTGACGGAGATCGTCCTCAAGGATCTGATCCCCGGGGGCGAGGACTCGGCGCCCGAGATCACGTCCACGGCGATCATGGGCGCGACGGCGGACTACTTCGGGCTGACCGTCGAGGACCTGTGCGGCACCTCGCGCGGCCGCGCCCTCGTCACCGCCCGGCAGATCGCCATGTACCTGTGCCGTGAGCTCACGGACCTGTCGCTGCCGAAGATCGGCGCGCTGTTCGGCGGCCGCGACCACACGACGGTCATGCACGCGGACCGCAAGATCCGCAATCTGATGGCAGAGCGCCGCTCCATCTACAACCAGGTCACCGAGCTGACCAACCGCATCAAGAACGGCTGACACGGCCGGTCGTACGACGCCGCAGGGCGCCCCATGGAGCAGGTTTCCGGGGGCGCCCTTCGGCATGAGGGCGGCCGACTGTCGTCACACCGCGGCCGACCGCCGTCCAGCCGAGGTCGGCCGTCGTCACGCCGAGGCCGACCGTCGTCCGGCTGTCGGCCGCCGACTGTTCGAATACCTGCCGGGTTACGGCCGCCCTCCACAGATTCGGTGACTTTTTCCCGTCCACACCCTGGGGACTGGGAAGTTGTCCAGACTGTGTCCACAGAGGCCTCGAGTGAAGGACCATCAGAGCAGCTCAGTGGCATGTGGATTCGTGGACGAACGATCTCCACAGGCTGTGGACAGTGCGGGGATCCACAGGCTGTGTATCGAGTTGTCCACCGGCAACCCACAGGCTGGGGCCGGTTGTCCCCAGCGATCCCCAGCTTCTCCACATCGCTGTCCACTGTTCGGCAACATGACGCGCCTCCTCACCGGGTCGAGTGAAAGGCGTCACACGAAGGTGCCGGGTTGGGCTGTGGGAAAGCTGGGTAAAACTGGGGACGGCGCTGGGGAGAACTCGCCTCCCCCTGTGCACGGGGTGTGCAGAACTTTCCGTTCTCCACAGAGACCCCTGGTTGTCCACCGCCGTCACCCACAGGGCCAGTGGACAAAATTCCTGCTCTGAGCTGGGCAAACGTGGTTATCCACGGTATCCACAGGCCCTACTACTACTCCCGACTAGAGAGAGCTGGGAATTCGTTTCGAAGCGGGTCCTGTGCACAACTCGCTCTCCGGTGCCCGACCGCCCCTCGTCACGACTTGACCCCGAGAGGCACCTACTGTCAGTGCGGTGCGTCAGACTGGTCCCCGGTGTCCTCCCCATCCCAGGGACCGTCGACACCGACACAGACGACGAGGGCCAGGCAGAGCGAGAAGCGCCGGCAACAGCAGGAGGCGGCAACAGTGAAGATCCGGGTGGAACGCGACGTACTCGCGGAGGCAGTGGCCTGGGCGGCACGCAGCCTCCCGGCCCGTCCGCCGGCGCCTGTCCTCGCCGGCCTGCTGCTGAAGGCCGAGGACGGCCAGCTGAGCCTGTCCAGCTTCGACTACGAGGTCTCCGCGCGGGTGTCCGTGGAGGCCGAGGTCGAGGAGGAGGGCACGGTGCTCGTCTCCGGCCGCCTCCTCGCGGACATCTGCCGCGCCCTCCCCAACCGCCCTGTGGAGATCTCCACAGACGGTGTACGGGCGACGGTGGTCTGCGGCTCCTCCCGGTTCACACTCCACACCCTGCCTGTGGAGGAGTACCCGGCCCTGCCGCAGATGCCGAACGCGACGGGCACCGTCCCCGGCGAGGTCTTCGCCTCCGCGGCCGCCCAGGTCGCCATCGCGGCCGGCCGTGACGACACGCTGCCCGTCCTCACCGGCGTCCGCATCGAGATCGAGGGCGACACGGTCACGCTGGCGTCCACCGACCGCTACCGCTTCGCGGTGCGTGAGTTCCTGTGGAAGCCGGAGAACCCGGAGGCCTCCGCGGTCGCCCTGGTGCCCGCCAAGACGCTGCTGGACACCGCCAAGGCCCTGACGAGCGGCGACCAGGTCATCCTGGCGCTGTCCGGCTCGGGCTCCGGCGAGGGCCTGATCGGCTTCGAGGGCGCCGGCCGCCGTACGACGACCCGCCTCCTGGAGGGCGACCTCCCGAAGTACCGCACGCTGTTCCCGACGGAGTTCAACAGCGTCGCCGTGATCGAGACCGCCCCCTTCGTCGAGGCCGTCAAGCGTGTGGCCCTGGTCGCCGAGCGGAACACCCCGGTGCGCCTCAGCTTCGAGCAGGGCGTGCTCATCCTGGAGGCCGGCTCCAGTGACGACGCACAGGCTGTGGAAAGGGTCGACGCCCAGCTGGAGGGCGACGACATCTCGATCGCCTTCAACCCGACGTTCCTGCTGGACGGCCTGAGCGCCATCGACTCCCCGGTCGCCCAGCTGTCCTTCACGACGTCCACGAAGCCCGCGCTGCTCAGCGGCAAGCCGGCGCTGGACGCCGAGGCGGACGAGGCCTACAAGTACCTGATCATGCCGGTGCGGCTGAGTGGCTGAGCCTGCGATCTGACTCCGGCGCAAGGTCTGCCGGGGGTGTGGGGGGGCGTCCCCCACAAGATCGCAGCATGCCGTGCGGCTCAGCGGCTGAGTTCCGACCGGTTGTCCACAGGCTGGGGGTAAACCCGCAGGTGAGGGCCTACGACTGAGCGCGTATGCCCACAGATGTGCGCGAGCGTCCGGGTTTAGGCTCGGCACGGTACGAAAGTGCCGCAACGCCACATCGGACACCTGCAAACCTAAGGAACACAACTGATGGAGCTCGGTCTCGTCGGCCTCGGCAAGATGGGCGGCAACATGCGCGAGCGGATCCGCCGCGCGGGCCACACCGTCTTCGGATACGACCGCAACCCGGACCTCGCCGATGTCCACAGCCTGCCGGAGCTCGTGGGCAAGCTCAGCGGCCCGCGTGTGGTCTGGGTGATGGTCCCGGCCGGCGAGGCCACGCAGTCCACCATCGACGAGCTCGCCGAACTGCTGGAGCCCGGTGACGTCGTCGTGGACGGCGGCAACTCCCGCTGGACCGACGACGAGAAGCACGCCGAGGAGCTGGCGGCCAAGGGCATCGGCTTCGTCGACTGCGGTGTCTCCGGCGGCGTCTGGGGCCTGGAGAACGGCTACGCGCTGATGTACGGCGGCGACGCGGAGAACGTCGCCAAGGTGCAGCCGGTCTTCGACGCCCTCAAGCCGGAGGGCGACTTCGGCGCGGTGCATGCGGGCAAGGTCGGCGCGGGCCACTTCGCGAAGATGGTCCACAACGGCATCGAGTACGCGATGATGCAGGCTTATGCCGAGGGCTGGGAACTGCTGGAGAAGGTCGACTCCGTGACCGACGTCCGGGAGGTCTTCCGCTCCTGGCAGGAGGGCACGGTCATCCGCTCCTGGCTGCTCGACCTCGCGGTCAACGCGCTCGACGAGGACGAGCACCTGGACAAGCTCCGGGGTTATGCACAGGACTCCGGTGAGGGACGCTGGACTGTGGAAGCCGCCATCGACCACGCGGTGCCACTGCCGGCGATCACTGCGTCGCTGTTCGCGCGGTTCGCCTCCCGCCAGGAGGACTCGCCCCAGATGAAGATGATCGCGGCGCTGCGGAACCAGTTCGGCGGCCACGCGGTCGAGAAGAAGTAACCGAGCACCGAGGGAGGTCGGCGAAACGACCATGCACGTCACGCATCTGTCGCTGGCCGACTTCCGTTCGTATCCCCGGGTCGAGGTCCCGCTCGACCCGGGGGTGACGGCCTTCGTCGGCCCGAACGGGCAGGGCAAGACCAACCTCGTCGAGGCCGTCGGCTATCTCGCCACCCTCGGCAGCCACCGCGTCTCCTCCGACGCCCCCCTGGTCCGCATGGGCGCCGAGCGCGCGATCATCCGGGCCCAGGTGCGGCAGGGCGAACGGCAGCAGCTGGTCGAGCTGGAGCTGAACCCGGGGCGCGCCAACCGGGCCCGTATCAATCGGTCCTCGCAGGTCAAGCCGCGTGACGTGCTGGGGATCGTACGGACCGTGCTGTTCGCCCCCGAGGATCTCGCCTTGGTCAAGGGCGACCCCGGCGAGCGGCGCCGCTTCCTCGACGAGCTGATCACCGCCCGGTCCCCGCGTATGGCCGGGGTCCGCTCCGACTACGACCGGGTCCTCAAGCAGCGCAACACGCTTCTCAAGTCGGCCGCGCTCGCCCGTCGGCACGGCGGCCGCAGCATGGACATGTCGACGCTCGACATCTGGGACCAGCATCTCGCGCGCGCGGGCGCCGAGTTGCTCGCCCAGCGTCTGGATCTGATCGCCGCCGTGCAGCCGCTCGCCGACAAGGCGTACGAGCAGCTCGCCCCCGGCGGCGGCCCGGTCGCCCTGGAGTACAAGCCGTCCGCGCCCGGCGAGGCCCACACCCGCGATGACCTGTTCGAGCAGCTGATGGCCGCGCTCGCCGAGGCCCGCAAGCAGGAGATCGAGCGGGGCGTCACCCTGGTCGGCCCGCACCGGGACGACCTGCTGCTCAAGCTCGGCCAGCTGCCCGCCAAGGGCTACGCCTCCCATGGCGAGTCCTGGTCCTACGCGCTGGCGCTGCGCCTGGCCTCGTACGACCTGCTCAGAGCCGAGGGCAACGAGCCGGTGCTGGTGCTCGACGACGTCTTCGCCGAGCTGGACACCCGCCGCCGAGAGCGCCTCGCCGAGCTCGTGGCGCCCGGCGAGCAGGTCCTGGTGACGGCCGCGGTCGACGACGACGTCCCGCATGTGCTGTCCGGGGTGCGGTTCGCCGTGTCCGAGGGGACGGTGGAGCGCGTATGACGGAGAACACACCGGAGAACACGCCCGACGGCACGCTGGGGAACACGCCGGAGAGCCCGTCCGGGAAGACGCCCGGGCCCCGGGCTCCCGAGCCGTCCGGCGTGGACCTCGCGCGCGTGGCGCTCCGTGCCGCCAAGGACGCCGCACGCGCGCGTGGGGATGCGGCACAGCAGAAGAAGCAGGCGCGCCGCGGCGGTCTGCGCTCCGGCGCGCGCGCCGACGGCCGTGACCCCATGGCGCTCGGCTCGGCGATCAACCGGCTGATCACCGAACGCGGCTGGGAGGCCCCGGCCGCGGTGGGCGGGGTGATGGGCCGCTGGCCGCAGATCGTCGGCGAGGACGTGGCCAAGCACTGCGTGCCGGAGAGATACGACGAGGACGAGCACGTCCTGTCCGTGCGCTGCGACTCCACGGCCTGGGCGACGAACCTCCGGCTGCTCGCTCCGACCCTGGTCGCACGCCTCAACGAGGACCTGGGCCACGGCAGGGTGAAGATGATCAAGGTGCAGGGCCCCGGCGGGCCCAACCGCCGCTACGGTCCGTTGCGCGCCCCCGGAAGCACCGGCCCGGGCGACACGTACGGCTGACGGGGCCCCTGTCCCGAAGCTGACGGGGTCCCCTCCCCGGGGCTGTCCGAGGGCCCGGCAAGGGCCGTGCGGGGGCTCTGCGGGGGCTCTGTGGGGCCCGATCGGCCCCTGTTTCCCGCCAATCGACAGCACGTGACTGACATCACAAAAATGGGCGCCGACGGCCCGTCCGGAGTCCCGGCGCCCCTCTCTCCGCACCACCGCACACGGTTGCGAATCGCGACCTGACTCCGAAGTAGCCAAGGGTTGACGGCCGGAAGCGCTGAGTGCCTCCGTGAGCCTCTTGGAGCCCCCATCCGCATATCGGGAGTCGGGGAAGACCGGTTGAGGGCGGCACATGCGGACTCAGGTACCGGCAAACCCCCATCAGTGTCAGTGCTACCGGTAGACTGGAAGCAATCCCGCCCCAATCGTGGGGACCGTCCGGGAAAAGCTGAGCAACGCTGATCAAGGCTTACCAACGCAACATGCCGCAGCCGCTCCGGCAACCCGCCGACGAGCCTGGCTCGTGCTGTGCCAGAAAGGGCGCTTCGTGGCCGATTCCGGCAACCCCAACGAGAACATCCCGTCCACCGAGGCCCCGGCCGGAGTCGCCGAGGCCTCCGTAACGGCGTCGTACGACGCCAGTGCCATCACCGTCCTCGAGGGTCTGGACGCGGTCCGCAAGCGACCCGGCATGTACATCGGCTCGACCGGTGAGCGAGGACTGCACCACCTCGTGTACGAGGTCGTCGACAACTCGGTCGACGAGGCGCTGGCCGGCCACGCGGACACCATCGACGTGACGGTCCTCGCCGACGGCGGCGTCCGGGTCGTCGACAACGGCCGTGGCATCCCGGTGGGCATCGTCGCCTCCGAGGGCAAGCCGGCCCTCGAGGTCGTGCTGACCGTGCTGCACGCGGGCGGCAAGTTCGGCGGCGGCGGTTACGCGGTCTCCGGCGGTCTGCACGGCGTGGGTGTCTCCGTCGTGAACGCGCTGTCCTCGAAGGTCGCCGTCGAGGTCAAGACCGACGGCCACCGCTGGACGCAGGACTACAAGATGGGCGTCCCCACGGCGCCGCTCGCCAAGCACGAGGCCACCGAGGAGACCGGCACCTCGGTCACCTTCTGGGCCGACCCGGACATCTTCGAGACCACGGACTACTCCTTCGAGACGCTCTCGCGGCGCTTCCAGGAGATGGCGTTCCTCAACAAGGGCCTGCGCATCAACCTCACCGACGAGCGTGAGTCCGCGAAGGCCACCTCCGGGGCGGACGAGGCGGGCGCGGACGAGACCGCCGACGTCAAGTCGGTCAAGTACCACTACGAGGGCGGCATCGTCGACTTCGTGAAGTACCTCAACTCCCGCAAGGGCGAGGCGGTTCACCCCACCGTCATCGACCTGGAGGCCGAGGACAAGGACAGGCAGCTGTCCCTCGAAGTCGCCATGCAGTGGAACAGCGGCTACACGGAGGGCGTGTACTCCTTCGCCAACATCATCCACACCCACGAGGGCGGTACGCACGAAGAGGGCTTCCGGGCCGCGCTGACCTCGCTGATCAACAAGTACGCGCGCGACAAGCGGCTGCTGCGGGAGAAGGACGACAACCTCACCGGTGACGACATCCGCGAGGGTCTGACCGCGATCATCTCGGTCAAGCTGGGCGAGCCCCAGTTCGAGGGCCAGACGAAGACGAAGCTGGGCAACACCGAGGTCAAGACCTTCGTCCAGCGGGTGGTTTACGAGCACCTGAACGACTGGCTGGACCGCAACCCGAACGAGGCCGCGGACATCATCCGCAAGGGCATCGCGGCGGCCACCGCGCGCGTGGCGGCCCGCAAGGCCCGCGACCTGACCCGTCGTAAGGGCCTGCTGGAGACGGCGTCGCTGCCGGGCAAGCTCTCCGACTGCCAGTCGAACGACCCGACCAAGTGCGAGATCTTCATCGTCGAGGGTGACTCCGCCGGCGGTTCGGCCAAGTCCGGCCGCAACCCGCACAACCAGGCGATCCTCCCGATCCGCGGCAAGATCCTCAACGTCGAGAAGGCGCGCATCGACCGGATCCTGCAGAACCAGGAGATCCAGGCGATGATCTCCGCGTTCGGCACGGGTGTGCACGAGGACTTCGACATCGAGAGGCTCCGCTACCACAAGATCATCTTGATGGCGGACGCCGACGTCGACGGCCAGCACATCAACACCCTGCTGCTGACCTTCCTGTTCCGCTTCATGCGGCCCCTGGTCGAGGCCGGGCACGTGTACCTCTCCCGTCCGCCGCTCTACAAGATCAAGTGGGGCAAGGACGACTTCGAGTACGCCTACTCCGACCGCGAGCGCGACGCCCTCATCGAGATGGGCCGCCAGGCCGGCAAGCGCATCCGGGACGACTCGGTGCAGCGCTTCAAGGGTCTCGGCGAGATGAACGCCGAGGAACTGCGCATCACGACCATGGACCAGGAGCACCGCGTCCTCGGCCAGGTCACCCTCGACGACGCCGCCCAGGCCGACGACCTGTTCTCGGTCCTCATGGGTGAGGACGTCGAGGCCCGCCGCGCGTTCATCCAGCGCAACGCCAAGGACGTCCGCTTCCTCGACATCTGAGTCGGTCTCAGCTGACCGCACCAGGAAGGACCTTCACCAGCAATGACCGACGAGAACACTCCCGTGACGACGCCCGAGGGTGACGCCCTGGCCATGCGCGTCGAGCCCGTCGGGCTCGAGACGGAGATGCAGCGCTCGTATCTCGACTACGCGATGTCCGTCATCGTCTCGCGTGCGCTGCCGGACGTCCGCGACGGCCTCAAGCCCGTCCACCGCCGCGTGCTGTACGCCATGTACGACGGCGGCTACCGCCCCGAGCGCGGCTTCTACAAGTGCGCCCGCGTCGTCGGCGACGTCATGGGCAACTACCACCCGCACGGCGACTCCTCCATCTACGACGCGCTCGTGCGTCTCGCCCAGTCGTGGTCGATGCGCATGCCGCTCGTCGACTCCAACGGCAACTTCGGCTCCCCGGGCAACGACCCGGCGGCGGCCATGCGGTACACCGAGTGCAAGATGGCGCCGCTGTCGATGGAGATGGTCCGTGACATCGACGAGGAGACCGTCGACTTCACGGACAACTACGACGGCCGCTCCCAGGAGCCGACCGTCCTGCCGGCCCGCTTCCCGAACCTGCTGATCAACGGCTCGGCCGGGATCGCGGTCGGCATGGCGACCAACATCCCGCCGCACAACCTGCGCGAGGTGGCCGCCGGCGCCCAGTGGTACCTGGACCACCCCGAGGCCTCGCACGAGGAGCTCCTGGACGCGCTGATCGAGCGCATCAAGGGCCCGGACTTCCCGACCGGCGCGCTCGTCGTCGGCCGCAAGGGCATCGAGGAGGCGTACCGCACGGGTCGCGGCTCCATCACGATGCGCGCGGTCATCGAGGTCGAGGAGATCCAGAACCGCCAGTGCCTGGTGGTCACGGAACTGCCGTACCAGGTCAACCCGGACAACCTCGCCCAGAAGATTGCCGACCTGGTGAAGGACGGCAAGGTCGGCGGCATCGCGGACGTCCGCGACGAGACGTCCTCCCGCACCGGCCAGCGCCTGGTCATCGTGCTGAAGCGGGATGCGGTCGCCAAGGTCGTGCTGAACAACCTGTACAAGCACACCGACCTCCAGACGAACTTCGGCGCCAACATGCTGGCGCTGGTGGACGGCGTGCCGCGCACGCTCTCGCTCGACGCGTTCATCCGTCACTGGGTGACGCACCAGATCGAGGTCATCGTCCGCCGCACCAAGTTCCGCCTGCGCAAGGCCGAGGAGCGGGCGCACATCCTGCGCGGTCTGCTGAAGGCCCTGGACGCCATCGACGAGGTCATCGCGCTGATCCGGCGCAGCGACACCGTCGAGATCGCGCGCGGGGGCCTGATGAGCCTCCTGGAGATCGACGAGATCCAGGCCAACGCCATCCTCGAGATGCAGCTGCGCCGACTGGCCGCTCTGGAGCGCCAGAAGATCGTCCAGGAGCACGACGAGCTCCAGGCGAAGATCACCGAGTACAACGAGATCCTGGCCTCCCCGGTCCGTCAGCGGGGCATCGTCAGCGCCGAGCTGGCCGCGATCGTCGAGAAGTACGGCGACGACCGCAAGACCAAGCTGATCCCGTACGAGGGCGACATGTCCATCGAGGACCTGATCGCCGAGGAGGACATCGTCGTCACGGTCACCCGGGGCGGCTACATCAAGCGCACCAAGACCGACGACTACCGTGCCCAGAAGCGCGGCGGCAAGGGCGTCCGCGGCACGAAGCTCAAGGAAGACGACATCGTCGACCACTTCTTCGTGTCCACGACGCACCACTGGCTGCTGTTCTTCACGAACAAGGGCCGCGTCTACCGCGTCAAGGGCTACGAGCTGCCCGACGCCGGCCGGGACGCGCGCGGCCAGCACGTCGCGAACCTGCTCGCCTTCCAGCCCGACGAGGCGATCGCCGAGATCCTGGCGATCCGCAACTACGAGGCGGTTCCTTACCTCGTTCTCGCCACCAAGGCCGGACTTGTGAAGAAGACGCCTCTGAAGGATTACGATTCGCCGCGTTCCGGCGGTGTGATCGCGATCAACCTCCGTGCGCAAGAGGACGGTTCGGACGACGAACTGATCGGAGCCGAGCTCGTCTCGTCGGACGACGATCTGCTTCTGATCAGCAAAAAGGCACAGTCGATCAGGTTCACCGCCTCGGACGAAACTCTGCGCCCCATGGGCCGTGCCACCTCGGGTGTCAAGGGCATGAGCTTCCGCGAGGGCGACGAGCTGCTCTCGATGAATGTTGTTCGACCCGGTACGTTCGTGTTCACTGCCACCGACGGCGGGTACGCGAAGCGGACCAACGTCGACGAGTACCGCGTCCAGGGTCGCGGCGGCCTCGGCATCAAGGCCGCCAAGATCGTGGAGGACCGCGGATCTCTCGTCGGCGCGCTGGTGGTCGAGGAGACCGACGAGATCCTCGCCATCACGCTGGGCGGCGGTGTGATTCGTACGCGAGTCAACGAGATCAGGGAAACCGGCCGTGACACCATGGGCGTCCAACTGATCAATCTGGGCAAGCGCGATGCCGTCGTCGGCATCGCACGCAACGCCGAGGCGGGACGCGAGGCGGAAGAGGTCGACGGCGACGTGGTCGTCGACGAGACCGCCGAAGGAGCCGCGACCACCGGCACGGACGAGGGTGAGGCGCCCTCGGCCGAGTAGCACGAGGAGTGAGTCAGCGTGAGCGGAGCCACGGGCGCCGGACCGACCGGAACCCCGAAGGGTACGGACACGGACGACGGCGGCCGTGGCTCCGCCGCGCGTGCGGCGGACCCGCACACGACCAACCTGAAGGCGATCAAGTCCCCGACCAAGGACTCGTCTGACAGGCATGAATCACAGGGGGGAACTGTGACGGACACCAGAGGTCCGCAGACCCAGCAGAACGCTGGAGCGGGCCCGTCCGCCTCCGGCGCCCAGCGGCAGCCCGAGCCGGCCGCGCAGGAGAAGGGCGCCGCGCAGGCGGCCTCCCCCCTGCCGGGGGAACGGCAGGCACAGCAGCAGGCGGGGCCGTACCACCCGCCGCAGGCCTACCCGGCGCAGCCGGCGGCGGCCGGTGCCGGAGCCGGTGCTGCCGCCGCTGCCGTACGGCGTCCGCGCACCGGTGCGCGCACCACGCCGCGTGTCCGCAAGGCCCGCCTGCGGGTGGCCAAGGCCGACCCGTGGTCGGTGATGAAGGTCAGCTTCCTGCTCTCCATCGCCCTGGGCATCTGCACGATCGTGGCAGCAGCCGTGCTGTGGATGGTGATGGACGCGATGGGCGTCTTCTCCACCGTCGGCGGCACGATCTCCGAGGCGACCGGCTCCAACGAGTCGAACGGCTTCGACCTCCAGGCCTTCCTGTCGCTGCCCAACGTCCTGATGTTCACGTCGGTCATCGCGGTCATCGACGTCGTCCTGGCGACGGCCCTCGCGACGCTCGGCGCGTTCATCTACAACCTGTCCGCGGGCTTCGTGGGCGGTGTGGAGCTGACGCTCGCCGAGGACGAGTAGCTCTCCCGGCGGCGGATGTCGGTGTCCCGACAACCGATTTTGGGACTGCCCATGTCGTGCGCTAATCTTCAGGGGTCAGCGCGCGGGACACACACCGCAGAGCGCGGCGGGGCTATAGCTCAGTTGGTTAGAGCGCATCCCTGATAAGGATGAGGCCACAGGTTCAAATCCTGTTAGCCCCACCAGCGAAAAGACCCCCGGTCCATTTGGGCCGGGGGTCTTTTGCGTCTACGGCGGACACCAGTCGGCCCGTTCCACGGCCGTTTCCTGATCCACGGCCCGCCGACCGAGGTGGTGGAGGGGAGCTGGCCGGGCAGCATGGTGCTGATCGAGTTCCCCGGCCTGGCCGAGGCCCGCGCCTGGTACGCGTCCCCCGCGTATCAGGAGATCCTGCGGCTGCGGACCGACCACATCGACGGGGACGTTGTGCTGGTCGAGGGCGTCGGTCCTGGGTACGACCCGCGTGAGCGTGCGGGGAAACTCTGATCACCGTCGAAGAAGGCCCGGTGGCTCCTGAGAGCCGCCGGGCCTGTACGCGCGTCGCCGGGAAGTTCCGGTGATATCAGCGCTGCAGTGGAGTGAGATGGTCCGCCGGGTCGCCGTCACCGTCGGCGTCGGTGTCGTCGTCGGTGCAGTCGGAGGTGGGTGACGCCGTCGTGTCCGCGAGCGGGCGGTGGCGGCAGCTGGGGGACTTTCCGTGGGCCTCGGCGTGGATGCGCTGCTTCATCGTGGGGGGCAGGGCCTTGGCGTGGGGCAAGGACCAGGGGGCGGTCGCCGCCGGTGCCGTCCGCTGCTGCGGGATGAGCGCGCTGTTGCGCTTCTGCTCGGCCTGCGGTACCGCAGCCGCGGCGGTCGTGGTGACGAATCCGAGCGCCGTGCACAGCGCGAGGAAGGCGGTGACGATGGCGGTCCACAGCTTCATGACCTTGTTCCGGGCCATAACCCCTCACTTTCGGGTTGGGCGATTTGCGTACTTTCCTCATGATGTGTATGAGGGGCGAGAAGTGGTGGACCGACGCCCGTGGCGCGTCGATGTTCAGATGAACACCACCCGGATGGACGCAAGAGGGGCGAAAAGCTGAGGAAGGAGGAGAAGAGCGGTCGAAGTAACCGTCCGTCGGCGTGTGATCACTCTCCGGCCGGATCGCTGGACTCCGCTTCTATCGCGGTTTCCCGGGCGGGAGTTGAGGTCCGACTCAGGTCACCGATCGGTATCGGTCGGTGTGTATAGTCGGGCGCCAGAGGTCCCCTACGTCAAGGAAAGACGAGGTCGCGCGGTGAAGAAGCTTCTCCTGGTCGCACTGGCCGCCATCGGCGGGCTCCTCGTGTACCGCCAGATCCAGGCGGATCGCGCCGAGCAGGATCTGTGGACGGAGGCGACTGACTCCGTGCCCACGGGTTCGTGAGTCACGACATCCCAAAGCGAGTACACCCCGGCCGCTTCGCGGTCGGGGTTTCGTGTGTTTGGGCCGACGGTGGGGCGAGGGGCGCGGCTGCGGGGCAGGATGGCCCACGGTTCCACGATTCGACGATGCACGGCGGTTCTGCGGTCCGGTGACGTGAGGGGTGGCGCGTGAGGGGACGGTGTCGTACGGCTTGGGGGCGTGCGGCGTGGGGGCGAGCGGGTGTGTGGCGCGGTCGTCGCGGCCGGCGTCCGTCGGTGGTCGTGCGTCTGGGCGCCGTGGCGGTGGTGCTGGGGACGACGGCTGCCGTGGTGCCCGGACAGACCGCCCTGGCCGCCGCCGGGGCGTCCGGTACGGCGCAGTCGCCGAGCTTGTACGCCTTCGCCGATGACGCCCGGAGCATCGAGGGGGCGAGGAGCACCGCCGACGCCGTGGCGCTGACGCCCGGCACGACTTACAAGAGCTCCCTCCCGAGCAGCGGCAAGGTCAGCTACCGCCTCCGGCTGGACGCCACGTCGAACGCGTACGTCTCCGTCACCGCCGTCCCCTCCCCCGGCAGCACCGTCTCCGTCATCGACGGGATCAGGGTGTCCGTGGAGGACGACGACGGCACCCCCTGCTCCAGCGACACCGCGAGTTTCGGCGCCGCCCGCAGCCCGCACCCGATCGCGGCGTGGGGCCGGCGCGAGATCTCGCCCACCAAGCCGCTGTGCCGGGAGGCCGGGAACTACTACGTGTCCGTCGAGCGAGCCGACCCGAAGGGCGAGGGCTCCTCGCCCGACTCCTGGGACCTGGAACTAGTCGCCATGACGGAGCCCCGGACGGACAAGACCGGGCCGACCAGCGCACCCGAGGTGTGGAACTCCGCCTCGCCCCAGCCGCTCCAGGAGGAGGCAGAGGACCGCCGGGGCGGTGCCGGGTTCGCCGGGGCGACCCCGCTGGACCAGGGAGTCTGGCGGGACGACATCCGGCCCGGCCAGACCCTCTTCTACGAGGTGCCGGTCGACTGGGGCCAGCAGCTCCACGTCACCGCCGACCTGGGCAGCACGGCCTCCGGCGGCACCGGCTACACGCCCGACGCGCTGGACCTGACCCTGTACAACCCGGCGCGCGGCCCCGTAGCCGACGTGGGCGTCGGCTACAACGGCGGCCAGAAGTCCGGCAGCCTGCCTCCCCTGCCGCCGGTCGACCACGCCAACCGCTACGCCGTCGTCAACCAGGTCGGTGCGATGCGCTTCGCCGGCTCCTACTACCTCGTCGCGCACCTCGCGGAGAGCGTCGCCGACAGCTTCGGGGACGGGCCGTTCCCGATGACGCTGCGGGTCCGGGTGAGCGGTCAGCCGCGCAGCGGGCCCGACTACGTGGGGGAGTCCGAGCCGAAGGGCGTCTTCGAGGTCTCGGACGAGGACCGGGAGGCCGCGGCCGAAGGCGTGGCCGGGGGTGACGACACCGCGATGCGGGTCGTCGCCGTGGGCGGCATCGGCACCGGGAGCGCGCTGCTGGTGGGGCTCGGGCTGTGGACCGTGGTGGCTCGGCGCAGGAGCGCCGGGTGAGCGCCCCGAGGTCCAGGAGGGTTCAGATGCGGGTCAGGGCCCAGAACCCCACGGCGTAGCAGGCCAGGGCGAGGATCAGGAGCGGGACCGCCACCTTGGCCGGCGGGCCGGGGCGGCGGGGACGGTGTGCCCGGTGCCGTGAAGTGCCCTGGCCGGGCGGAGTCCCTTGTCCGGGCGGCGGGGCTTGCGGGGTCGGGGTCTGCGTCGTGTACGGGGCTGTGGAGGTGTGGGTGGGCTGCTGGGTCGCCGGGGGCAGCGGCTGACTGGGATAGCCCGCGTGGTGCGGGTATGCGGGAGGCGCCGGCTGCGACGGGGACAAGGGGTGTGTGGGGTCGTAGGGGGAGTAGAGGGCGTGCTGGGATGAGGCCTGTGCCTGTACCTGTGCTTCTGCTGGCCCCTGTGCCTGTGCCTGTGCCTGTGCGTCGTGGCCCGGCGTGGGGGAGCCGGTGCCCGTGGCCTGCGGCGGCGGCAGGTGGAAGCTGCCGGTGTCCGACATCGAGGGCGGCTGGGCGGGAGTGGCCGGCGGGACGGTGTCCTGGCCGGGGCCGGGCTGTACGGCCGCTGCGCCCGGGCCCTGCCGTGACGCCGACGCGCCCGTTCCCGAGGGGGCCCGGGAGTCCTGCCGGGACCGCTGCTCGTCAGCCGGACGGTACCGCTCCTCGTTCGTCGCCGGGCCGACCGGTTCTCCCTCTCTCGGCGGCAGGCCCCGCGCTCTCTCCAGCGGGCCGTCCGGCGCGAACCCCGGGGGCAGCGGGCCGAGTTGGTCGAAGATCTCGATCAGTTCGTCGTCCGGGCCGGGCTCGGGCAGGAGCTCTGCGGCGGCGGCGAGCGCCTTGCGCGCCCCCGTGGCCGTACGGAAGCGGGCCTGCGGGTCCGGCTGGAGCAGCATGGCCACCACCTGCCACAGCGGCTCCGGGATGCCCTTGGGCGCACCGGGAGTCCCGTGCTCGGCGAAGTACTGGATGAGCGCCTTGCTGTCCGGCTTGGCGCCCTCCAGCAGATACAGCGCGACCAGGCCCACGGCGAACAGGTCGGCGGGGAAGTCCGGCTCCGCGCCCAGCATCTGCTCGGGCGCGAGATAACCGGGCGTCCCCACCACGAGGTTGGTCTCGGTCAGGCGGGGCTCGCCCAGCCGCATCGCGATGCCGAAGTCGGACAGCCGCAGCCGCGGCCGGCCCGTGCCGGTGGCCTCCAGCAGGATGTTGGCGGGTTTGACGTCGCGGTGCACCACGTCCTCCGCATGGACCGCGGCCAGGCCCGCGAGCAGCTGGTCGAGCAGCGTGCAGACGAAGGCCGGCGGCAGGGGCCCGTAGTCCCCGACGAGGTGGACCAGTGAGCCCCCCGCGACCAGGTCCATGGTGAACAGGACCTTGTCGTCGTCGGCGGCCCAGCTGGTCGGGGCGAGCACATGGGGATGGTCGATCCGCAGTGCCTGTTCCCGGACGAAACGCAGCAGCGAGTGCGCGTCGCTCTGGAGCAGGACCTTGGCGGCCACATAGCGGCGGCGGCGGTGGTCCCAGGCACGCCAGACGGCGCCGACCCCTCCACGCCCGATCGGATCGACCAGTTCGTACCGGCCGGCGAACACCTCACCCATGGCTGTACGTCGCTCCTCCCCCTGTGGTCTCCCCCCTTGCTTCCCCCTCGACGGGCGTGACGACTCCCCGACGGGCGAAACGGCTCCCTGCGCCCCCCATGACTCCCCCGATGAGCGATACACGTCACCCTCGCGTCGAACGGTCCCCCGTACGGCCCACGCCCCCTCGTGTCCGCCCGTACCGTGACGCAGCCCCCGTCACCTCACCCGAAGCCCGGTGCCGAACCCCCTTCGGCGGCCGGGCGACGGGGTCAGTTCTGGTGGGACTGGTAGTGCGCGACCGCGTCCGACGTGCGGCCGGCACCGTACACCCGGAGGAACTCGGCCAGTTCCGGGTGGGTGGGGGCGAGCGTCTCCGCGGCGTCGATGATGTCACCCGCCGCCGCGACCGAGCGCAGCAGCGACTGGATCTCCCGGACGACCCGCTTGACCGTGGGCGCCCCCGAACTGCTCGTCGTCTGCGTGGTGTTGCTGAGCACCGAGCCCCCCTGTGACTTCTTGATCTCCTCCATGCGCTCCGTGGCCTCGGCCGCGCTCACGCTGCCGTCCGCGACCTGCCCCGCCAGGTCCTGCAGCAGCTGCACCCGCTGCACCACAGCGGGGTTGCCGATCTTCGCCCGCTGGCCGCTCATGAGCTGCGACAACATCGGTGCGGACAGTCCCAGGACCCCCGCGAGACGAGCCTGGTTGAGACCAAGATCGTCGATGAGCCTACGGAAGAGCGCCCCCAGCGGCTCCCCGTACCAGTTCCGCTGCAGTTCCCGCGCTCTTGCGGTGGCTTCCTGCTGTGCGGCGTCCATTGCGTCTCCCCATCGCTTCCCCAAGTACGGCGGTTCGCGGTAGCGAACCACGCCGAGCATCTTACGGAGAGTGGTCGGCGACGGGGACCCCCAATCCTTTTGCGGAATCATGGGGGTGACCCGGTACTCTGGTCTCCGACGCCCGCCGGGACAGGATTTTCTCCGGGCGGACGTTCCTCTTCAGGGGCCTTAGCTCAGTTGGTAGAGCGCTGTCTTTGCATGGCAGATGTCAGGGGTTCGACTCCCCTAGGCTCCACTCTCAACCCCCTCCGAACTGCGGAAACGCGGCTCGGGGGGCTTTTGTTTCACGTGAAACAGCGCGGCGGGGGGGGGGGGGGGGGGGGGGGGGGGGGCCCCCCCCCCCCCCCCCGCCCCCCCCCCCCCCCCCCCCCCCCCCGCCGCGCTGTTGGATCCGGCGGCCGTCAGGAACGGTCGTCGGGCTTGGCGGCCTCGTCCTCGGCCTGCTTCGCCTCGACCTCCGGGTCCAGAACGGACTGGCCACTGCCGTCCACGGAGGACAGACGGCCCGACTCGGGAACCTCCGTCGCGGCGGGCGGCTCCACCAGCCAGTCCGGGTTGGCCTGCTTGTCCCACCACTTCCACGCCGCGAAGGCACCGCCCGCGAGGGCGCCCAGAACGACCAGCGTCTTCATGGCCCGGCCGGCCCTCGCCCGCCGTTCCTGCCTGCGGATCAGCTTCTGGACCTCCTTCGACGAGACCTGACCGCGCAGCGCGGCCATCGCGGCCACACTCCGGGCGGCGGCCTCGCTCGTGACGGGCACGGCCGCGGCCATCGCCTGCTCGAGCCTCGGCCTGGAGTACTCCGCCGCCTGCCGGGCGGCCTTGCGCGTGCGGACGGCGGCCTCGTGGGCGGCCTGGTCGACCTTCGGCGGCACATGCGTGCGGGCCTGCTCCAGATACGGCTGCACATGGGCGCCGTACTGGACGCGCGCCTGTCCGGCGGCCTGCGTCACCTTGGGCGCTAGCCGTACGCGTGCCTCGTGTGCGTAGTGCGCGGCCCTGTCCTTGGCCGTGTCGGCGTAGGGCGCCACCACTTCCGCGGCGTGCAGCACGCTGTCCTTCGCCGAACCAGTCGCGGCGCGCACGCTGTCGATGCGGGTCACGGGTTCCTCCTCCTCGGTGGCGTACGGTATTTCGACTTTCCACCCTTTTACGGATCATGCCTCCCGGTGCACCGCCAGGCATGCGCGGGCGGGCATCCGGGTCACGGGAGCCGGCTCCGGGCCACCTCCGGTCGAAAACCGATCAAGAGCGGACCGAACACTGATCGGGAGCCGATCACCTGCAATAGCGGATGAATAGGGTTCAACAGGAGCTTGTCGTCGACAATGCCACGGATCGCCGCCGCGCGCCCCCGGCCCGGGACTACTCGACTGGTTTTCCGCAAGTGATCGACCCGGTTTACCTCCCATGAACCGAGGTCGGGCGACGCGGGGCCCCGTCCATGCGAGGATCAGGGAGTCACAGAAAGACAACGGAAGGCAGATCGTGGCTGAGCAGCTCTACGCCACCCTGAAGACCAACCACGGCGACATCGAAGTCCGGCTTCTGCCGAACCACGCCCCCAAGACGGTCAAGAACTTCGTCGAGCTCGCCCAGGGCGAGCGGGAGTGGACGCACCCGGAGACGGGACAGAAGACCACGGACAGGCTCTACGACGGCACGGTCTTCCACCGGGTGATCAGCGGCTTCATGATCCAGGGCGGTGACCCGCTGGGCAACGGCACCGGCGGCCCCGGCTACCAGTTCGAGGACGAGTTCCACCCGGACCTGCGCTTCGACAAGCCCTACCTGCTGGCGATGGCCAACGCCGGCCCGGGCACCAACGGCTCGCAGTTCTTCATCACCGTCTCCCCGACGGCGTGGCTGAACCGCAAGCACACCATCTTCGGCGAGGTCACCGACGCGGCCAGCCAGAAGGTCGTGGACACCATCGCCACGGCCCAGACGAACCCGCGCACCGACCGCCCGCTCAACGACGTGGTCATCGAGTCGGTCGTCATCGAGAACCGCTGAGACCCGCCGAGTGCCGAAGCCCTCGCAGGGAACCAATCGCCCCGCTCATCCGTAAAGATGAGCGGGGCGGGCTTTTCTCTCACGACCAAGGGGATCCCATGGACGACAAGGCTGCGGGCAGCCCGCAGGACGCCCACAGCGTCCCCATGTGCTACCGCCACCCGGAACGCGAGACGGGCATCCGCTGCACCCGCTGCGAGCGCCCGATCTGCCCCGAGTGCATGGTCAACGCCTCCGTCGGCTTCCAGTGCCCCGAGTGCGTCCGCAGCGGCTCCGGCACCGGTCACGCGCCCACGGCTGCCATGCCCCGGACGATCGCCGGCGGCACCCTCCACGCCGATCCCCGCCTGCTGACCAAGATCCTCATCGGGATCAACCTGGCCGTCTTCATCGCCATCCGGGCCCATGAGTCGCTCGCGATCGACCTCGCCCTGGTCGGCGCCTGGCCGCCCGCGCCCTTCACGCCCACCCAGGGAGTGGCGGGCGGTGAGTGGTACCGCATGGTGACGTCGATGTTCACGCACCAGGAGATCTGGCACATCGCGTTGAACATGCTCAGCCTCTGGTGGCTCGGCGGCCCGCTCGAAGCGGCTTTCGGCCGTGTGCGCTATCTCGCGCTCTACATCCTCTCCGGACTCGCGGGCAGCACCCTGGCCTATCTGCTGGCCTCCCCGAACACGGCGACGCTGGGCGCCTCCGGCGCGATCTTCGGCCTGTTCGGCGCCACGGCCGTGCTGTTGCGCCAGCGCAATTACGACATGCGGCCCATCATCGCGCTGCTCGTGATCAACCTGATCTTCACCTTCAGCCCGGGCTTCAACATCTCGTGGCAGGCCCACATCGGCGGCCTCGTCGCCGGTGTCCTCGTCGGATACGCCATGGTCCGCGCCCCGCGCGAGCGACGTGCCCTGATCCAGTACGGCACGTGTGCGCTGGTCCTCGCGGTGGTCATCCTGTTGACCCTGTTGAGGACGGCCCAGCTCAGCTGAGCGCGAACGTTGTCCACAGCGGGTGGCGGATCTTGTGCATAGTGTGCGGGAACACCTGTGCCCCCTGACATCGACCAGCGTTTTCGCAGGTCAGGCAGGGGGCGAACAAGTTTTCGAGTCGCGGTACTTCCGTCATACCGGCGTCAACACTCAGCGAGTTATCCACAGATCGTCGTTTCTTTTCCACCTGTGGAAAACCGCTGTGGATAACTCAGTGAACAACCCTGGGCAGAGCTGCGTTCACCTGCCGGTGACCGCTACTTCCACTGGGTCGAGACACCGAATCCGGCGGCGATGAAGCCGAAGCCGACCACGATGTTCCAGTTGCCCAGCGCATCGATGGGCAGCGAGCCGTCGGTGACGTAGAAGACCACGATCCAGGCCAGGCCGATGAGGAACATGGCCAGCATGACGGGTGCGACCCAGGCACGGCTGTTCAGCTTGATGGCGGTCGTCTGCTTCGCAGGCGGCGGCGTGTAGTCGGCCTTCTTGCGGATACGTGACTTCGGCACGAGGGTCTCTCCTGTCGATGCGCTGCGTGGCCGCGCAGGTAACTGAGTCGGTCTCGGGGCAGCGTAAGGGGACTCTGAGTGCTCCCCCGGGCGTCCGTTAGCGTAGTGCTTCCGTGGCGCCGAAGGAGATAAGGGTACGTTGAGCAATTCTGCCGACTCCCCCGGGACGGGATCCACCCCTGAGCGCGCGCGCCGTTTCCGGCCCGTGCGGATCCTCACGGCGGCCGTCTTCGCTCTCGCGGGACTCATTTTCTTCACCAGCTTCAACACCGCCAAGGGCACCGACATCCGCACGGACGCCTCGCTGCTGAAGCTGTCCGACCTCATCCAGGAGCGCAGCCGGGAGAACGGCGCGCTGGACGAGACCAACGGGACCCTGCGCAAGGAGATAGAGGCGCTCGCCGAGCGCGACGACGGCAGCACCAAGGCGGAGGACGACAAACTCGCCGCCCTGGAGAAGCGCGCGGGCACGCAGAAGCTCAAGGGCGAGTCGCTCTCGGTCACCCTCAACGACGCCCCGCCGGACGCCACCGCCAAGCTGCCCGGCTATCCCGAGCCGCAGCCCGACTACCTGGTCATCCACCAGCAGGACCTCCAGGCCGTCGTGAACGCGCTGTGGCAGGGCGGGGCCAAGGGCATCAAGGTCATGGACCAGCGGCTGATCTCCACCAGCGCCGTGCGCTGCGTGGGCAACACCCTGATCCTCCAGGGCCGCGTCTACTCTCCGCCGTACAAGATCACGGCGGTCGGTGACCCGGACAAGCTCCAGAAGGCGCTCGCGGCGTCCCCGGCGATCCAGAACTACATGGTCTACGTCAACGTCTACGGGCTCGGCTGGAAAGTCGAGGAGAACGGGCCGGTGACTCTTCCCGGCTACTCGGGCACAGTGGATCTGCACTACGCGAAACCTGTGGAGTAGCAGCCTGGCCGGGGGAGCCGCCGGTGCGTGTGATCGTCAGGACCGTCAGCGAACTGTGCATCACCGTCGGCAGCGTGATCGTGCTGTTCGTGGTCTACGTGCTGTTCTGGACCGGCGTGCGGGCCGACGACGTCATGGACGACCAGATCGAACTGCTCCAGGAGCAGTGGGCGAAGTCGAGCGTGCCTTCCACGGCGGCCGGCTCCTCCACCGGGAACCCCGGGAACACCGCGAACACCGCGGGCCCGCCGAAGCCCGCGCCCTACGCCAAGGGCAAGCCTTTCGCGATCATGTACATCCCGCGTCTTGGTTTCACGTGGAACAAGCCGGTGCTCGAAGGCACGGCCACCGGCACGCTGAAGAAGGGCCTGGGCCACTACGCGGAGACCGCTCAGCTCGGTCAGAAGGGGAACTTCGCGGTCGCCGGCCACCGCCGCACCCACGGCGACCCCTTCAAGGACTTTCCCCAGCTGAGGCGGGGTGACGCCGTGGTGCTGACCGACGGCACGACCTGGTTCACGTATCGGATCGACAAAGGCCCGCACAAAACAGTGCCCTCCGATATCGAGGTGATCGATCCTGTCCCACGTACATCCGGGTACACGCGTCCGGGCCGCTATCTGACGCTGACCACGTGCGAACCGGAGTGGGGCCACAGTCATCGGCTGATCGTCTGGGCGCACCTGGACTCCACACAGCCTGTGGAGGCAGGGAAACCTGAGGCGTTGCGCCGTTAGTCTGGTGGCTGTACGGCGTGGGTCTGGTGCCGTGGTACGACGGAAGGGACGGCATGTACGGCTGGATCTGGCGGCATCTGCCGGGGAACACGTGGGTGAAGGCGCTGATCTCACTCGCCCTGGTCGTGGCCGTGGTCTACGTCCTCTTCCAGTACGTCTTCCCGTGGGCGGAACCGCTGCTGCCCTTCAACGATGTGACGGTGGACAACCAGTGAGCGCGCGCATTCTCGTCGTCGACAACTACGACAGCTTTGTCTTCAACCTGGTCCAGTACCTGTACCAGCTGGGCGCCGAGTGCGAGGTCCTGCGCAACGACGAGGTGTCGACGGCGCACGCCCAGGACGGCTTCGACGGTGTCCTGCTCTCCCCGGGTCCGGGCACCCCGGAGCAGGCGGGCGTCTGTGTCGACATGGTCCGGCACTGCGCCGCGACGGGCGTCCCGGTGTTCGGTGTCTGCCTCGGCATGCAGTCGATGCAGGTGGCGTACGGCGGGGTCGTGGACCGTGCGCCCGAGCTGCTGCACGGCAAGACCTCGCTGGTCGAGCACACCAGCCGGGGTGTCTTCGTGGGTCTGCCGTCGCCCTTCACGGCGACGCGCTACCACTCTCTGGCCGCCGAGCCCGCGACGGTCCCGGCCGAGCTGGAGGTCACGGCCCGGACGCACGACGGGATCGTCATGGGGCTGAGGCACCGCGAACTCCCGGTCGAGGGCGTGCAGTTCCACCCCGAGTCGGTGCTGACCGAGCACGGGCACCGGATGCTCGCCAACTGGCTGGTGGAGTGCGGCGACCAGGGCGCGGTGGCGAGGTCGGCCGGGCTCGCCCCGGTGGTGGGCAGGGCCACGGCGTGACGGCGCTGCGCCCCGAGCGCGAGTCCGACACCTCGTACGGGCAGCAGTCGTACGGGGTGGCGGGTGCGTTCGAGGACTGGTCGGGTGGAGGGGCGTACGGGGCCTCTCCGCGGCCGGAACCGCAGCCGCAGCCGTCCTCGCCCGAGCCGTACCCGTCCTCGCCCGAGCCGTACCCGGCGTCGTACGAGCCCGTCCCGGACGAGCCGTATCTGCCTCCGGCCGACGAGGAGACGGTGGCGCTGCGGATACCGGATCCGCCACCGACCGCGGCCGGTGACCCCGTATCCGGCTCTCCGGGCTCTTCCGCGCCGCGGCACGGCGGACCTGCCCACGGCGGCCGTGCGGCCCGCAGAAAGGCCGCCAAGCGCCGTCACGGGCGTCATGGCGGCGCTTCGGAGGGCCGCTCGGCTCAGGAATCGACTCAGGAATCGGTCCAGGGATCGGCGCGGGGCTCGGGACGGGGCTCGGGGCGGGAGGAGCGGCGGGCTCCGCTGTCGCGGGTCGAGGCGCGGCGGCAGGCGCGGGCGCGCAAGCCGGGTCCGGCGGTGGTGGCGAGCCGGGCGATAGGTGAGGTGTTCATCACCACCGGTGTGCTGATGCTGCTGTTCGTCACGTACCAGCTGTGGTGGACGAACGTGCGGGCGCACGCGCAGGCCGGCAAGGAGGCCAGCAGCCTCCAGGACGACTGGGCGAACGGCAAGCGCAACCCGGGGGTCTTCGAGCCCGGGCAGGGCTTCGCCATCCTGCACATCCCGAAGCTGGACGTGGTGGTGCCGATCGCCGAGGGCACGAACAGCAAGGGCGTGCTCGACCGGGGCATGGTCGGCCACTACGCCGAGGGCGCGCTGAAGACGGCGATGCCCGGGGACAAGACCGGGAACTTCGGGCTCGCGGGCCACCGCAACACCCATGGAGAACCGTTCCGGTACATCAACAGGCTCACCAAGGGCGATCCGATCGTCGTGGAGACGCAGGACAAGTACTACGTCTACAAGATGGCGTCGATCCTGCCGGTCACGCCGCCCAGCAACACGAGCGTTCTGAACCCCGTCCCCCCGGGGTCGGGGTTCACCGAGCCCGGCCGTTACATCACGCTGACCACGTGCACGCCGGAGTTCACCAGCAAGTACCGGATGATCGTCTGGGGCAAGATGGACGAGGAACGGCCGCGCAGCAAGGGCAAGCCGGATGCGCTCGTCAGTTAAGGGCAGATGACCAGTGGCAGCGACCACCGACACGGAGCACGAAGAGCACACCGGCGCGGGGGCGTCCCGGCCGTCCGCAGCCCGGCGCCGTCCCGGCCCGATCGCCATGGCGGTGAGCGTCTTCGGCGAGCTCCTCATCACCGCGGGCCTGGTGCTGGGCCTGTTCGTCGCCTACTCGCTCTGGTGGACGAACGTGGTCGCCGACCGCGCGGCCGGGAAGCAGGCGGACAAGGTCCGTGACGACTGGGCTCACGGCCGGGGCGGCCCCGGTGCGCTGGACACCAAGAACGGCATCGGGTTCCTGCACGTGCCGGCGATGAGCAACGGCGAGGTCCTGGTCGAGAAGGGCACGTCGAACAAGGTCATCAACGACGGTGTCGCCGGGTACTACACCGATCCCGTCAAGGCGGTCCTGCCGATGTCGGGCAAGAAGGGCAATTTCTCCCTCGCGGCCCACCGGGACGGGCACGGAGCCGAGTTCCACAACATCGACAAGATCAAGAAGGGCGACCCGATCGTCTTCGAGACGAAGGACAAGTGGTACGTCTACAAGGTCTACGACATCCTTCCCGAGACCTCGAAGTACAACGTGAAGGTCCTCTCGCCGGTCCCGAAGGAGTCCGGAAAGAAGAAGCCGGGCCACTACATCACGCTGACGACCTGCACGCCGGTGTACACCAGCACGTACCGGTACGTCGTGTGGGGCGAGTTGGAACGCGTCGAGAAGGTGAACGCGGACCGGACACCGCCGAAGGAACTGGGCTGAACCCATTCCACAGGCTGAGGCCCGAAGCTGCGTCTTGCTACCGCACCTTCGGGCCATGCCACACCTTCGTCAGGCCCAGTCGACGCAGGAGTTCAGCTTGGTGTTGCCTTCGAAGCGGGCCACCTCGGCGCCGACCTCGAAAATGCCGTAGTCGTCATTGGCGGTGGTGGAAGCGTACTCGTGGTCACCCTTACCACCCGTCGCCTTGTGCCACGGCCAGTAGTGAATCTTCCCGTTGTGCTGCTTGGACAGGAAGCGGATTCGCGCGTGGTGGTCGTCCGCGAGAGTGTCCGTGATGTGCCATTCGAGCTTGAGTGACGACACCGCGCCGGAGAAGTCGGGGATGAAGATGAAGCCGTCCGCACCCGTGGTCTTGCAACTCGGGCTCACCGCAGCCGCCTGAGCCGGACTGGTGGTCAGGGTCCCTATGAGCATGGCGGTCGCTGCCACACCGAGTATCTGCGCCGTCCTCTTCAAATGTCTCCCCGCCTCTGGATTCTGAGGCCTGTCCAGGCCTCACGAGTCCTATGAACTTTACGTGGACATGGTAACTGACTTGTGATCAAGAAGCGGACGAATAACGGTGATGGCCCCCGGCTCCCTTCAAGGGGAGCCGGGGGCCATCACCGTTCTGCAACGGGCTGTCAGTCCTCCTCGCGGCCGCTGATGCCGCCGAAGAGGCCGCCGTTGCCACCGCCGCCGTTGTTGTTGCCGCCGTTGTTGCCGCCGAGGCCGACGGTCTGGAGGGTGATCGTCGTCCCCGCCGGGTCGTCGACCTCCTGGTTACCCTGCGGGTCCTGGGCGGCGACGATGGCGGTGTCGCTCTGGTCGCTGCCACCCGCGAACTGGATGTTGGTGAAGCCGGCCGCCGCGAGGATCTGCTTGGCCTGGCCGACGTTCTGGCCGACGACCTGGGGCACGCGCGTCTTCTGCTGTTCCTTCTTCTTGCCGATCTGGATGTTGACCGACGAGTTCGGGTCGACCGACGTGCCGGCCTGCGGCGTGGTCTGGATGACCTTGCCGACCTGGCTGTCGTCGTCGGTCTCCACCTCGGTGCAGTTGCCGACCAGGTTGCTGGCCTGCATCTGCTGCTTGGCCTGGTCACAGTTCTGGCCGAGGACGTCCGGGACGGTGGACTTCTCCGCCTCCTTGGCGACGGTGAGGGTGATCGTGGAGCCCTTCTCCACCTCCTCGCCGAGGCGCGGGTTCTGCTCGAGGACGGTGCCGGGCTCCTCGGGGGACTCCTTCGACTTCGTCTCGACGACGAACTCGTACTTGTCGTCCCCCAGCTTCGCCTTGGCGTCTTCGAGGCTGTCGCCCACGACGCTCGGCACAGCCACCTTCGGCGCCCCGGTCGACACCACCAGGGAGATGGTGTCGCCCTTCTGGACGTCCGTTTTGGCCTTCGGGTCCTGGTCGCAGATGTTGCCCTTGGCCTGGTTCTCGCAGGGCTTCTTGGAGAAGGTCAGTTTCAGGTCGGAGTTCTCGGCTAGCTTCTCGGCGCTCTGCTGGGTCTCACCGACGAAGTTGGGCGCGGGGATGGTGTCGTTGCCCACCCCTCCGTTGCCGCTGAACGCCCACCGCCCGATCAGGATCGCTCCGACCAGTACGAGGATGCCCGCCACGACCAGCAGGATCGTCGAGGTGTTGGACTTGCGCTGCTGCTGGCGGCGCCGGTCCGGGCGGTCGTCGTAGCCGTCGTCGTCCGGGTTCATCGGGGGCAGCATCGACGTGGCGCCCGCGCCGGAGTCCGCGCGCAGGGCCGTCGTCGGCTGGTCGTCGGGGTAGCCGCCGTAACCCACCGAGCCCATCGCGGCCGTGGCCGCGACCGGCTGCCCGTCGAGGCAGGCCTCGATGTCGGCGCGCATCTCGTCGGCCGACTGGTAGCGGTAGTCGGGGTCCTTGACCAGTGCCTTCAGGACGATCGCGTCCATCTCGGGCGTGATCTCGGGGTCGAAGACGCTCGGCGCCTGCGGCTCTTCCCGGACGTGCTGGTACGCGACGGCGACCGGGGAGTCGCCGACGAAGGGGGGCCTCACCGTCAGCAGCTCGTAGAGCAGACAGCCGGTCGAGTAGAGGTCCGACCTGGCGTCGACCTGCTCGCCCTTCGCCTGCTCAGGCGAGAGGTACTGGGCCGTGCCGATGACCGCCGCGGTCTGCGTCATGGTCATGCCGGAGTCGCCCATGGCGCGGGCGATGCCGAAGTCCATCACCTTGACCTGGCCGTTGCGCGTCAGCATGACGTTCGCGGGCTTGATGTCACGGTGGACGATGCCGTTGCGGTGGGCGTACTCCAGGCCTTGGAGGATGCCGATGGTCATCTCCATGGACCGCTCCGGCAGCAGCTTGCGGCCGGAGTGGAGCAGTTCGCGGAGCGTCGAGCCGTCTACGTACTCCATGACGATGTACGGGATCGACACGTTGTCGATGTAGTCCTCGCCCGTGTCGTAGACCGCGACGATCGCGGGATGGTTGAGCGAGGCGGCCGACTGGGCCTCCCGGCGGAACCGGGCCTGGAAGGAAGGGTCACGCGCGAGATCCGCGCGCAGCGTCTTCACCGCCACGGTGCGGCCGAGGCGGGTGTCATGCGCGAGGTAGACCTCCGCCATGCCACCACGCCCGAGCACCTGGCCCAGTTCGTACCGGCCGCCGAGGCGACGCGGCTCTTCCATAGCTACCTACCAGCCCTCTCCGTCGGTCCCGACCGGAAGCTTGTACGGTCGGAGGCTGCCGTCCGGGCCTACCGTACCCGGCTCGCTTTGTGTGACCTGGCCGAGCCCGTCAGCCGATACAGGACCGGTATCGCAACGTGCATCGATGTGAAGCAGACGTGAGCGGGGTCACTGCTTGCTCTTGATGACCGCCTCCATCACGTTCCTCGCGATCGGCGCCGCGAGGCCGCCGCCGGAGATGTCGTCACGGACGGCGTTGTCGTCCTCGATCACGACCGCCACGGCGACCGGCGCGCTGCCGTCGCTGTCCTTGGCGTACGAGATGAACCACGCGTAGGGGTTCTCGCTGTTGTCGACACCGTGCTGGGCGGTACCGGTCTTGCCGCCCACCGTGACGCCCGGGATCTTGGCGTTGGAGCCCGTGCCCTCGTCGACGACCGTCTCCATCATCGACTGGAGCTTCTGGGCGTTCTCCGAGGACAGCGGCTGGCTGAGCTCCTCGGGGTCGGTCTTCTCGAGGGTGTCGACGCTGCGGGCCTGGAGCTCGTCGACCATGTACGGCTTCATCAGCTTGCCGTCGTTGGCGACGGCCGAGGCGACCATGGCCATCTGGAGCGGGGTCGCGGCGGTGTTGAACTGGCCGATGGAGGACAGCGCGGTCTCTGAGGGGTTCATGTCGTCGGAGAAGACCGAGGCGTTGGCGCGGACCGGTGTGAACTGCTCCTCGGTGAAGCCGAACTTCTTCGCCATGTCCAGCATCTTGTCGTTGCCGAGGTCCGAGCCGATCTTGCCGAAGACGGTGTTGCAGGAGTACTGCAGGGCGACCCGGAGCGTCGCGTTCTTGCAGGGGATGTTGCCCTCGTTCGGCAGCTTGGTGGTGGTGCCCTCCATGACCCACGGGTCCGGCGAGTCCGTCTTCTGGTTCGGGTCCGTGTAGAGCCCGTCCTCCAGGGCGGCGGCCGCGGTGACCACCTTGAAGGTGGAGCCGGGCGGGTAGGTCTCGCGCAGCGCCCGGTTGAGCATCGGGTCGTCGGGGTTGTTCTTCTTCTGCAGCTTCTGCCAGGCCTCGGTGTCCGTGGTCGTGGAGTTGCCGGCGAAGGACGACGGGTCGTACGACGGGTAGGAGGCCAGGGCCAGGATCTTGCCGGTGGACGGCTCCAGGGCGACGACGGCGCCCTTGCCGCCCTGCTTCTTCAGACCGTTGTACGCGGCCTTCTGCGCGGCGGCGTTCAACGTCGTGACGACGTTGCCGCCCTCCTGCTTCTTGCCGGTGAGCATGTCGAGGGTGTTGCGGAAGAAGAGCCGGTCGTCGTTGCCGGTGAGGATGCCGTCCTCGATGGACTCCAGCTGGGTGGCGCCGAAGGCCTGCGAGGCGTACCCGGTGACCGGGGCCCACATCGGGCCGTCCTTGTAGGTCCGCTTGAACTTGAAGTCGCTGCCCGACGTCTCGGTCGAGCCGGTGATCGGCTGTCCGCCGACGATGATGTCGCCGCGCGGCGAGGCGTACCGCTGGATGATGACGCGGCGGTTGTTCTTGTCGGTCCTGAGCTCGTCGGCCTGGACGTACTGGAGCCAGTTGTCGCGGATGAGCAGTGCCAGGACGAGCAGACCGCAGAAGATCGCGATCCGGCGCAGGGGCTTGTTCATGACGGGCGGACCACCTGGGTCATCTCGGCGTCGGGGTTGCCGGCGGGAGCGGGAGCCGGCCTGCGGGCGGTGTCGCTGATCCTGAGCAGGATGCCGATCAGCGCCCAGTTGGCGATGACGGAGGAACCGCCGTACGCCAGGAACGGCATCGTCATACCGGTCAGCGGGATGAGCCCCATCACGCCGCCGGCCACGACGAACACCTGGAGTGCGAAGGCGCCGGACAGGCCGATGGCGAGCAGCTTGCCGAACGGGTCGCGGGCGGCGAGGGCGGTGCGCACGCCGCGCTCCACGATCAATGCGTACAGCAGCAGGATCGCCATGAGGCCGGCCAGGCCCAACTCCTCGCCGAAGGTAGCGAGGATGAAGTCGGAGTTGGCAGCGAACCGGATCAGGTCGGAGTGGCCCTGGCCCCAGCCGGTGCCGAGCGTGCCCCCGGAACCGAAGGCCCACAGCGCCTGCATGGCCTGCTCGGAGTGGCCGACCTGGTTCGCGCGGGAGAGCAGGTACTCGCGCATCGGGTCGAGCCAGGCGTTGACACGCTGCTGGATGTGCGGCTCGAAGCTGGCCACGCCGACCGCGCCGACCGCGGACATCAGCAGACCGAAGACGATCCAGCTGGTCCGCTCGGTGGCGACGTACAACATGATCACGAACATGCCGAAGAACAGCAGCGACGTACCGAGGTCGGTCTCGAAGACCAAGATGAGGATCGAGATCGCCCAGACGACGACGATCGGGCCGAGGTCGCGGCCACGCGGCAGGTACAGGCCCATGAAGCGGCGGCTGGCGAGCGCGAGCGCGTCCCGTTTGACCATCAGATAGCCCGCGAAGAACACCGCGAGCACGATCTTCGCGAACTCACCGGGCTGAATGGAGAAGCTGCCGACCTGGATCCAGATCCTCGCGCCGAAGACGTTCCGGCCGAGGCCCGGAACCAGCGGCAGGAGCAGCAGGATCAGCGCGCCGACCATGGAGATGTAGGTGTAGCGCTGCAGGACGCGGTGATCCTTGAGGAAGATCAACACGGCGACGAACAAGGCGATGCCCAGGGCCGTGTAGATCAGCTGCCGGGGCGCGGCCGTGCCTGCCTGCTTGATCTGTTGCAGCAGCTCGGACTGGTCGAGCCGCCAGATGGCTACGAGCCCCAGTCCGTTCAGCAGCGTCGCCAGTGGCAGCATCAGCGGGTCCGCGTACGGTGCGAACTTCCGTACGACCAGATGGCCGACGCCCGCGAGCAGCCCGAGTCCCAGGCCGTAGCTCAACAGACCCGGCGGTACCGAGTCGTTGATGGCCAGGCCGACGTTGGCGTAGGCGAACACCGGGATGACGACGGCGAACACCAGCAGTGCCAGCTCGGTGTTCCGTCTGCTCGGTGCGCCGATCGCGCCGATCGTGGACGTGTGGTGCTGCGGCGAGTGCGACGTATTCGTACCGCTCATCGTGTAACAGGGCCTCTCACGGCTTGCCTACTGCTTACCGCACAGCGAGACGACCTTCTGCTCTTCCTCCGAGAGGCTGGGGCCGGGGCTGGGAGTAGGTGCGGTCGTGGACGGGTTCGGGGACTTCTCAGGCGTCGACGGCGAGCCCGACGGGTTCGACGGGTTCGGCGTCGGTGTGGCCTTGGACGTGAAGGAGGCGGGAGTGGTTCCCGTGGTGCCCCCGGCCTCGCCCTCGCCGGTCTTGGCGTTGTTCTGGCTCTCGGCTTCGCGCCGCTGCGCCTGCTTCTTGCACGCGGAGGCCTGCACCGACAGTTCCTGGATCTTCGCCTGGGCGTTCTTCAGCCCGCCCTCGGCGATGGTCGCCTTGACCAGCTTCTGCTGGTAGGGCGGCAGGTACTTGAGTTCGATCTCGGGGTGGTCCTTCTCGACCTTCGACAGCGACACCCACGCCAGGTCCTGGCTGATGCCCCGGTACAGCGCGACGTGTTCGTCCTCGACGCCGACGTAGTACTGCGTCTGCGTCCAGCGCCAGCCGCCGTACAGGCCGCCGCCGATGACGGCCAGCGCGAGGGCGCCGTAGAAGGATCTCTTCAGCCAGCGGCCCTTCCTGCGGGGCTTGACGAAGTCGTCGTCGCCGTAGTCCAGGCCGGCCGCCGGGATGTAGCCGGTGGTGTCGCCGGAGCCGGGCGGACCGAACTCGCCGCCGCCGCCCTGGCCGTGCCCCTGGCGGCCGAGGCCGGAGGCGCGGCCGGCGGGGGTCTGCATGAAGGCGTTGTCCTGCAGCTGGTGCTGGTTCTCGGCGACGGCGCCGACCACGACCGGGGTGTCGGACAGCTGCCCGGCGAGGGTGTCGCCGGTGTCGAGGTCGAGAACGTCGGCGACGATGACGGTGATGTTGTCCGGGCCGCCGCCGCGCAGCGCCAGCTCGATCAGGTTCTGGACGGTCTCCTGGGGGCCCTGGTAGCTGGCGAGGGTGTCCTCAAGGGTCTGGTGGGACACCACGCCGGACAGGCCGTCGGAGCAGATCAGGTAGCGGTCGCCGGCACGGACCTCGCGGATGGAGAGGTCGGGCTCGACGTGGTCGCCGGAGCCCAGCGCACGCATGAGGAGCGAGCGCTGCGGATGGGTCGTGGCCTCTTCCTCGGTGATGCGGCCCTCGTCGACCAGGCGCTGCACCCAGGTGTGGTCCTGCGTGATCTGCGTCAGGACGCCGTCGCGCAGGAGGTACGCGCGCGAGTCGCCGACGTGCACCAGGCCGAGGCGCTGGCCGGTCCAGAGCAGGGCGGTGAGGGTCGTCCCCATGCCCTCCAGCTGGGGGTCCTCCTCGACCATCGAGCGCAGCTGGTCGTTGGCGCGCTGTACGGCCGTGCCGAGCGAGGTGAGGAGGTCGGAGCCGGGGACGTCGTCGTCGAGCGCGACGATCGTGGAGATGGCCTCGGAGGAGGCGACCTCGCCCGCGGCGGCGCCGCCCATGCCGTCGGCGATGGCGAGCAGGCGCGGGCCGGCGTATCCGGAGTCCTCGTTGCCCTCCCGGATCATCCCCTTGTGCGATCCGGCGGCGAAGCGCAGTGACAGACTCATGCGCACCTCGCCTGTCGGCTCCGGGTACAGCCGGTCGTGTCGAGCCACACTGCCCACCCTCCGGTCGGGAGCGCGCCGGGGCCCGGGGTGGGGCCCGCCGCTGCGTGCTCGCTCCGCTCGCGCCTATCCATGATGTAGCACTACTTCCGCAGCTCGATGACGGTCTTGCCGATGCGGATCGGCGCGCCCAGCGCAATCGGTGTGGGAGTCGTCAGCCGGTTCCGGTCCAGGTAGGTGCCGTTGGTGGAGCCGAGGTCCTCGACGATCCACTGGCCGTCGCGGTCCGGGTAGATCCTGGCATGGCGGCTGGAGGCGTAGTCGTCGTCCAGCACGATCGTCGAGTCGTGCGCCCGGCCCAGGGTGATGGTCTGGCCCTGGAGCGCGACCGTGGTGCCGGTGAGGGTGCCCTCGGTCACGACGAGCTTGGTGGGAGCGTTACGGCCGCGCCGTCCGCCGCCGGACTGCTGGCGCTGCTGCGGCGGGGCCTGGCGGGCGGCCTGCTGCTGCCGGCCGGCCTCCCGGCGCGATCCGCGCTGGGTGACGCGCGTACCGAACAGGTCGCTCCGGATGACCTGCACGGCCACGATCACGAACAGCCACAGTACGGCCAGGAAACCCAGCCGCATGACCGTGAGGGTCAGCTCTGACATTGCCCCCGCTTCACCCTTCGGCTTGCCGGTAAATGATGGTGGTACTGCCCACGACGATCCGCGAGCCGTCGCGGAGCGTAGCGCGGGTGGTGTGCTGCCCGTCCACCACGATGCCGTTGGTGGATCCGAGATCCTGGATCGTCGAGGGCGTTCCGGTCCGGATCTCACAGTGCCGGCGGGAGACGCCGGGGTCGTCGATCCGCACGTCGGCGTCGGTGCTGCGGCCCAGCACCAGCGTCGGGCGGGAGATCTGATGGCGTGTGCCGTTGATCTCGATCCAGTGGCGCGTGCGTCCGCCGGCGGCCGGGGCGGCCGGGGGCCGCTGGGCGCTCGCGGCCGGCGGGTAGCCGTACCCGCCGGGGCGGCCGCCGGGCGGCGGCGCGGCGGGCATGGGCGGGGCGCCCGCGGGCGCGGCGGCCGGCGGGTAGCCGTAGCCACCGGGGCGTCCGGCGGGCGGGGCGGCGGGCGCGGCGGCGCCTGACGGGGCCTGGCTGCTGGAGGAGGCGAGCGTACGGCTGCGCACCCGGTACAGGCCGGTGTCCAGGTCCTCCGCCTTCTCCAGGTGCACCTTGATCGGGCCCATGAAGGTGTAGCGCTGCTGCTTGGCGTAGTCACGCACCATGCCGGCGAGCTCGTCGCCGAGCTGGCCGGAGTAGGGGCTGAGCCGCTCGAAGTCCGGCGTGCTCAGCTCCACGATGAAGTCGTTGGGCACGACCGTCCGGTCGCGGTTCCAGATGGTGGCGTTGTTGTCGCACTCGCGCTGGAGCGCGCCGGCGATCTCCACGGGCTGGACCTCGGACTTGAACACCTTGGCGAAGGTGCCGTTGACCAGACCTTCGAGACGCTGCTCGAACTTCTTCAGGACTCCCATGGGGCACCTCCTCCGTCGCTGCCGTCCTGTGTACTGCCCTGCGGGCCGCTTGCCTGGTACTGCTTACTGATCGTATCCACGCGCCGCTCGATCGGCTGGTTCCCCCTGTCAGCACGGCCGACGGATGTCGACGGATGACGAAGTTCCCTGTGGAGCTCCCCTTCGAACTCCTCCGGTGGTACGGCTGCCGCGCAACCGCTCTCGCGTACTCCTGACAAGGATCGTAGAGGCGGCTGAAGACCAGTGTCCCGCACCCGGCTGTGGACCCCGACCGCCTCCTGGGGAGACAGGGGGTACCGGTACGAGGTTGATACGTGCGGCTCACGCGTTGATACGTGGCCGGGGCACCGAAGGTTCGGAGGCGGGTCTGCCTGCGGAAGAACGGATGTGAATCCACCCCGCCCCGCGTGCTAATGTTCTGGGTGTCGGAAGGCGCCAGGCCCCCTGGGGCAGGAGCCTACGACACACCCAATGCGCGGGTGGCGGAATAGGCAGACGCGCTGGATTCAGGTTCCAGTGCCCGCAAGGGCGTGGGGGTTCAACTCCCCCCTCGCGCACAGCGGAAGAGGGCGGCATCGCAGTGGCGATGCCGCCCATTCCTGTTTCTGGGGTGTGATGTCTGTCTCTGGGCATGGTGGAGCGGGCCGTCGGTGGCTGAGGGCCGCCGGTGATCCACGTTCGTGTGTGGATCTTGCTTGAGCAGCTCTCGGGGTGCGCTCTCTGTGAGGAAGGTCTCAGTGCTGGGTGATGTGGCCCTTCGGAGTCCACGATCAGTGATTCCCTCAGATCGCCCCGCCCCATGGCCACAGCAACGACCCAGGCGCCGGGCGGTCACATGATCGCCCGGACAGCTCCTGGTCGGCACCCGGGTCAGACCTCGTGGCCGGGCCAGCCGAGCAGCCGGGCGCCGATGACGGCGGTCTGCAGGGTGTAGCGGTGGACGGGGTCGGCCGGGTTGGTGCCGGTGAGCTTGTGGATGCGTTCCAGGCGGTAGGTCAGGGCCCGCACGCTCAGGCGCAGGCGGCGTGCCGCCTCGGCCGCGATGCAGCCGGAGTCGAAGTACGCGGTGAGGGTGTCGAGGAGGGGTTGGGCGCCGCCGCGAGCGGCCCGGAGCGGGCCGAGGGCGTTGTGTACGAGGTCGGCCATGGCCTGCCGGTCGCGGGTGAGGACCGGGTAGACGAGCAGGTCGGCGGCGCGCAGCACGGGCTCCTCCAGCTCCAGGCGGTCCGCCAGGTCGAGGGCGTTGAGGGCTTCCTCGTAGGAGTGGACGACCCCGCCGGCGCCGGGGTGGGCGCGGCCGAGGGCGACCCGGCCACCGTCGGTGGCCGCATGCGCCTGCTTGGCGAAGAAGGCGAGCACGTCGTCCTGGTCGCCGGGCGCGATGCAGACCAGGCGGCCGTCCTTGGTGGTGAGCAGGATGCGGCGCTCTCCGAACCGGGCGACCAGGGCGCTCTCCACCTGCCGGGTCGCCGGGTGCGTGTCGTCGACCGGCGTGGCGCCCTGGGCGACGGCGACCGCGTGGGCGCGGGAGAGGAGCAGGCCGAAGCGCTCCGCCCGTTCGGCCAGGCGACCCAGGTCACTGCGGCCGTAGAGCAGGTCGTCGATGAACTCCCGCCGCGCGGCCTCTTGCTGCCTCACCGCGAGTTTCTGGGACCGTTCGTATCCCTCGGCGAAGGCGTCCACCGCCTGCTCCACGGCGGCGAGCACAAGGTCGGCACCGGCAGGCGACAGAGTGGGCGAGAGCTCGCGGGCCGCGGACAGATGCCGGCGGACCAGAAGACGTAGTCCCAGGCCCGCCTCCGCGGCGCGTTCTCCCCGGGCACGCAGGGACTCCAGCTCGTTCCGGGTGAGGCGTCGGCCCGTGGCACAGACGGTGGCCAGGATCCCGGCATAACCCTCCAGGTACTCGTCGGTTATGGCTGACCGCGTCACGCGAGCTCCTCGATGTTGTTGCTCCGCCGGCGTTCCCCACGCACAGCGGGCCAGAGTGGCAGACGTCCGGCCGAACCCGCTTCACACCTCACCTCATGCCGCCCACACGTCATAGCTGACCCCGGCCCAGCAGGGCAGCGAAGTAGTCGCGCTCCCGCTGCCACGGGATGTAGCCAGTGCCGCGTACGACAGGTTCCGATATACCGCCCCAGGAGGGGCCCGGCGGCTCGATGCCGCGCGGGCCCCTGTGCCGGCTGCCTGCTCTCAGCCGATCTGGATCTTTCCGTTGGCCTCGGCGGTGGCCGACGTGGTCGAGGACTGGACGTCACCGTTGCGCTGGGTGATGCTCTTCAGCAGCTCGGCGAGGTCGACTCCCGTTGTGGAGCTGAGGAGTTCGACGCCCTGGGCCACGTTGTCGGCGACGGTGCGGGACAGCTGGCTCGCGCCGTCGGTGGAGATGACCGTCATCTTGTCCACCGCGCTGAGCGGCTCCGACGCCTTGGCGACCACCTGCGGCAGCACCTCGACGAGCATCTGCAGCACGGCCGCGTCGCCGTACTGGGAGAAGGCGTCGGCCTTCTTCCGCATCGCCTCGGCCTCGGCCTCACCCTTCGCGCCGATCGCCGCCGCCTCGGCCTCGCCCTCCAGCCGCACCGCCTCGGCGATCGCCGCACGCCGGGACCGCTCTGCCTCACCCTGCTTGAGACCCTCGATCGCGTGCGCCTCGGCCAGCGCGCTGCGCTGCTGCTTCTCGCCCTCACCCGTGAGCCGGGACCGCTCGGCCTCCGCCTGCGCGGCGGCGATGGCGGCCAGCCGCTCCGCCTCGGCCTGCTTCACGCGGGCCACGCGCTTGGCCTCAGCCTCCTGCTCGGCGGCGTAGCGCTGGGCGTCGGCGGGCTTGCGGACCTGAGTGTCGAGTTGCCGGTCGGTCAGTTCGGCCTGCCGCTCGGCGACCTTCTCCTGCTGGACGAGGATCTCCTGCTGACGTGCGGCCTCCGCCAGCGGGCCGGCGGCCGCGGCGCGGGCCGCGGCCTCGTCGGTCTCGGCCTTGATCTCGGCCTGCTTGAGGTAGAAGGTCCGCTGGGCGATCGCGATCTCCTCCTCGGCCTTCAGCCGCGCCTGCTCGGCCGCGCGCCGGGCGACCGCCTCGGCGATGTCGGCTTCCTGCCTGGCGCGGGCGGCCTCGGGCCGGCCGAGGTCCTCCAGGTAGGAGCCCTCGGTGGTGATGTCCTGGATCTGGAACGCGTCCAGCACCAGCCCCTGCCCGGACAGGCTTGCCTCCGCCTCCTCGGCGACCTGGCCGGCGAACGCGGCCCGGTCGCGGATGATGTCCTCCACCGACATCCGGCCCACAATGGCGCGCAGCGCGCCGGAGAGCACCTCCTGGGTGAAGCCGACGATGCCGTCCTGCTGCATCAGGAACCGCTGGGCGGCGGCGCGGATGGCGTCCTCGCTACCGCCGACCTTGACGATGGCGACGCCCTCCAGGTTGGCCTTCACACCGCGCAGGGTGACCGCGCCGCGCACCGCGACGGGAATGTGTCGCGAGGAGAGGTCGAGGGTGAACCTCTGCTGCACGAACGGCACGACGAACACGCCGCCGCCGACCACGACTTTCTGGCCGCTGTTGTCGGTGAAGACCCGGCCGGTCTCGGGGTCGGTGGCCTTCTTGCCGCGCCGCCCGGTGACGATGAACGCCTGGCTGGGGCCGGCGACCTTGTACCGGCTGACGACGACCAGCGCGAGCAGTACGAGGAGTACGAAGACCCCTCCCACCGCGATGGCGACAGAGCTCATGGTGATGTCCCCTCAGCCCTCCCTGAGGACGGCATTCGGTAACGGATGTGTGGATGAGAACGGCACCTCGGCCGGGTGCCGGAAAGGAGGACCGTTTCGCCGGGTCAGCGTTCGACGGGACGTACGGACACCGCCGACTGCGACAGCGCCTGCTCGACCCAGACGTCGGCGCCCCGGGCCACGGCAACCGAACTCTTGGCCGCGAACTTCCTCGGCTGCCCGGCCACGTGCACCAGCACCTCGCCGTAGCCCTCGGCGGGGATCGCGGTCACCACCGAGCCGGATATGCCGATCAAGTCGGCGTCACGCGGAGCGGCGCCGGAGGAGTCACGCATCAGAGCCCGGCTCAGGCGGTAGGCGAACCAGCCGGTGAGGACACCGGCCGGCACCCCGATCACCGCGGCTCCCATCGGGCCCAGTCCGGTTGCCCCCATGACGATCGCCCCGGAGAAACCGAACATGGACAAGAACCCGGCGATCACCGGCAGAGACAGCAGCCCATCGAGCAGGCCGTCCACCACGGCGACTCCGTCGAGCAGTCCTTCGAGTACGCCGTCAAGGACGAACGACAGGGCAAGGAGGACGACCCCCGCTATGCCGAGCCCGAGAAACCAGGCCATCGCGCACACCGCCTCTCCTTGCCCTTCCCCCGTTGTCGCAGGCATCGTCACACGCGGACACCGGGCGAGACATTGCCCGATTCCGGCAATCTTTACGCGGCTTTTAATGCCGCACCCCGAACAGTCGGACGGTCGGCGGGCGAAGCCGTGCCGATGCTCTGTGACGCCGCGTCAGGAAGCTGTACCGTTCCCAACGGTGTGCCGGGAAGTCTGGTCGGCGATCTTGACGGAAGAAGGCGGAGAAGCTTCGCCGAACGGGGGTCCCGACGTGGTGCTCACATTCCCTCAGCCCTCGCCTGGCGTGCCGCGTCCGGGCCACATGATCGTGTGCGGGGACGACGCGCTCGCCGAGCGGCTGGCCGCCGAGCTCGCCACGGTGTACCGGGAGCGGGTCACTCTCGTCGTACCGTCCTTGCCGCGGCCCGGCGCGAGCACCGGAAGGGCGCGCGCCGCCGCGCTGCTCGGCCGGATACAGGCCGCCATGAACCGCACGGAGGACTCGGCCGATTCGGGCGCGACCGGCACAGCCCGCATCGTCGAGACCGCCGTCCTCGACGAAGCCGCCCTGGCCGAGCTGGGCGTGCGTGAGGCCGCCGCGCTGGCGCTCGTGCATGACGACGACGAGACCAACATCCACGCCGCGCTGGCCGCCCGCCGTCTCAACCCCCGGCTGCGCCTGGTCATCCGGCTCTACAACCGCAAGCTCGGACAGCACCTGGAAGAACTCCTCGACCAGGCCGCCACCCTCGCCGGCCCCGGCCTGGACCCCGAGGCCCTGGACACCTCCACCACCGTCCTGTCGGACGCCGACACCGCGGCACCCGCACTCGCGGCCACCGCCGTCGCGGGCACCAGCAAGGTCGTCCAGGCCGACGGACTGCTGCTGCGCGCCGTGGAACGCACTCCACCCGGTCACGGCCGGGTCGCCGATCCAGGCCTGTGCACCCTGGCCCTGCTGTCGGCGACCACCAGCGACCCGGCCGGAGCGGAAGGTTCGGACGCCAGCGGCCGGGAGGCGCCGATTCTGCTCCCGGACGACGACACGGTCGCGGGCGCCACCGGGCACGGCACGGTGGTCCTCGAAACGGTCACGCACACGGCTTCCGGTCCCGGACCGCGACGGCTGGCGGGGCGCGGACTGCCGCTCGGCTCTCTGTTCTCGCGTCGGCTGCGCTGGTCACTGGCCGGGCTCCTGGGCTGCGTCCTGGGGGTGGCGATCGCCACCTGGCTGACCACCGGGCACCACCCGCTGCACGCCGCCTACCTCACCTTGCTCGACCTCTTCGCGATCGGCGACCCGGCCCTCGACGAGCCCACCGCGCGTCAGGTGCTCCAGCTCCTCGCCGGACTGGCCGGTCTGCTGCTGATGCCCGTCCTGCTCGCGGCCGTCCTGGAGGCTCTCGGCACGTTCCGCACGGCCTCCGCGCTGCGCCGGCCACCCCGCGGCCTGACCGGCCACGTCGTCCTGGTCGGCCTCGGCAAGGTCGGCACCCGGGTCCTGGCGCGTCTCCGGGAGCTCGACATCCCGGTGGTGTGCGTCGAAGAGGACCCGGAAGCGCGCGGCCTCCCGCTCGCCCGCCGACTGCGCGTCCCCACCGTCCTCGGTGACGCCACCCAGGAGGGCGTGCTGGAGGCCGCAAAGATCCACCGCGCGCACTCCCTGCTGGCTCTCACCAGCCACGACACCACCAACCTCGAATCCGCCCTGTACGCACGCTCCGTCAAACCGGACCTGCGGGTGGCCCTGCGCCTGTACGACGACGCCTTCGCCACCGCTGTCTACCGCACCCTGCGCACCGCCCACCCGCGCGCCCTCACCCGCAGCCGCAGCGTCTCGACCCTCGCGGCCCCCGCCTTCGCCGGGGCCATGATGGGCCGCCAGGTCCTCGGGGCGATACCCGTCGAGCGCCGCGTCCTGCTCTTCGCCGCCCTCGGTGTCGCCGGGCACCCGCAGTTGGAAGGGCGCACCATCGCCGAGTCGTTCCGTCCCGGTAAGTGGCGCGTTCTGGCGCTGGACACGGCCGAACCGGGCGAGCGGCTGCCGGACCTCGCCGCCACACCGGCGCACTACGGTGCCGACCGCCCCGGCGGACTCGTATGGGACCTGCACCCCGGCTATGTCCTTCGGCCCGAAGACCGCGTGGTACTCGCCGCGACACGCCAGGGCCTGGCCGAACTCCTCGGTCGGCGGTCACGGACGGGGGCGCGGACCACTGATGCATGAGGCATGTCTTACGCCGCCGCAATGGCCTGTGTGTATGCACGGTCATCAGCTGTCCGGTGAACGGATCTCCGGCCTCGCATAACGGTCCGATATCGCTCGCTGGCATTTTCGACCGCGACTGTGAGTTATGTGATTTGAGTCACTAAAGACATGGCAAAGGTCGTGGTAGAACTGCGCAACTCCGCAGGTGGCACCGCTCGACGCCGCAGTGCGGAGCGGTCGGCATGCACCTGCAGCACGACCCGGGTGATCACTATCCGCATCCAGGGACAGCCCATCCAGCGTCGCCGATCGGACAACGGCGTTCGTTCAGAGACCGCACATCGACCGGCGGCACTTCCCCCGTGCCCCGGGCTCGCACCATCGAGGTAGCCACTGTGTCACTCGACTCCGTCACCCAAAAAGTCGACGAAGCCGTCAGCGATTTCTTCGAACCGATAGCCAAGTGGCTCGGAGACATCGTCTTCTACGCGGTTCCCGTCGGCGGAACGGATCTTCCCCTCATCGTCGCCTGGCTCGTGGTCGCCGGTCTGGTCTTCACCGGCTGGTTCGGGTTCGTGCAGGTCCGCAAGTTCAGACTCGCGCTCGACGTGGTGCGCGGGAAGTACGACGAGAAGGGCTCGACCGGCGAGGTCAACCACTTCCAGGCCCTGACCGCCGCTGTCTCCGGCACGGTCGGCCTCGGAAACATCGCGGGTGTGGCCGTCGCCGTCTCCATCGGCGGTCCCGGCGCCACGTTCTGGATGATCCTCTGCGGCCTGCTCGGCATGGCCACCAAGTTCGTCGAGGTCACCCTCGGTGTGAAGTACCGCGAGGTGCACGCCGACGGCACGGTCTCCGGCGGCCCGATGCACTACCTCCCGAAGGGCCTCGCGGAGCGCTTCGGCAGCGGCGGCGCCAAGCTCGGCAAGGTGCTCGCCGTCCTCGCCTCGATCATGGTCCTCTTCTTCGGCCTGTTCGGCGGCAACCTGTTCCAGACCAACCAGAGCTACGCGCAGGTCGCCTCGACCTTCGGCGGCGAGGACGGCTTCCTGGCCTCCTCCGCCGGTGCCGTCCTCTTCGGCCTGGTCGTCGCCGCGCTGGTCGGTCTCGTGCTGCTCGGCGGCATCCGCTCCATCGCCTCGGTCACCAGCCGGTTGGTGCCCGCGATGGCCGGCATCTACATCGTGGCCTGCCTGGTCGTCATCCTGAGCAACGTCACCCACGTGCCGGACGCCTTCCAGACCATCCTGCAGGGCGCCTTCGAGGCCGACGGCGTCGCGGGCGGTGTGCTCGGTGCCCTGATCATCGGTTTCCAGCGCGCCGCGTTCTCCAACGAGGCCGGTCTCGGTTCCGCCCCGATCGCCCACTCCGCGGTGAAGACCAATCACCCCGCGAGCGAGGGCCTGGTCGCCCTGCTGGAGCCGTTCATCGACACGGTCGTCATCTGCACCATGACCGCGCTGACCATCGTCATCGCCGACCCGGCCAGCTGGGGCGAGGCCCGCGCCGGCGAGAGCATCGGCGGTGTCACCATCACCTCCGACGCCTTCGAGACCGTGCTGCCCTGGTTCCCGATGGTGCTCACCGTCGCGGTGCTGCTGTTCGCCTTCTCCACGATCCTGACCTGGGGCTACTACGGCCTCAAGGCCTGGTCGTACCTGTTCGGCAAGAGCAAGACCAGCGAGACCGTCTTCAAGGTCATCTGGAGCCTGTTCGTGGTCCTGGGCGCCCTGATGTCCCTCGACTCGCTGATCAGCCTCGCCGACTCCGCGCTCTTCCTGCTGTCGGTCTTCAACATCATCGGCCTGTACCTGCTCGCCCCGGTCGTCAAGCGCGAGCTCGGCTCCTTCCTGGAGTTCGTCCGTGCCCGCAAGGCCGGTGAGATCACCGACGAAGGCCAGGAGTCGGCGAAGACCACCGTCTGACCGCCCCCCCCCCGGCGGCCTGGCTCCTGTACGGGCCCGTACCCACCTCGCGCCTTGGTGGGTACGGGCCCGTACGTCTGCCACCTACGAACGACCGCCGAGCTCCGCCCCGTCGCGCCGCCGGTCCAGGTATCCGATGGCCGGCGTCGCCATGACCCCGTGCAGCACCACCGAGATCACCACGGTGAGGGCCACGATCGCCCACAGATCCCGTTCCAGTCCGCCGAAGGAGTGCTGCCCCAGGGCGTAGGACAGGTAGAACAGCGAGCCGATGCCCCGGATCCCGAACAGGGCGACCACGGCGCGCTCCTTCTTCCCCTCGGCGCTTCCCGCCTGTGCCAGCCAGCCGGTCAGCGGCCGTACGACCAGCAGCACCAGGAGGGCGACCACCGCGCCCATCACTGTCAGGGCGGACAAGGCACCGGCCACCAGGTAGCCGCCGAGCAGGAACAGCAGCACGGCCGTGAGCAACCGCTCGATCTGCTCGGTGAACTCGTGCAGCACCTTGTGGTAGCCGTGGCTGCGCTCGGCGGTCCGGATCACGCAGGCCGTCACGAACACGGACAGGAACCCGTAACCGTGCAGCACCTCGGCGATGCCGTACGACACGAAGGTGGCCCCCAGCGCGACGAAGCCCTCCATGTGCTCGGACAGCCGCAGCACCGACGTGCGCACCCGGAAGAACATCCACCCCAGCAGCCAGCCGACCCCACCTCCGACGGCCAGACCCACAGCGCACTTGCCCAGCAGGTCGGTCAGCGCCCACGAACCGATCCAGTCCGCCGACCACCCCGTCCCGGCCGCCGCGGCGAGGGCGATGGCCGCGTAGACGAACGGAAAGGCGAGTCCGTCGTTCAGCCCCGCCTCACTGGTCAGGGAGAACCGCACCTCGTCCTCGTCGCGCTCGGTACCGAGCGGCTCGCCCACGCGCACCTCGCCGGCCAGCACGGGATCCGTGGGCGCGAGCACGGCCCCCAGCAGCAGAGCGGCAGCGGGCGGCCAGTCGAGCAGCCCCCAGGCCAGCAGGGCGACGACCGCCACGGTCAGCGGCATCGTGATGCCCAGCAACCGCCACGTACCGGACCACCGGCGCCATCCGAAGGGCCGGTCGATGGCGAGTCCCGCACCCATCAGCGACACGATCACACACACCTCGGTGGTGTGCTCGACCCACAGGCGATCACGAACGGGATCCACGGCCGGCACGCCCACCGGCAGCAACTCGATCAGAACCCCCGCGGCGAGGAAGACCATGGGCAGGGACAACGGCCGCTTGGAGACCACCCGGGGCAGCACGGCCGCCCCCAGCGCCCCCAGGCCCAGACAGACGTAGACCACGTCCGAAAGCGTCACTGCGACCTCCTGCCAGACGCGATCACTCCCAGGCCACGTGTGTACCCCGTCCACATCGGCGCCTCGCCCGAGTACGTCAACCGAGCTCGCTGTCCGCCCGTTTGCAGCGGACTGGGCAGGGGGTGGGCCGACGGACCTGTTCCGGTTAGGGTGTGGAGAACGCGTCAAGAAGGGCGCGGGGTGTGCCGGGAAGTCTGGTCGGCGTCCGTAGGGCCGTGTGCCCATTTCGCCGACACCCGGAGGTGCGCCGCCTTGGCCGCCACGCCGCCCCGTACCCCGTTCCTCGGTCTTCCCTCCTGGCCCGAACGACAGGCAGTGGCCCGGGCCCTGCGCACCGAGACGGTGGGCGGCCTCGTCCTGCTGGCCGCCGCGTTGGTCGCGCTGGTGTGGGCGAACACTCCGCTCAGCAGCGCGTACACCACCATCCGCGACTTCCACTTCGGGATACCCGCACTGGGACTGGACCTCTCGGTCGGCCACTGGACCTCCGACGGACTGTTGACCGTCTTCTTCCTGGTCGCCGGGATCGAGCTGAAGCGGGAACTGGTCGTCGGCTCGCTGCGCACCCCGGCGACGGCGGCGCTGCCCGTCATCGCCGCCGTGTGCGGCATGGCCGTACCCGCCGCCTTCTACGCCGTCACGGTCGCGGCCGGCGGCGGCAGCATGGACGGCTGGGCGGTGCCGATGGCCACCGACATCGCCTTCGCCCTGGCGGTCCTGGCGGTCATGTCCACCCACCTGCCGACCGCCCTGCGGGCCTTCCTGCTGACCCTCGCGGTCGTCGACGACCTGGGCGCGATCCTGATCATCGCCGTCTTCTTCACCTCGGACCTCAACTACTGGGCGCTGGCGGGTGCGTTCGCCGGGCTGGTCGTCTTCTACGTCCTGCAGCGGCAGCGGGTGCGGGGCTGGTGGTGGTACGTGCCGCTCGGGGTGGCGATCTGGGCGCTCCTCTACAACGGCGGCATCCACGCCACCGTCGCGGGAGTCGCCATGGGCCTGATCCTGCGCACGGTCCGCGACCGGGACGAAAAGGAATCACCCGCAGAACGCACGGGTCATCTGCTGCACCCGCTCTCCGCCGGCGTGTGCGTGCCGCTGTTCGCGCTGTTCGCCGCCGGGGTCAGTGTCTCCGGCGACGCACTGGGCAAGGTCTTCACCACCCCCGAACCCCTCGGCGTGATCGCCGGGCTGGTCGCGGGCAAGATCCTCGGCATCTTCGCCGGGACCTATCTCGCCGCCCGCTTCACCCGCGCGCGGCTGAACCCGGACCTGGCCTGGGCCGACGTTTTCGCCCTGGCGACCCTGGCCGGAATCGGCTTCACGGTCGCCCTGCTCATCGGCGAACTCGCCTTCCCCGGAACGGCTGTCGGCGAGCACGTCAAGGCCGCCGTCCTGATCGCCTCGCTCACCGCCGCCCTGCTGGCCGCACTGCTCCTGCGCCGCAGGAACGCTGTCTACCGGCGCCTGTACGAGGAGGAAAACCTCGACGAGGACGCCGACGGCATCCCCGACATCTACCAGCGCACCGAAGCGGGCGGCGCGTGACCTGGTCACCACCGCGCCGTCGCCTGCTCACCGCAGCGGCGGAACCACTGTTCCGCGAAGCCGCCTGCACCCCGCGCTGACCTCCGCCCGACCTGGGCTAACGTATGCCGTTCCGAACAAAGGAACGGAACACGGCATGGCGCACCAGGGGTGGGGACCACAGGGGGCGAACGGGCCGCAAGGACCGTTCGGACCGCAGGGGCCATACGGTCCCTACGGCTGGGGCGGCTGGCAGCCGCCACCGCCCAGACCGGGCGTGATACCGCTGGCACCGCTCGGGCTCGGGGCCGTCTACAGCGGTGCGTTCTCGACGATGGGGCGGTACGCGCGGCAGTTGTTCGGCGCGATGGGCGCGGGCCTCGCCCTGCTCCTCGCCGCGGCGGCCGGCGCGTTCGCGCTGGCCTACCTCAGCGTCGAGGACGACTGGCAGGTGCTGATCCACGCCGACGAACCGACCTGGGCCATGGTCAGCCCGATCGTGGTCTCCGTCGTGGTGGCGTACGTGGTGGTCATGCTGCTCACCCTGCTGGTGAACTCGTTCCTCTCCGCTGTCAGCCCGGTGGTCCTGGAACACGCCGTGCTGGGCCGGCGCACCACCTTCGGTGCGGTATGGCGCCGCGCCTGGGCCCGTACACCGTCGGTGCTCGGCGTCACGTTCCTCATGTATCTGCTGATCGCGATCCCGGTCGCCCTCTTCGTCCTGGTCTGGGTCAGCCTGATCGCCCTGCTGGTGGCGGCCGAGAGCCCCCTGATGGCGCCGGGGCTCGTGTTCTTGCTCGGGCTGCTGATCCTGCCCGTGGTGACGTGGCTGGTGGTGTCCTTCTCGTTCGCGCCCGCCGCCGCGGTCCTTGAGTCGGCCGGCCCGATCACCGCCCTGAAGCGCTCGTTCCGGCTGGTCCGCGGTGCCTGGTGGCGCACGTTCGGCATCCTGTTGCTCACCGGGGCCATGGTGGCCGTCGGTGGGTGGATCGTGCAGATCCCGCTGCTGTTCGCTGGTCCGCAGCCCTCGTACGACGCCTACGGCCCGTACGACGAACCGCCCGCCGACGCCGGCGAGTTCTTCACCGACGTGTACGGCGACGCGCTGCCCGGCCTGTGGACCTATCTGGTCCTCACCGTCGTCGTCACGCTGGTGGTGCAGCTGCTCGCCACCGCCTTCATACAACTGGTCAGCACTCTGCTCTACATCGACCAGCGCATCCGCCGCGAAGGCCTCGGCGAGAGCCTGGCCCGGGCGGCCGACCACCAGTAGACCGGCACACGGGGGTCCAGGAGCACAGGAGGCAGGAAGCAATCAGGCCTCTTGTCGAAGACGCCGGTGGAATCACGACTGGCACCGCAAGGAAGCGAAGGAAATTCCTTGAAACGCGGATGATTTGGGATCGTACGCGACTCAACTTTATTCCAGAACGCCACTTGAGGTAGATGGCAAAGAGCCAGTCGCGGTTGTCCGACTCCAGCACGATCCGCCTCAACTCCCCGTACGTCCACGGTGGGAGAAACACTGCCCCGTGGAGTGATCAATCCGCGTTCCGCGCGCGGCAGGGTGGGTGCGTCCCGTACGCATCGACCCAAGGACCCAACGCACGTGCGCAACAGTCGAATACCCCTCTTCCTGGCGGTCAGCGCCGTCACCACGCTGGTCCCCGCGCTGACCCCCGCCACGGCATCCGCCGCGGAGAATCCCCTGCGCCCCTACCTCCAGCAGAAACCGGCCTGGCACCGCTGCGACACGGCGCTGCCCGCCTCCCTTCAGTGCGCCACGATCAAGGTGCCGCTCGACTACGGCAGACCGGGCGGCAAGAAGCTCGACCTCGCGATATCCAGGATGAAGACGAGCACCAAGAAGGAACGGCGCGGTGTGCTTCTGCTCAACCCGGGTGGCCCGGGCGGGCCGGGCGTCGACATGCCGCAGTACCTGGCCGACGAGCTGCCGAAATCCGTGAAGAACAAGTACGACCTCGTCGGCTTCGACCCGCGGGGCATCGGGCTGAGTTCTCCTGTCGGCTGTGGCCTGACGTCCGGCGAGCGGAACTGGGAACGGCCGTACAAGGCCGAGACGTTCACCAAGGACGTGAAGTGGGCCCGGACCGTCGCCGAGAAATGCGACAAAAGGCAGGGCGACAAGCTGCGCCACATCACCACCCGCAACACCGCCCGGGACATGGACGTCATCCGCGCCGTGCTCGGCGAGAAGAAGATCTCCTACCTCGGATACTCCTACGGCACCTACCTCGGCGCCGTCTACATGCAGATGTTCCCCAAGCGCACCGACCGCTTCGTGCTGGACAGCGCCGTCGACCCGGCCCGGGTCTGGCGCGGGATGATCCAGGTCTGGGCGGAGGGTGCCGAGCCCGCCTTCACCCGGTGGGCCGAGTGGACCGCCGCGCGGCATGCCACCTACAAGCTGGGCCGGACTCCCGAGGCGGTCCGCAAGACCTTCTACGGCCTGGTCGCCCAGGCCGACCGCAAGCCGATCGACCTCGACGGCACGCTGCTGACCGGAGACGACATCCGTCTCGGCTTCCGGGGCATGTTCTTCGGCACGCGTGACGCCGCCGAAGCGGTCGCCGAGTTGAAGAAGGCTGCCGCCGGAGCTTCCCCGTCCGCCGACCGGGAGCTCAAAACGCCCGAGCCGGTTCCGCCGTCCTTCGGGCGGACCGTGCCCGAGGACAACGGTGACGCCGGCTTCTGGGCCGTCGTCTGCGCCGACACCCGCGCCTGGCCGCGCGATCCCGAGCAGTACCGCAAGGACGCGATCCGGGACAAGGCCAGGTACCCGCTGTACGGCGACTTCGCCTCGCACATCAAGCCGTGCGCCTTCTGGAAGAAGAACGGCAGCGAGCCCGCCACCAGGATCGGTAACAAGGTGCGCGCGCTGATCCTCCAGAACGAGTGGGACTCCCAGACGCCGCTGACCAGCGGCCAGGGCCTGCGCCGCGCCATGAAGGGCGCCAAGATGGTCACGGTCGCCGGAGGTGTCGGGCACGGCATCTACGGCACCAAGTCGTGCGCCGACAAGACGGCCACGGCCTACCTGACCAGCGGCAAGCTCCCCGGGAAGGACATGACCTGCAAGGCCGCTCCGGCCGCAGGTGAACGCAACGCCCCCAACCGGCTGCCGCTCCCGACACCTCCGGGCATTCCGGGGATGGTCAGCCGCTTCTGATCGCCAGGGGCCCCTGGGAGCCCATCCAGGCCCTTGGGCGGTCCAAGTGCCCAGGGGCTTGGGTGTCGGCTGTTGCTTGGCATGAACACGTAGCAACGTCAGCAGGTGGTACCCGAACCTAAATCCGGAGTTCACTGCGACAGCATGACAACTCGTATAAGTTGGCGAGCCGTTGTGCCCTTTGCGTGCTGACGTTCGACCGGGTGCAGCGGAGCCGTTCAGTCCGTCGAAGAACATGAGTTCAGCAAGAGCGACAGAAGGGGAGGGCGTGACCGCCCACGGGGAACTTGCTCGGGTGATGTTAACGAGCCGGCAGATAGCAGACCGTGTCCAGCAACTGGGCGCCGAGATCACCCGGGACTACCGAAGCCGGGACCTTGTGATCATCGGCGTGCTCAAGGGGGCGGCCGCCTTCACGGTCGACCTGGCTCGGGCCGTTGATCTGCCGGTCGTCATGGACTGGGCCGCGGTGTCCACATACGGACGAGGCAGCACGGCGGGGACGCCCCAGCTGCTCAAGGACATCGGTGAGGAGCTGACCGGACGCGATGTCCTGGTCGTCGAGGACATCCTCGACACCGGTACCACGCTCTCGTGGCTCATGGCGCGTCTGCGGGAGCAGGCCCCCGCTTCGGTGAACTGCTGTGTGCTGCTGCGCAAGCCACACGCCGTCGCGAAGCCGGTGGAGCCGCGGTATGTCGGATTCGACATCACCGAGCACTGGGTCGCCGGCTACGGAATCGACTATGCCGAGCGGCACCGCAACCTTCGGGACATCTACGAGGTGCGTCTGCCCTCAGCCGCGCTGACGGCGTCTTCCTGAAGGACCTCGAAGGACTCCGCAAAAAGACACTGCCCCGCACCCAACCTGCCCGGCAGTGACCACTCATGCCTGCTTGGAGACTCATGAGCACCTTCGACCTTGTCATCATCGGCGCCGGCCCTGCCGGACTGGCCGCCGCTCAGCGGCTTGCCGGATCGCCCTACAGCGTCGCGCTCGTCGACGGCGGAAAACCCGTCGCCGAGCGAGACCGGCACGCCGCGGTCGACATGACGCGTGGGCACGGTGGGGCCGGGCTGTTCTCGGACGGAAAGTTCTCGTTCTTTCCTTCGGCCAGCGAGCTATGGACACTGCCCCGTTCCACCGATCTGCGGGTCGCATACGACTGGACCTGCGACCTGCTTGGCTCCTACGGCCTGGACACCCCGCCCTTCCCGTCCGATCCCACGGCGTACACGGTGGGCAGTGGTGAGTGGATCCTCAAGGAGTATCCGTCGGACTACCTCTCGTTGGAGGCACGTCTGCGTCTCACCGCCGATATGGTCGCCGCGGCAGAGGCCACGGTGCTGAACGAGACCGAGGTGGTGAAGGCCGCGTACGAGCCCGCTGCGGATGTGTTCCGGCTGACGCTGTGCGATGCCAAGGGGCAGGAATCGCAGCTACTCGCCCGTCGTCTCCTCCTGGCCAGCGGCAGGTTCGGTCCTTTCGCCCTGCGCAACCTCACAACGGAGCGGTCGTTCCGCCGCTTGGAGGTCGGGTTCCGTATCGAGCAGCCGGCCCACAAGGCATTCTTCAAGGACATGAAGCAACTCGACCCGAAGCTGCGTTTCCGCGAGCAGGACGGCAGCGTGGAGTGGCGTACGTTCTGCGCCTGCCGTGACGGGGAGGCGGCGCTGACCGAGACACAAGGACTGTGGACCGTCTCCGGCCGCTCGGACTGCCCTCCGACGGGACGCTCCAACGTGGGCTTCAACACCCGCATCCTGGACGAGACGGTGGCGGCACGGACCATGCCGCCCGTGCTCGACGCCATGGCGAAGGAGGAGTCCTACTTCACCGTGTCCCTGAACGCGGTCATGGACAAGCCGGAGACCGTCGCCGCATTCGACGTCTACGGGCCGGAGCTGAGCGAGATCATGGTGCGTGGCCTGTCCCGGCTCGCGGCCGCGTACCCGGTACTCCGGGACGACGACACCCAGCTGGTCGGCCCCACCCTGGAAGGCGTCGGCTGGTATCCGAAGGTGAACGGCGACCTGAGGCTCCTCGACACCCCCGCTTGGGTGGCCGGCGACGCCTGCGGCCTGTTCCGCGGGATCGTCGCTGCCATGATCAGTGGGCATTACGCGGCCGGCTCCGCGCTGCTGGAACTGGAAGCGCTGCGATGACGGGCAGGCCGGACAAGCGCAGTGAACCGGTCGTCGGTGTCGGGGCTGTAGTGGTGAGGCCCGACGGTGCCGTACTGATCGGCCACCGGATCAAGCGGGGAGAGGCTCCATGCTGGTGCCTTCCTGGTGGGCACGTGGAGGCCGGCGAGTCGTTCGAGGCCGCCGCTGAACGGGAGATCGCCGAGGAGAGCGGCATCCAGGAGGTGAGTCGGGCACGGGTGTTCGCCGTCGTGCTGCGCACCGGCACGGACCGCACGCACGTGACCGCTGGTGTGGTGGCGCTGGCGGACGCGGCTGCGGTGGCGACTGCCCTGGAGCCCGAGGTCTTCGACCGCTGGATGTGGGCCCGGCCCGAGGAACTTCCCGTGCCGCTGTTCCCCGCGAGCGCTGCGCTGCTCGCCGCCTGGCAGGGCGAGCCGGTGCCCGACGGCTGGACGGTGTACCCGACGGCCGACGCCGTGACGCTCTCGAGGGAAGGACGGTGAGTCGCCTCCACGTCTTCGACATGGACGGCACCCTGCTGCGGGGCACCACCGCCAGCCTGGAGATCGCGCGCCGACTCGGCTGCCTGCCCGACCTGCTCCGCCTGGAGGCGGACTTCGCGGCGGGGGCGGTCGACACCCGCGGTTTCGCGGCGGAGATCTGCCGGCTGTGGCACGGGCTGACCCCTGAGCTGGCGGCGGACGTCTTCGCACGGGCGCCCTGGATCGACGGGCTGGCGCACGTGCTCGCCGACATACGCCGCCGCGGTGAGCGGTCGATCGTCGTGACCATGTCCCCGGACTTCTTCGCGAACCGGCTGCGCGCGTACGGGATCGACGAGGTGGTCGCCTCCCGCTTCCCCCCGCTGCCGCTGCGCACCGCTCCCGACCCCGCGGGGATTCTCACGCCCGCGGACAAGGTCACGGCCGTCGAGCGGGTCCGAACGGCACTGGGGCTCACCCGGGACGCGTGCATCGCCTACGGAGACTCCGGCTCGGACATCCCCCTGTTCCAGGAGCTGAACCACACGGTGGCCGTGAACGCGGATCACGCTCTTCGCGCGCTCGCCCGCTACCAGTACGACGGCAGCGATCTACGGGTGGCCTACCGGATGGCCATGGCTCAGTCGTCCGGGCGCGGCGGACCGCACTCCCCTCACTCCAAGGAAACTCAGTGACCACCAGTTCACAGACGGCGACAGGCGGCTTCCGGTTCGACGCCCGGGCCTGGGCCAAACTGCTCGTGCTGTGCGCGGCCATCCTCTTCGAAGGCATGAGCCTGTCGAGCATCAATGTGCAGCTGGCCGGTATCCAGCACACCCTCGACCTGCCGCCCGACCAGCTCCAACTGGTCGCGAGCTCGTTCCTCACCCTGTACGCGGCACTGCTTCTCGCCGGTGGCAAGTGCGCTGATCAGTGGGGCCACCGGCGGATGTTTCTGGTCGGCGTGGGAATCTTCGGCGCGGGATCGCTCGGCGCGGCACTGTCCCAAGAGGCGATCCTGCTCATCACGGCCCGGGCCGTCCAGGGTGTCGGCTCCGCGATCACCGCGCCCGCAGCCGTCGCTCTGATCATCCGTGGCTTCCCTGAAGGGGCCCCGCGCAACCGGGCGCTCGGAGTCTTCAGCGCGATGGGCGCCGCGGGCTTCTCCCTCGGTGTCGTCGTGGGAGGGGTGCTGACCGAAGGGGTCGGCTGGCGGGCAGCCTTCCTCGTCTACGTCCCTATGAGCCTGGTGGTCCTGGCCACGGGCGCCCGCGTCCTCGACCGCGGGACCGGCACACAGCCACCGCAGAACCGGATGCCCTGGCTGCCTGCCCTGCTCATCACCAGCGGTTTGATCGCCGTCGTGTACGCCGTCGGCCGGGTCGGTACCGGCTCCCTCACCGTGATCGCGCTGATCGCAGCGGTGGGCACGGCGGCCGTCGTCGCGTTCCTCGTCATCCAGGCCAAGGCCCCGGCGCCGCTGCTGCCGCTCTCCCTCGTCACCAACCGACGTATGGCAGCGGCATGCCTGGCACTCGGAGGAGCCTTCGCGGCGATCACAGGCGCCATGTTCCTCGTGGCAACGGACCTGCAGGAGCACCAGGGGTACTCAGCATTGGCCGCCGGACTGGCCTTCTTGCCGCAGGGACTCGCGGTGGGGCTCCTGTCCACGCCGGCCGCCCGCATGGCCAACCGCAGGCCCGCACCTCGTCTGCTGCTGGCCGGACTCGCCGTTATCACCGTCGGACAACTGCTTTACACCACCGTTGAGCAAGGCGGCTACGTCACGCACCTGCTGCCCGCGGCCCTTCTGGTCGGCACGGGCATCGCCATCGCCTATCCGGCCTCGGTCATGCTGGCCAGTGAGGCTGCGTCCCTCGACGACCAGGGCACCGCGTCGGGCTTCCTGGTCACCTGCCAACAGGCAGGCGGAGCACTCGGAGTCGCGGCGGTGACCGGCATCCAGAGCATGGCCCCCGGCACCTTCTGGACCGGCTCGTACAGCTTGTGGGGGTGCTTCGCCTTCGCCGCCGTTTCGCTGCTCGGCTGCGTCCTGCTCCTGCTCCCGGAGAAAGTCCGTAAGAGCGGTGCGACAGCCGAGATGCAGCACACCGGGCAACCTGCAGAACGAACCCAATAGCTCTCAGGCCTGGTCGGTCCGGGCGTCCCCCAGCGACCGGCCGGGGGCGAAGCGTTCGCGTACGGCGGGGTCGTCGAGGAGGCGGGCCGGGTAGCCGGGGCCGGTGCGGGCCGCCGTGTCCTGGTGGCGCAGCGGCTCGCCGCAGGAGGAGCAGACGACCCGGGCCTCGGTGTCGTGGCCGCAGGGCGTGTGGTGCAGGACGACCGGGGCGCCCTCGTCGCCGGCCAGCCAGCGGTCGCCCCAGGCGTTGATCGCGGCGAGGACGCCGAAGAAGTCACGGCCCTTGTCCGTCAGCAGGTACGCGTGGCGGACCGGGTCGCTCTGGTAGGCCTGCCGCCGCAGCAGACCCTCGGCCTCCAGGCGCCGCAGCCGGTCGGTGAGGGTGTTGCGGGCGATGCCGAGCGAGCCGATGAAGCCGTCGAAGCGGGATTCGCCGTAGAAGACCTCGCGCAGCACCAGCAGGCTCCAGGCGTCGCCCAGGATGTCGGCGGTGCGGGCGATGGAGCAGGGCCAGGTGTCGAACGAGGTCCGTTTCACGGCTGCCAGGTTATAGGTTTCATCATGAGATGGACCCGCCCTCGGGACGTACCTGTACGTGCCTGTACGTCCCTGTAGCTGTCATTCCCGTACGCCCGCCAGTTCCGCCGGGCGGCGGCGCAGGGCGAGGGTGGCCGGGACGAGAGCGGAGGTCACGGCGAGGAGGGCGCAGAGGGCCGTCGTCGTGCCGAGGGCCTGCCAGGGGAGCTCGATCGCGGCGGGCGCCGACAGCAGGGCGAGGGCGCCCGCCATGCCGGCCAGGTTGACGGCGGCGACCAGGAGGCCGAGGAGGGCGCCGGCCGCCACGACCGTCAGGGCCTCGGCGCCGGTCAGCCGCAGGACCTGCCACCGGGTGGCGCCGGCCAGCCGCAGCACGGCCAGGTCGCGGGCCCGGTCCGACGTCGCCATGACCATGGTGTTGGCCACGGAGATGCCCGTGTAGAGGAGGGCGATGCCGAGGACCAGCAGGAGGCCGAGGCGGGTGGTGCGGTTCGTCTCGGGGTGGGTGGCCCGGAGCCATTCCGCCCGGGTGAGGACCTGCCCGTTCCCGGCGCCGAGTGCCTGGCGCAGGGCGGTGGCGACGGATTTCGGGTCGGCGCCGGCGGTCAGGGCCACGTCGATCCGGTCGACCGCGGCGCCCGGGGCGTTGCGCGGGGTGACGTAGACGCCGTGGTCGCCGGTGCCGGTGGGCATCACCGCGGCGATCCGCAGGGTGCGCGGTGTTCCGTCGCCGAGCCAGACCCGGACGCGGTCGCCCACCCGGTGCCGCTGCCACTCCTCGTTGACGATGATCGAGTCGTCGTCGAGGTCGCTCACCGAACCAGCGGTCAGGGGCGGGCGGGCGGTGGCCGCGAGAGGGCCGGGGGTGGCGGCTCGGGCCTCGGAGCGGACGAGGGCCACGCCGTCCTCCAGGACGTGGACGGACGTGGAGGACGTCGGTGACATCTCGGTGCCCGGGACGGCGCGCAGTCTGCGCAGGGCGGCGTCGTCGAAGCCGGTGCCGGCCGTCGGGGTCAGGACGAAGGCGGCGGTGGTGCGCTCGCTCGTCTCGGTGGCCTGCGCCCGGTTCAGGGTCGCGGTGGCGCCGAGGAGTGAACCCGCGAGGGCGACGGTGACCAGGACGGGGGCCGCCAGGGCGGCGGTGCGGCGCATCCCGGCGCCGGTGTTCTCGCGGACCAGCAGGGCGCAGGGGCCCGGCAGCCACGCCAGCAGCCGGGTCAGGGGGCGCAGCAGGAGCGGGGAGAGCAGGGCGGCCGCGGTGATCAGCAGCATGGGACGGCTGATGTAGGTCTTGCGGTGCAGCAGGTCGGACGGGTCGTCGGCCAGGGCCAGACCGAGGGTCACCGCGGCCGTCAGCAGCAGGGCCGTGCCGGACAGCAGGCGGCCCCGGGTGAGGGTCCGGGTCTCCGCGGCGGCCTCGCGCAGCGCCTCGGTGGGGCCGGTGCGGCCGGCCCGCCAGGAGGCAGCGGTCGCCCCGCACAGCGCGACGAGCAGGCCGGTCCAGAAGGCCGCGTGGTACGGCCAGGTGTGGTCGCCGATGGTGAACCAGGCCGGGGCGAGATCGTTGCCGACGACCCAGGCCGCGAGGCGGGGGGCCGCGTGGGAGCCGAGCGCGCAGCCGGCTGCAGAGGCGAGGGTGCCGACGGCGAGGGCCTCGGTGAGGACGGTCCGGCGGATCTGGCCCGGGGTGGCCCCGGCGGTGCGCAGCAGGGCGAACTCCCGGCGTCGCTGGGCGACCGCGAAGGCGAAGGTCGACGCCACGACGAAGACCGACACGAAGGCGGTGACGCCGCCGGCGGTGCCGAACAGGGAGTTCATCGCGGTGAGCGCCTCGCCGTCCCGGCCGGGGTCGGCGTCGGCGAGGCGGCGCGCGGTCCCGGTGAGGACCTGGGCGCGGTCGCCCACCGCCTGCCGCACGGCCGCCGGATCGGCCTGGACAGCCAGCTGGGTGACTGAGGGCGCGAGTTGGGCCGCACGGGCGTCGGTGAAGAACACGGCGTTCTCGAAGCCCCGTGAGGTGAGTGTGCCGACGACGCGGACGGGGCCCCGGTCGGTGTGGAGGCGCAGGCCGGGGCGTGCCCAGTCGCCGGTGACGGCGACCTCGCCGGCGGTGCGGGGGGCCCGTCCGGCGGCGAGGTCGTAGGGGGCGAACGCGGCGGTGGACCAGGGGTGGCCGACCAGGTCAGAGGGAGCGGCCGGGGCGTGGACGGCGAAGGACCTGTCCGCCACGACCCGGCCCAGTTTCCGCAACGCCGCGACGGTCGCGGCGGGGACCGGGCGCGGGTGGGCGAGCCGGGACTCGCGGTCGCCGGTCGGGGTCGGTACGCGCAGCGTCTCCTGGCTCTTGACGACCACCGGCGCCGCAGCGAAGCGTTCGGGGGCGCGCTGCGGGGCGGTGGCCGACGAGGCCAGGGCCAGGCCTGTCACGGTCAGCAGCGCCACGCCCAGCGACAGGGCGACGAAGCTGCCGGTGAAGGTGGCCCAGCGGGTGTGCAGGGTGCGCAGGGCGACGCTCAGCACGGCACGGCCTCCAGACGGGTCATGCGCGCGGCGACGGTGTCGGCGCTCGGAGCGGTCAACTCCCCGTGGACGCGCCCGTCGACGAGGAAGACCACGCGGTCGGCGTACGCGGCGGCCACCGGGTCGTGCGTGACCATGACGACCGTCTGGCCCTCGCGGTCGACCATGCCGCGCAGCAGCCCGAGCACCTCGCGGCCGGTCCGCGTGTCCAGGGCGCCCGTCGGTTCGTCGGCGAACAGCACGTCGGGGCGGGTGATCAACGCCCGGGCCAGGGCGACGCGTTGCTGCTGCCCGCCGGAGAGCCGGGACGGTCTGTGCCGGGCTCGTTCGGCGAGGCCCACCTGCTGGAGCGCCTGGCGCACCCGGGCCTCGGGGACGCGCCGGCCGGCCAGCCGCAGGGGCAGGGCGACGTTCTGCTCGGCGGTCAGTGAGGGCAGCAGGTTGAACGCCTGGAAGACGAACCCGACGCGCTCGCGGCGCAGCAGGGTCAGCCGGCGTTCGCTCAGCCCGGTCAGTTCGGTGCCGGCGAGGGTGACCGAGCCGGAGGTGGGCCGGTCCAGGCCGGCGGCGCACTGGAGCAGGGTCGACTTGCCGGAGCCGGAGGGGCCCATGACGGCGGTGAAGGTCCCGGCGGGTAACGCCAGGGAGATGCCGGCGAGTGCGGTCAGGGGTCCGTATGCCCTGGTGACGGAGTCCAGCCGGATGGCGTCGTGTGTCATGGGTTCCCCTGCTCGGTGTCGGTTGACCGGTGGCCTCAACAGAACCGCGCGGAGGGGCCTCGGCGCAGTGCGGCAGGGCCTAGACCTGGGGTAGGGCCAGGCATACCCCCGGGCCTCCGTCTGGGCCCATGGCCGGGGCCGTGACGGGCTTCTACGGTGATCCCCATGCAGCCTCGGAACGTGTGGCAGGCCATGGGCCGCCCCGACTACCTGATGTCCGCGTGGCCGTGGCGCTCGGCCGCGTACCTGCTCACCGGTGCGGTGACCGGCGTCGTCGTGCTCGTGGGAATCGTGGCCTCCGCGGTGGTCGGGGGTGTCTTCGCGCTCGTTCTCGTGGGGCTGCCGCTGCTTCTGTGCGCGGCCCTGGCGGGCATCCCGGTCGCCTCGGTGGAGCGGCACAGGCTGCGGCTGGTCGATCCGGACCCGGCGCCCGGGCAGCACGGGACGCCCGGCGAGCCGGGCCTGCGGGCGTGGCTGACGACCCGGTTGCGGGAGCGGGCCACCTGGCGCGAGCTCGGTCATGCCGTGCTGTTCGCGGGGCTGTTGTGGCCGGTCGACGTCCTCGCGCTGTGCGTCGCCCTGCTCTGCCCGCTGGCCGTGGCGCTCACGCCGCTGCTGATGGCCACCGTCGGCGACGGGCAGGAGGCGAAGGTCCTCAAGATGTGGACCGTGACGAGTTGGCCGGCCGCCTTCGGGTTCGCCGCTGCCGGACTGGTCCTGCTCGCCCTGGGCGCCTACCTGCTGGGCGTCGCGGCCGGTGCGCGGGCCGGGCTGGCGCGGCTGCTGATCGCCCCGCGCGAGGCCGACCTGGGGGCCCGGGTGGTCGAACTGGCCCGTTCCCGGGTGCGGTTGGTGGACGCCTTCGAGACGGAACGGCGGCGGATCGAGCGGGATCTGCACGACGGGGCGCAGCAGCGGCTCGTCGCCCTGACGATGACGCTCGGCCTGGCCCGGCTGGACGCCCCGCCCGGACCGCTGGCCGACCAGCTCGCCAAGGCCCATGAGCAGGCGGGCACGGCCCTCGCGGAACTGCGCGAACTCATCCACGGCATCCATCCCAAGGTCCTGGCCGACTACGGCCTCGAAGCCGCCGTCACCGACGCCGCCGACCGCTCGGCCGTGCCCGTGGACGTCGACCTGGAGCTGCCCGGGCGGCTCTCCCAGGCCGTCGAGGCCGCCGCGTACTTCGTGGTGTGCGAGGCGCTCGCCAACGTGGGCAGGCACAGCGGGGCGAGCCGGGCGGAGGTCAGCGGGGGACACCGTGACGGCCGGCTGGTTCTGCGGGTCCGTGACGACGGGCGCGGTGGGGCGCGGCCCGGGGAGGGCAGCGGGCTGACCGGACTCGCCGACCGGGTGTCGGTGCTCGATGGCAGACTCTCCCTGTCCAGTCCGCCCGGCGGGCCGACCCTGCTGCGTGTGGAGATCCCCTGTGACCCTGCGAGTTGAGCGACCGCTGCGGGTGGTCCTGGCCGAGGACAGCGTGCTGCTGCGGGACGGACTCGTCGGGCTGCTCGACCGCTGCGGACACGAGATCGTCGCGGCCGTGGGGGACGCCGAGGCACTGATCGCGGCCGTCGGGGAGCACGACCCCGACGTGGTGGTGACGGACGTGCGGATGCCGCCCGGCTTCCAGGACGAGGGACTGCACGCGGCCGTACGGCTGCGCGTGGAGCGGCCCGCGCTGCCCGTCCTGGTCCTCAGCCAGTACGTGCAGCGCCGCTACGCCGCCGAGCTGCTGGACTCCGGTGACGGCACGGGCGTGGGCTATCTGCTCAAGGACCGCGTCGGCCAGGTCGAGGAGTTCGTCGAGGCGCTCGGCGAGGTGGCCGACGGCGGCACGGTCGTCGACCCCGAGGTCGTACGGCAGCTGCTGCGCCGCCGCCGCGACCCGCTGGAGCGGCTCACCCCGCGTGAGCGGGAGGTGCTGGCGCTGATCGCGCAGGGCAGGTCCAACAGCGCGATCGCGCGCGAACTGGTCGTCTCCGAGGCGGCCGTCGGCAAGCACATCTCCGGCATCCTCACCAAGCTGGACCTGCCACCGGCGGACGAGACGCATCGCCGGGTGCTGGCCGTGCTGGCGTATTTGCGGTCGTAGGTACGGCTGCGGGCCGCGAGGTGCTCGGCGTCGATGTCACCGCCGGGTGGGTCCGCGGTCCGGCGGAGCGGCGTGGCCGGCCAAGGCCCCCGGCCCGTCGGCGCGTTGTGGAAAAACCAGCGAGTTGGTTTCATTGCGTCGCCATCAGAGCCCTCCAGGGGAGCCAGGGGTGACCAAACAGGACCGGGCCGTCCGGACCCGTCTCGCGCTGATCCGCTCGGCGGCCGAGCAGTTCGAGGCACGGGGATACGTCCGGGCCAGCCTCGCGGAGATCAGCGCGGGAGCCGGCGTCAGCTCCGGGGCGCTGCACTTCCACTTCGAGAACAAGGCCGCCGTGGCCGAAGCCGTCGAGCACGCGGCCGCCCGCGGGCTGCGCCGGATCGCGGCCCGGGCCCGCGACGGCGACGGGTGCGCCCTCCAGCGCCTCGTGGACGTCACACACCAGGTCGCACGGCTGCTGTGCGCCGACGTCGTCGTGCGGGCGGGGCTGCGGCTCAACGCCGAGGCGGTCGCCGGGCGGGTGCGTGACCTGCGGCGGGAGTGGCGGGAGTGCGTGCACGCGCTGCTGGCCGAGGCCGAGCGCAGGGGCGAACTCGCCGCCGGGATGCCGCCGCACCGCTCCTGCGCCGTCGTCCTCGCCGCCACGACGGGCATCGAGGTGCTGGCCCGGGAGGACTCCGGCTGGCTCGCCCGCCCCTCGCTGACCGACCTGTGGCACCTGCTCCTGCCCTGTGTGGCCGCACCGCACCTGGCCGGTGTGCTGGACCCGGCCGGGACCGAGCCGGACTCCGGCAGGGCAGCGGATGAGACCGGTGGGGCGTGGGAGGAGCCGGGCCGGGCGGGGCTCGCGCTGCGGTAGCGGGGCGTCGCGGCCGGGCGCCTGGTCGGCGCCCGGCCGGGCTTCCCCCGGCCGACAGTGGGTGAAGTGGTGGCCAAAACAAACCGGTTGCCAAGTTTTTTCGTCACGTGGATCGCACGATGGTTCCCCAGCCTCTGGACCGAGGAGCGATGAGTCATGGCACAGCAGGCCTGCCCCTTCCTGGCGATCGACCCGTCCGGCCAGGACCTGTACGGCGAGATATCCCGGATCCGGGCCCGGGGACCGGCCGTGGAGGTGGAACTCCCCGGCGGCGTACGGGCGTGGTGGATCAACGGCCTGGAGCTGAACAAGCGGCTCCTGGCCGGCCCCGAGACGAGCAAGGACGCCTTCCAGCACTGGCCGGCCTGGATCAACGGGGACATCTCCCGCACCTGGCCGCTCGCGATCTGGGTGTCGGTGCGCAACATGGTCACGGCCTACGGCAGCGACCACAGCCGGCTGCGCAAACCCATGGCCGCCGCCTTCACCAAGCGCCGCGTCGACGCGCTGCTGCCGCGCGTCCAGGAGATCGTCGACCGGGCGCTGGACGGCCTGGAGCGGATCCCCGAGGGCGAAGTCGTCGACCTGCGGGCGGCGTTCGCGGCGCCGATACCGCACGAGGTGGTGTGCGAACTCTTCGGCGTACCGCCGGGTGAGGACGGTCCGCGGGCGTCGCTCTACCGCATCATCAACCGCTTCTTCGACACGGCGATCACCCTGGAGGACGCCCAGGCCAACGGAGTCGAGCTGTACGGCACGCTGACCGCGTTCCTCCGGCACAAGCGCGAGCACCCGGCCGACGACCTGACGACGGCCCTCATGGCCGCGCACGACGACGGCAGCCTCAGCGAACAGGAGTTGATGGACAACCTGATCCTGCTGCTCACCGCGGGCTTCGAGACGACCGTCAACCTCATCGACAACACGGTGCACAGCCTGCTCGCCCACCCCGACCAGCTCGCACTCGTCCGCTCGGGGCAGGCGACCTGGGAGGACGCCATCGAGGAGTCGCTGCGTTTCGAGGCGCCCGGCGCCATGTCGGGGCTGCGCTACGCCGTCGAGGACATCGAGATCGAGCCGGGGCTGACGATTCCGAAGGGCGATCCGGTCGTGGTCTCGTTCGCCGGTGCCGGACACGACCCCGAGCGGCACGGCCCGGACGCCGATCGATTCGACGTCACCCGGTCCACCAGCCGCGACCACGTCTCCTTCGGCCACGGCGTGCACCACTGCCTGGGCCGGCCCCTGGCCATGGCCGAGGCGACGGTGGCCCTGACGTCCCTGTTCGACCGGTTCCCGCGGCTGGCCCTGGCCGATCCGTCCCGGCCTCCGCGGCGGCTGCGGTCCATCATCTCCACGGGGCACCAGGAACTGCCCGTGCTGCTGCACGGCCGGTCCGGGAGCGCCGCACCGGACCCGGGCCCGCGCCCCGAGGAGGCGGAGGCGATCAGGAAGCTTTCCGGCCTTGGAGAAACGAGCGGTACCAGGGTGCCGCGCGCGTGAATCCGGCCGCGAACCCCTCGCCGGGCGAGCAGTCGAGGTCCTTCCAGAAGGCGTCGTCCACGAACCAGTGGTCGACCGTGAGCATGCCGAGGTGATGGAGGGCGAGCGGCTTCCCGGCGGCCCGGTCCAGGGCGGTGGCGACGTCCACCGCCGCACCGCCGCCGGGCTCGTCCAGCACGGTCCGCACGGCCCCGACCAGGTCCGGGACGCTCACCGGCTCGGGATGGTTGACGTGGTGCACACCACCGTCGTGCGCCGGGGACAGGGCCGCGGCCACCGCCGCACGCCCCAGGGTGTCGACGTCGACCATCGACAGGAGCGCCTCGCAGCCGGTGAGGGCCGTCGCCGACAACTCGCCCAGCAGCCACGCCACTCCGGGGACGACCCACTGGTCGCCCTCGCCGTACACGAGGTGCGGGCGCAGCACCAGGCCGCCCGCGTCGAGGACGTGCCGTTCGGCGGCGGCCCGGGTGCGGCTGGTGGCCGACGCGGGCGCGATCGGCACCTCCCCGGGGCGGACACCGCGGAAGGGGCCCCGGCCGTACACGGCGGCCGTGCTCACGTACACGATCCGGCGCACCCCGGCGCGCACGGCCTCCTCGACCAGGGCGCGCGTGCCCAGGTCGTTGACGGCCTCGACGGACGCGGCGTCGCCGCCGATCCGCGCGGCGCAGTGCACCAGGACGTCGGCGCCGGCGCAGACGCCGCGCAGGGAGAGCGGGTCGCCGAGGTCGCCCCGGACGAACTCGCCGGGGCCGGCTCCCGGTGGCGTACGGCGTGACAAGTGCCGTACGCGGACGCCGGGTTGCTGGTGCGCGACGGCGGCGACCCTGCTGCCGACGAAGCCGCTCGCGCCCGTGATGAGAAGGTCGACCGTCACGACAGGGACCGTACCCGGACCGGCTGTGCGCAGGTCAGCGTGGCGGTGAAGACGGACTCGCCGTCCTGCCGCCCCGAGACCCGTACGGTCGTCTCCCCCGGACCCCGCGGATCCCCCGGATCTCCCGGATCTCCCGGATCCCCCGGGTCCCGCGGGTTCTCGTCGAGCACTTCCGTCTCGATCCAGCACGGGGTGTGCAGTTCGGCGTACCGGGAGAAGGCCGCCGTCATCGAGCGGGGCAGGAAGGGCCGCCGGCCGGACGCGGCGGTCGCCGCCTGGCGGGCCGCCTCGAACAGGACCATGCCGGGCACGTGGTCGTTGGGCCGCGGGAAGAGCACCGGGTGGCCGGTGTCCACGCGCAGCTGCCAGACGCCGGGGCGGTCGGCGGGGGCGAGGACGACGTCCTCGGCGCGGGAGCGGCCGGCGAGCGCCGGAGATATGCCCGGCAGCAGCGGCACCGGGGTGCCCAGTTCGGCCAACTGCTTCGCCCGCAGACGGCGGTAGGCGAGCGGTGAGGTGCAGCCGGTGCTGCCGGTGCCGCGGGCGACGAAGCGTCCCGCGCGGCGGAACTCCATCGTGGTCCGCATGCTGCTCAGACCGCGACCGCGACGGCGTATCTCGGAGCAGACGACGTCGACGTCGACCGGTTCGGCCGCGTCCGCCAGCAGGAGCGCGGACGGGTCGGTGTCCACCGTCAGGTCCCACATGACGAAGTGGGTGTCGGCGGGGGCGCCGAACTCGGCGTGCGCGAGCACCATCGAGGCCTGCCGCAACGTTTCGCCCACGACCATCGGGTCCTGGTGGCGGTCGTCCACAGGGCCGAAGAAGACATGGTCGGCCGGCCAGTGAGCGGTGAAACGGAAGCGGGTTTCGGAGATTCGGTGCCACCGGGCGGGGAAGACGTCTGCTTCGGTGGTGCGGTGGGCGAGTTCCTTGGTGACCGCGACGGTCTCGGGGACTCCAGGGGCGTCGGGGGGTTCTGTGCGGTCGGTGACTGCGGCATGTGGCGCGTTCTCGACGGCCGCGGTGGTTCTGTTTGCCGGACGGCCCTCCTGTCCGGTCTGATCGTCCACGGGTGCGCTTAAAGGTTCTGACTGCGGCATGAGAACCCCCAGGATCGGCTGCCTGGCTGAGATCGGCGATTGACTAAGATACGGACGAGCCGGTTTTTTTCAAAGGGTGGGCCACACCGCCGGGACTGGCTCTCGCGCCCCCGCTGCACAGCGATTTCACTGGAATCGACGGAGATCTGGAGGCACCCGATGGCGCGACAGGAGCGCGCGATCCGCACCCGGCGGACCATCCTCGAAGCGGCCGCGGCCGTCTTCGACGAACGCGGCTACACCTCGGCCACCATCGGGGAGATCCTGGACCGGGCGGGCGTCACCAAGGGCGCGCTGTACTTCCACTTCGGTTCCAAGGAGGAGCTCGCGCTGGGGGTGTTCGAGGAGCAGCTCGCGATCGCGCTCCCGCCGCAGTCCAGCAAGCTCCAGGAACTCGTCGACTCCGGTCTGGTGCTGGCCCGCCGCCTGCGGTCCGAACCGCTGGTTCGCGCCAGTGTGGGGCTCGCCCTCGACCAAGGGGCGATGGACCTCGACCGCACTCCGGCCTTCCGGATGTGGATCGACCAGAACGTACAGATGCTGGCCGAGGCGAAGGCGCAGGGCGAACTGCTGCCGCATGTCGACGTGGCGGAGACGGCGGAGCTGCTGGTTGGCAGCTTCTCGGGGGTGCAGCTGCTGTCGCAGCTGCGCTGCCAGCGGCAGGATCTGGAGCGCCGCATCGTCGTGATGTTCGAACACTTCCTGCCGAGTATCGCCGTCCCCGCGGTCCTGGCCCGGCTCGACATCTCGACGGAGCGGGCCGAGCGGGTGCTGGCACAGGGGCGGGTGGAGGTGCCCGTGCAGGGGCGCGTACAGGTGCAGATGCAGGAGCAGGCTGTGCCGACGCAGGTCTCGACGGGGGCCTAGCGCGCGTCGCGGGCAGGCGGGACTTTGCGGCTACGCCCTGGGGGCCGGTCTGCTCCGCACGGGTTGTTCACAGCTGTGGAGTTGTCCACAGGGTCTGACGCGTTTCGGCCGTCGGCTGTACGGTCGCACGAGTTGATGTTCGTGCGCGTGCGGGGGAGGCGGTCGGTGTGACCAGGGACGGTTCCGGAGCCGAAGGCGGAGCGGCGCAGGGGGCGGCCCGTCGGCTGCCGCGGGTGCGCGGTTTCGCCGAGTGGCCCGTCGAGGGCTCGCCCAAGGACGAGGGCAAGGCCCTGCGCCGGGGGATCCCGCGCAGCGCGCACGCCACGCTCGATCCGGACCCGTCCCGGCCCGACGCGGTGAGCGCGGTCGAGGAGTCGAACCGAGGCCGGCTCCCCGAGCTGACGCCGATCCGGGTCGGCCGCATGGCCGCCACCCCGTTCGCGTTCCTGCGCGGCGCAGCGGGCCTCATGGCGCACGACCTGGCGCGCACCCCCATGACCCGGATCCGGGCCCAGATCTGCGGCGACGCCCACGCGGCCAACTTCGGCCTGTACGGCGACGCGCGCGGCGGCCTGGTCATCGATCTGAACGACTTCGACGAGACGGTGCCCGGCCCCTGGGAGTGGGACGTGAAGCGCCTCGCGGCGTCCCTGGTGCTCGCGGGCCGGGAGGCCGGAGCGGACGAGGACAGGTGCCGCAAGGCGGCCTGTGACGCGGTGGGCGCCTACCGCCGCACCATGCGCCTGCTGGCCAGGCTCCCGGTGCTGGACGCGTGGAACGCCATCGCGGACGAGGAACTCGTCTCCCACACGGACGCCCATGGCCTGATCGGCACGCTGGAGCGGGTCTCCGAGAAGGCCCGCCACAACACCAGCGGCCGCTTCGCGGCCAAGTCGACGGAGGCCACCCAGGACGGCGGGCGCCGCTTCGTCGACGCCCCGCCGGTGCTGCGGCGCGTCCCGGACCAGGAGGCCGCGGCGGTCGCGGCGTCCCTGGAGGAGTACGTCGGCACCCTGCCGGAGGACCGCCTGCCGCTCCTCGCCCGGCACGCGGTGCACGACGTGGCGTTCCGCGTCGTCGGCACCGGCAGTGTCGGCGCCCGGTCCTACGTGGTGCTGCTCCTGGACCACCGGGGCGAGCCGCTGGTGCTCCAGGTGAAGGAGGCGCGGGCGTCGGCGCTGGTGCCGCATCTGGTGACAGCCGGTTTCGACGCGCCGGCGGCAGGCCACGAGGGCCGGCGGGTCGTGTTGGGGCAGAAGCGGATGCAGGTCGTCAGCGACATCCTGCTGGGCTGGACGACGGTCGACGGGCGCCCCTTCCAGGTCCGCCAGTTCCGCAACCGCAAGGGCAGCGTCGATCCGGCCGCCCTGGCCGCCGACCAGATAGACGACTACGGCCGGATGACCGGCGCCCTCCTGGCCCGCGCCCACGCCCACAGCGCCGACCCCCGCCTCATCGCCGGCTACTGCGGCAAGAGCGAGGAGCTGGACGAGGCGATCGCCGCGTTCGCCGTCGCCTATGCGGACCGTACGGAGGCGGACCACGCCGACCTGGTGGCGGCGGTGCGGGCGGGGAAGGTCGCCGCGGAGATGGGGGTGTGACCCGTGAGGAGCCTCGGGCGGGTGACGGTCCGCAGCGCGGGAGCGGTCGGGCCGTGGCCTACGCTGGTCGGGTGACGACCCCGGAAGCTGAGCAGGGTGGTGGCGGCGCCGGTGAGCAACGGGTGACGCCCGAAGGTGATGCCGCGCGTGCCGAGGGCGGCGAGCCTCGCCCCGAGGACGGCGCGGCGCAAAGCGAAGGCGAGGCGGCGCGGCCCGAAGCGCGGCTGGAGCGTGCCGTGCGGGCCGCCGAGCAGGCGCTGATCGAGTACGAGATCGCGGTGGAGACCTTCCGCGTCGAGATCGAGAACTTCTCCCGGCTGCACGAACAGAAGCTCGGCCCGCTGTACGCCCGGCTGGAGGAACTGGACGCCCGGATCCTCGAGGCCAGAGCCGCCCGCAGCGGCGACGCGGAGGACCGGCGCCGGGCGGAGGAGGCCCGGGCCCGGCTCGCGCCCATCCCCGGCGTCGAGGAGCTGCTGAACGGCTGGATGGACGACAGCGGCCTCTTCCCGGAGGCCGTGGCGATGCTCACGGACCAGGCGGTCCGGCCCCCGCAGCGGGTCCGCCCCAGCGAGGAGGCCCGCAAGCTCTACCGCGAGCTGGCCCGCAAGGCCCACCCGGACCTGGCGCAGGAGGAGAAGGAACGCGAGCGGCGCGAGGAGTTCATCACCCGGGTGAACGCCGCCTACGCCCGGGGCGACGAGGCGGAGCTGCGCGAGCTCGCCGAGGAGTGGGCCAAGGGGCCCGAGCTGAAGCGGGGCCCGAGCCGTGCCGAGGAGCTCTACGCCCGCCTCGAATGGCTCGCCCAGCGCAAGGAGCTGCTCGCCCTGCTCGCCAAGGAGCTGGAGGAGAGCGCCATAGGCCACATGCTCCAGTTGGCCCCGGACGACCCGGACGGCCTCCTGGACGAGATCGGGCAGCAGCTGCGCACCCAGGTCACCGAGCGGGAGCGGGAGCTGGCGACGCTGCTCGCCGAGGGCTGAGCCGCGCTCCGGCCGGGCCGCACCGCCGTCGGGCCGCACCGTGGTCGGGCCGCACCGCGGTCGGGCCGGGCGCCGGTTCGGGTAGCGTCGGAGGCATGAGTTTTGGAGCTGGTGTGCCCACGGTCGAGGTCGCGGACCTCAAGGACGGCGACTTCCTGCTGGACGTCCGGGAGGACGACGAGTGGAAGGCCGGTCACGCCGAAGGGGCGCTGCACATCCCCATCAGCGAGTTCGTCGCCCGCTACGGCGAGCTGACCGAGGCCGCCCCGCAGGACGGCCGGGTCCATGTCATCTGCCGCTCCGGCGGGCGTTCCGCCCAGGTCACGATGTACCTGGCCCAGCAGGGCGTCGACGCCGTGAACGTCGACGGCGGCATGCAGGTGTGGGAGGCGGCGGGCCGTCCCGTCGTGACGGACGACGGGCAGCCCGGGTTCGTCCTCTAGGCCCCGCCCAGCCGTCTGAGGGAACCCTGCGCGGTCAGGACGGTCAGGCCAGGGGGTGCGCCGCCAGCAGGTCCCCCAGGGCCTCCTCGTGCGCCGCCGCCGGGCCGAGCGACAGCTCCAGGTGCTTGGCCCAGGCGTGGTAGCGGTGCAGCGGGTAGTCGACGTCGGCGCCGAACCCGCCGTGCAGGTGCTGAGCGGTCTGCACGACCCGGCGGACACCCTCCGCCGCCCAGATCTTGGCGACGGCCACGTCCCCGGCGGCGGGCAGCGCGCCCGGCGCTCCCGAGCTGATCCGCCACGCGGCCTGCCAGAGCGTGGCCTCCATCGCACGCAGGTCGATGTAGCGGTCGGCGGCCTGCACGGCGACCGCCTGGAAGGTCGCGATCGGGAAGCCGAACTGCTCCCTTTCGCTCGTGTACTGCGCGGTCATCCGCAGCACGCGCTCCCCGAGCCCGAGCGCCAGGGCGCACGTTCCCGTGGCCAGCAGATCCCGCAGCCACTCCCATGCCCCGTCGGCGTCGATCACGTCCCGGGCAGCGAGCCGCGCCGACTCCAGCCGCAGCTCACCGAGCCGCTCACCGCTCGTCGAGAACTGCTCGGCGAGGACGGCCCCCTCCTGGTCACGAGGCACCAGGGCGAGCACGGCCCGGCCCGTGTCCGTGTGCGCGGGGACGACCGTGACGTCCGCGTCGTACGCCCACGGCACCGCCGTCTGCACTCCGTCCAGCACCCACGCCTGGCCGTCCCGCCGTGCGGTGACGGCGAGCTCGGCCGGGTCGTGGCCGGTGCGGCCGTGCGCGGCGACGGTCAGCACGAGCTCGCCCCTGCCCGCCCGGGCCGGCAGGGCGGCCTTGACCTCCTCGCTGCCGTAGGCCTGGACGACGGCGGCTGCCGCGCTGTTCTCCAGCAGCGGCACCCTGGCCAGGACGCGCGCCGACTCCCGCAGCACCAGGCACAGGGCGATCGCTTCCAGGCCGGCCCCGCCGTGGCGCGCGTCCAGCAGCAGGCTCAGCAGATCGGCGTCGGCGAGCCTGGCCCACAGGGCGCGGTCGAAGGTGTCGGCGACGGCGCCCGGGGTGAGGGCGGGGCTGGGCACGGTGTCCGGCGCGACCCCGGCGAACACGCCCTTCGCCGCCTCGGCCGCCGCCTGCTGCTCCTCGGTGAAGGTGAAGTCCACGGTGCCTGTCCTTCCGGCCGGTCCCTCGAGCTGACTGGAGCTGACGGAGCGCAAGGTAGAACAGGTTCTAGAAGAAGGGAATGGGTGTGCGGGAGGGAGCCGTAGGGTGTCACTCCTGCGGGTGACCTGGCCGGGCGTCCTGTGGATAACCTGCGGGGGACCCCTGTGGACCAGAGGGATCACCGCTCGTCGGTCGACGCGGGCGCCGTACGGTCGGCTTCCGGTCGACCCCCGGCCGGCTTCGGGCCGGCTTCGGGTCGCGTTCCGTGGTGTGGTGACGGCCACGGCCGGAACCGGCGCAAGAGGCTGTGCCCGGGTGGGCGGCCTGAGTACGGTGCCCGTGCCGACGTCGCGCAGCGGGGCGCGGGCGGTGCGACGCCCTCGTGACCGGGCGGGCGACAACGACGGACCGGGATCGTGGACGGGGCTGAATGGACGCGTACGACGGAGGCTCGAACGCCCGGCACGGGCCGGACGGGGCGGAGGGGCCGGACGGGCCGACCGCGCCCGGTGTTCCCGCCGAGTCGGGCGCGCCTGCGGCTTCGGGCACGCCGGCCGCTTCCGGTGCGTCCACCCCGTCCGTCGGGTTTGCTGACCCGCACCCGCCCGCCGAGCCGCACCCGCCCGCCGAGCCGCACCTGCCCGCCGAGCCCTACCCGCCCGCCGGACCCCGTGCGGGTATCGCCGCGCTCTCCCTCCGCTACCAGATCGGTGTCGTCCTGGCACTCGCGGTCGTCGCGGTCGGGGCCTGTGCGCACCTCGGGATGACGTTCCTGCACGTCGCGCCGCCGAACACCGTCACCCGGGAGCACGGCAAGGCCGTGGACGACTGGATCTACCCGGAGTTCGAGCAGAACTGGAAGCTCTTCGCGCCGAACCCGCTCCAGCAGAACATCTCGATCCAGGTCCGCGCCGAGGTCCGGGACGGGGAGGGCGGGACCCTCACCACGGGCTGGTACGACCTGTCCGCGGAGGACGGCCGGGCCATCGACGGCAACCTGCTGCCCAGCCACACCCAGCAGAACGAGCTGCGCCGGGCCTGGGACTTCTTCCTCGCGACACACGACGGCGAGAACCGCCCGGTGGGGCTGCGCGGCTCGCTCTCCGAGTCGTATCTGCGCCGGATCGTGGTGCTGCGCCTGGACCGCGACGACGCCGTGCGGGCCGCCACCGGGGGCGGTGGCGTCATCGAACGCGTCCAGGTCCGCTCCCGCACCAGCAACGTGCCCCCGCCGAAGTGGAGCCGGGAGAAGGTGTCCACGACGCCGGCCTACCGGGAGCTGCCGTGGTGGCCGGTGCCGGCGGACGAGGCCGGGGGTGGGGTGCGGTGAACCGCTTCTCCCTGGCCGTCTCGCGCGGTATCGCCCGGGTCACCGAGGCCGCCCTCGGCCCGTACCAGACCGCCGTGATCCGCATCGGCTTCAGCGCGACCTGGCTGCTCTTCCTGCTGCGCGAGTTCCCCCACCGCCACGAGCTCTACGGCCCCGACGGGCCCTGGAGCTGGGGTCTCGCCGAGCAGCTGATCGGGACCAACAAGGCCTTCACCGCTCTCATGTGGTCGGACGGCGGGATCTGGTTCGAGACCGTCTACCTGCTCGCCGTCCTCGCCAGTGCCCTGCTGATGCTGGGCTGGCGCACCCGCACGATGTCGGTGCTGTTCATGGTCGGCGTGCTGTCGCTCCAGAACCGCAGCGTCTTCATGGGCGACGGCGGCGACAACGTGCTGCACCTGATGTCGGTCTATCTGGTGTTCACGCGCTGCGCCCAGGTGTGGTCGCTGGACGCCCGACGGGCCGCGCGCGCCCGGGCGGCACACACGCGGGGCGAGCGGGTCACGGACCGGACCGGGCCTGCCCTGTGGGGTGTGCTCGGGTTCCTGCTGATCGGGGCGACCCTGTCCGGCCGGATGGAGGGCGAGCTGCTGATACCGGCGCTGCTGTGGACCGTGTGGGCGGCGCAGGCGCTGTGGTGGCTGACCGGGCGCCGAGCCAAGGCCGGTGAGCCGCGGATCATGCTCGATGTCGTCGCGAACGTCGTGCACAACGGCGCCCTGTTCGTGATCATGGCCGAGGCGTGCCTGATCTACGCGACGGCCGGCTGGTACAAGATCCAGGGCTCCCGCTGGCAGGACGGCACCGCCGTCTACTACCCGCTCCACCTGGAGTACTTCTCGCCCTGGCCCGGGCTCGCCGGCCTGCTGACCGCCAGCGGCACGATGGTGATGCTCGTGACCTACGGGACGGTCCTCGTGCAGGTCGCCTTCCCGTTCACACTGTTCAACCGGCGGGTGAAGAACGTCCTGCTGGCGCTCATGATCACCGAGCACGCCGTGATCGCCGTCGTGCTCGGACTGCCGTTCTTCTCGCTGGCGATGATCGCGGCGGACGCGGTGTTCCTGCCGACATCCTTCCTGCGCCGCCTGGGCGGCCGGGCGGCACGCGCGCGTGACCGGCTGCTGCGGCGCGGCGGGCCCGCCCAGCCCCCCGAGCAGCACACGCACGATCGCCCCGAGGCCACGCACGTAGGCTTCGGGACATGACCGACCCCGTCACCCTCTGGCGCCGGCTCGCCGGCAGCACTGTCCTGCTCGACGGCTTCCACGCCCTCAAGCACGCCGTGCGGTTCGGCGCCGAGGTGCCGGTCGCGGTCACCGCCGACCGGGCGGCCACGCTCGCCCTCGCCGACGAGCTGGCCCCGGACGTACGGGACGCGCTGGCCGGGCTGCTGACGGAGGTGCCGCATGAGACCTACGCGTCGTTCGTCCCGCGCCCGCACCCCACCGCAGTGGCCGCCCTGGCCGTACGGCCCTCCCGCGAGTCCAACCTCCGGAAGCTGGCGTGCACGCCCCGCACGGCCCCCGTCGTCGTCCTCGACAACCCGCGCAACCTGGGCAACGCGGGCGCGGTGATCCGCCTGGCCGCCGGCTTCGGGGCGACGGGCGTGGTGACGACGGGGACGGTCGACCCCTGGCACCCCACGGTCGTACGCGGCGGGGCCGGGCTGCACTTCGCGACGGCGGTGGAACGGCTGGAGGTGTCCGACCTGCCGCCCGGCCCGCTGTTCGCGCTGGACCCGGAGGGCGACGACATCCGGGCCATGAAGCTCCCGGACGACGCCGTCCTCGCCTTCGGCTCCGAACGCACGGGCCTGTCACCGGAACTGCGCGCCCGGGCCGACCACCTGCTGTCCCTGCCGATGCGTCCTCAGGTCTCCAGCTACAACCTCGCGACCAGTGTGGCGATGACCCTGTACCACTGGAGCTGCGGTGTGGATCTCAGGGGCGCGGGGAACTGCGCGACGAACCACAACGCACCGGCAGCCGCGCCATCACCGCACCTCCCGAGCTCCTAGGGCGTGTCCGCAAAGTCCCGCCTGCCCTGCGACGCCCGGCACGCACTCTCGCCGCACCGGTCGAACACCCGCGTACAACCAGTACGCGGGCGTCCGCCCGGCACGCCGAGAGCACGCACCGGACGCCGCAGGGCCCGCCCTCCGGGCGGACGACGGGACTTTGCGGACACGCCCTAGGCCTCCCGCCGCACCTCGACGACCCTGAACCGGTTGGCGACGAACGCCCCGTCACACAGCGCCGCACTCGCCGCCGGGTTTCCACCCGACCCGTGGAAGTCGGAGAACGCGGCCGTCTGGTTCACGTACACCCCACCCGTGAGATTCAGCGACAACTGCGCCGCCTCCTCCAGGCACACCTCCCGCACGTCCTGCTCGACCTCCGGGTCGGTCGTGTACGCCCCGACGGTCATCGCGCCCTTCTCCCGGACGGTCCGCCGCAGCAACTCCGCCGCGTCCGCCGCCGAGTCGACCGCCACGGCGAAGGAGACCGGCCCGAAGCACTCGCTCATGTACGCGGCCTCCGCGTCCGGCTTGGCCCCGTCCAGCTTCACGATCACCGGCGTACGGACGACCGCGCCCGGGAAGTCCGGGTTGCTGATCTCCCGGGAGGCCAGGGCGACCTCGCCCAGCCCCGCCGCGGCCTCCAGCCGGGCCTTCACGTCCGGGTTGACGATCGCGCCCAGCAGCGCGTTGGCCCGGGCATCGTCGCCCAGCAGCCCGTCCACCGACTTCGCGAGATCCGCGACCACCTCGTCGTACGTCTTCGGGCCCTGGTCCGTGGAGATGCCCTCGCGCGGGACGAGCAGGTTCTGCGGGGTCGTGCACATCTGGCCGCTGTAGAGGGACAGCGAGAACGCCAGGTTGGAGAGCATGCCCTTGTAGTCGGACGTGGAGTGGACGACGACCGTGTTGACGCCGGCCTTCTCCGTGTAGACCTGCGCCTGGCGGGCGTTGGCCTCCAGCCAGTCGCCGAAGGAGGTCGAGCCCGTGTAGTCGATGATCCGGATCTCGGGGCGCAGCGCGAGCGTCTTGGCGATGCCCTCGTCGGGGCGCTCGGCGGCCAGCGCGATCAGGTTCGGGTCGAAGCCGGCCTCGGCGAGCACCTCGCGGGCGACCTGCACGGTGAGCGCGAGGGGCAGCACCGCGCGCGGGTGGGGCTTGACCAGGACCGCGTTGCCGGTGGCGAGGGAGGCGAACAGGCCCGGGTAGCCGTTCCACGTCGGGAAGGTGTTGCAGCCGATCACCAGGCCGATTCCGCGCGGGACCGGCGTGAACTGCTTGGTCATGGCCAGCGGGTCGCGCTTGCCCTGCGGCTTGGTCCACTCGGCGTTGTCGGGCGTGCGCACCTGCTCCACGTACGCGTAGGCCACCGCCTCCAGGCCGCGGTCCTGCGCGTGCGGCCCGCCCGCCTGGAACGCCATCATGAACGCCTGGCCGGAGGTGTGCATGACCGCGTGCGCGAACTCGTGCGTCCGGTCGCTGATGCGCTTGAGGATCTCCAGGCAGACCACCGCGCGCTGCTCGGCGCCCGCGTCCCGCCAGGCCCGCTGCCCGGCCTTCATGGCGGGCAGCAGCACGTCGAGGTCCGCGTGCGGGTACGTCACGCCCAGGTCGATGCCGTACGGGGACGTCTCGCCGCCCACCCAGTCGTCCGTGCCCGGCTGGCCGAGGTCGAGGCGGGTGCCGAGCAGGGCGTCGAAGGCGGCCTTGCCCGCGGCCGCGTCCAGGCTGCCGTTCTCCCCGTAGGCCTTGGGGTGCTCGGGGTGCGGGGACCAGTACGCGCGCGTGCGGATCGCTTCCAGCGCCTGGTCGAGGGTGGACCGGTGCCGGGCGATCAGCTCGTGCGCCGAGAGTGCGGCGGTCATGGGTGACCAACTCCTCGTCTCAAGAACTCCTCGTCGAGTTCATGACCTGGGCAGAAACCTGGGCAGGAACACTCGGACAGAGCTAGAGTAACCGAACGATCGGTCGGTTCAAGGGGGTCCGCCGCATCTGTGGAAAACCCCGTGCGGGAGGATCGCGCACATGACAGCACTCGACCTCAGCAGCCCCGTGGCCGTCGTCGGCACCGGCACCATGGGCCAGGGAATCGCCCAGGTCGCGCTGGTCGCGGGCCATCCCGTACGGCTGTACGACACCATCCCCGGGCGCGCACGGGAGGCCGCCGACGCGATCGGCGCCCGACTGGACCGGCTCGTCGCGAAGGACCGGCTCACCGGCGCCGACCGGGACGCCGCCCGCGCCCGGCTGCTGCCCGCCGAAGACCTCTCCGAGCTGGCGGACTGCGCCCTGGTCGTCGAGGCGGTCCTGGAGCGGCTGGACGTCAAGCAGGACCTGTTCCGCGGGCTTGAGGGCATCGTCGACGACGACTGCCTGCTCGCCACCAACACCTCGTCCCTGTCCGTCACCGCCATCGGCGGCGCCCTGCGCGTCCCCGGCCGCTTCGTCGGCCTGCACTTCTTCAACCCCGCCCCGCTGCTGCCGCTGGTCGAGGTCGTCTCCGGGTTCGCCACGGACGTCACGTACGCCACGCGCGCGTACGAGACCGCCCGCGCCTGGGGCAAGACGCCGGTCGCCTGCGCGGACACCCCCGGCTTCATCGTCAACCGCATCGCCCGGCCCTTCTACGCCGAGGCCTTCGCGGTGTACGAGGCGCAGGGCGCCGACCCGGCCACCATCGACGCCGTGCTGCGCGAGTCGGGCGGCTTCCGGATGGGCGCGTTCGAGCTGACCGACCTGATCGGCCAGGACGTCAACGAGGCCGTCACGCGGTCGGTCTGGGAGTCCTTCTTCCAGGACGTGCGCTTCACGCCGTCCCTCGCCCAGCGCCGCCTGGTCGAGTCCGGCCGACTGGGCCGCAAGACCGGCCACGGCTGGTACGACCACCGGGACGGCGCCGAGCGCCCGGAACCCGACACGGCGGAGAAGCGGCAGCCGCCCGCGTACGTCGTCGCCGAGGGCGACCTGGGCCCGGCCGGTGACCTGCTCGCGCTGATCCGTGAGGCGGGCATCCCGGTCCGCGACGAGGAGGACGACAACGGCACCCGCTTGGTGCTGCCGAGCGGCGGCCAGCTCGCCCTCGCCGACGGACAGACCTCCGTGGAGTTCCGGGACGTCGTCTACTTCGACCTCGCCCTGGACTACCGCAAGGCCACCCGGATCGCCCTGTCCGCCTCCCAGGACACGTCCCCGCAGACCCTCGCCGAGGCCATCGGCCTGTTCCAGGCGCTCGGCAAGAAGGTCACCGTCATCGGTGACGTGCCCGGCATGATCGTCGCCCGGACGGTCGCGCGGATCATCGACCTGGCGCACGACGCCGTCGCCAAGGGCGTGGCCACCGAGGAGGACGTCGACACCGCGATGCGCCTCGGCGTCAACTACCCCCTGGGCCCCTTCGAGTGGAGCCGCAGGCTCGGCCGCTCCTGGGCCTACGCCCTCCTGGACGACCTGCACCTGCGCGACCCCTCGGGGCGCTACGCGCCGTCCCTCGCGCTGTACCGCCACGCCCACGCCTCCGACAAGCGGGAGGGCACCGCCTCATGACCACCGCCAAGCGCGACACCTACACCCCGGACACGCTGCTGTCCGTCGCCGTCCGGGTGTTCAACGAGCGCGGCTACGACGGCACCTCCATGGAGCACCTCTCCAAGGCGGCCGGCATCTCCAAGTCGTCGATCTACCACCACGTCGCCGGCAAGGAGGAGCTGCTGCGCCGTGCCGTGAGCCGGGCCCTGGACGGCCTCTTCGGGATCCTCGACGAGGAGCACGCGCGCGTGGGGCGCGCCGCCGAGCGCCTGGAGTACGTCGTGCGGCGCATGGTCGAGGTCCTCATAGCCGAACTGCCCTATGTGACCCTCCTGCTGCGCGTGCGCGGCAACACGGACACCGAGCGGTGGGCCCTGGACCGCCGCCGCGAATTCGACCACCGGGTCGCCGACCTGCTCAAGGCCGCCGCCGCGGACGGGGACGTGCGCGGCGACATAGAGGTCCGGCTGGTGACCCGGCTGGTCTTCGGCATGATCAACTCGATCGTCGAGTGGTACAAGCCGGGCGGGCGCGGCATGAACGAGCGCGAGGTGGCCGACGCGGTGGTGCGGCTGGCGTTCGGCGGGCTCCGCAAGAGCGCCTGAGCTCAGCCCTGCGGCTCCAGGTCCTCCTCCTCGAACACCAGCAGCGTGCGCGTGCTGAGCACCTGCTCGATCGCCTGGAGCCGGGTCAGCACCAGCTCGCGCAGCGCCCGGTTGTCGGACACGTGCACCAGCAGCAGCACGTCGAAATCACCGCCCACCAGGGCGATGTGCGAGGCGCCGGGCAGTTGTCTGAGCTCCTCGCGCACCGTGCGCCAGGAGTTCTGCACGATCTTCAGGGTGATGTAGGCGGATGTTCCCTGACCTGCCCGTTCGTGGTTGACGCGGGCGCCGAAGCCGCGGATGACACCGTCCTCGACGAGCCGGTTGATGCGGGCGTAGGCGTTGGCGCGCGAGACGTGGACCCGCTCGGCGACCGACCGTATCGAGGCGCGGCCGTCCGCCTGGAGCATGCGCAGGATGTCCTGGTCGATGGCGTCGAGCGGACGCGGCGGTGGCGGCAGGCTGCTGTCGTCCTGGCTCTCGGCCATTTGTTCAGATGCCACCTGCGCCCGCCTCCCTCGCATGGACGTACTGCGTCCATCTCAGGCTGTGGAGAACCGTTTGTCCACAGCCTGAGGCCACCCGTAGCCAAATTGTGCCGACGACCGAACAATCGGTAGGTGAGGCGCATCACAGCCGACGCGCCTGCACGAAGCCGCTCCCCACGAGGAGGTGCCGTCATGACGGTCATGGAGCAGCGGGGCGCGTACCGGCCGACCCCGCCGCCCGCCTGGCAGCCCCGCACGGACCCCGCGCCGCTGCTGCCCGACGCCGAGCCGTACCGCGTCCTCGGCACCGAGGCGGCCGCGAAGGCCGACCCCGAGCTGCTGCGCACGCTGTACGCGCAGCTGGTCCGCGGTCGCCGCTACAACGCCCAGGCCACCGCGCTCACCAAGCAGGGCCGCCTCGCCGTCTACCCCTCCACCACCGGCCAGGAGGCCTGCGAGATCGCCGCCGCGCTCGTGCTGGAGGAGCGGGACTGGCTCTTCCCCAGCTACCGCGACACGCTCGCCGTCGTGGCCCGCGGTGTGGACCCCGTCGAGGCGCTCACGCTGCTGCGCGGCGACTGGCACACCGGCTACGACCCCTACGAACACCGGGTCGCGCCCCTGTCCACCCCGCTCGCCACCCAGCTGCCGCACGCCGTGGGCCTCGCGCACGCCGCCCGCCTCAAGGGCGACGACGTCGTCGCGCTGGCCATGGTCGGCGACGGCGGCACCAGCGAGGGCGACTTCCATGAGGCGCTCAACTTCGCCGCCGTCTGGCAGGCCCCGGTGGTCTTCCTCGTCCAGAACAACGGCTTCGCGATCTCCGTCCCGCTCGCCAAGCAGACCGCGGCCCCGTCGCTGGCCCACAAGGCCGTCGGCTACGGCATGCCCGGCCGCCTGGTCGACGGCAACGACGCCGCCGCCGTGCACGAGGTGCTGAGCGACGCCGTGCGCCACGCGCGCGCGGGCGGCGGCCCCACCCTCGTGGAGGCCATCACCTACCGGGTGGACGCCCACACCAACGCCGACGACGCGACCCGCTACCGCGGCGACGCCGAGGTGGAGACCTGGCGCGAGCACGACCCGATCCAGCTGCTGGAGCGGGAGCTGACCGCGCGCGGCCTGCTCGACGAGGCCGCAAAGCAGGCCGCACGGGACGCCGCCGAGGCGATGGCCGCCGACCTGCGCGCACACATGAACCAGGACCCGGCGCTCGACCCCATGGACCTGTTCGCCCACGTCTACGCCGAGCCCACCCCCCAACTGCGCGAGCAGCAGGACCAGTTGCGGGCCGAGCTGGAGGCCGGGAGCGAGTCGGAGGGGACGCACCGATGACCACCGTCGCCGTCAAGCCGGCCACCATGGCGCAGGCCCTCACGCGCGCGCTGCGCGACGCCATGGCCGCCGACCCCGCCGTGCACGTCATGGGCGAGGACGTCGGCACCCTCGGCGGCGTCTTCCGCGTCACCGACGGACTCGCCAAGGAGTTCGGCGAGGACCGCTGCACGGACACCCCGCTGGCCGAGGCGGGCATCCTCGGCACGGCCGTCGGCATGGCGATGTACGGCCTGCGCCCGGTCGTGGAGATGCAGTTCGACGCGTTCGCCTACCCGGCGTTCGAACAGCTCATCTCGCACGTGTCCCGCATGCGCAACCGCACCCGCGGCAGGATGCCCCTGCCGATCACCATCCGCGTTCCCTACGGCGGCGGCATCGGCGGCGTCGAGCACCACAGCGACTCCTCCGAGGCGTACTACATGGCGACTCCGGGGCTCCATGTCGTCACGCCGGCCACCGTCGCCGACGCCTACGGGCTGCTGCGCGCCGCGATCGCCTCCGACGACCCGGTCGTCTTCCTGGAGCCCAAGCGGCTGTACTGGTCGAAGGACTCCTGGAACCCCGAGGAGCCGGCGCCCGTGGAACCGATTGGCCGCGCGGTGGTGCGGCGCTCGGGGCGGAGCGCCACGCTCATCACGTACGGGCCGTCCGTCCCCGTCTGCATGGAGGCGGCTGAGGCGGCCCGGGCCGAGGGCTGGGATCTCGAAGTCGTCGATCTGCGCTCCCTGGTGCCGTTCGACGACGAGACGGTGTGCGCCTCGGTGCGGCGGACGGGACGCGCGGTCGTCGTCCACGAGTCGGGCTCCTTCGGCGGCCCGGGCGGGGAGATCGCGGCGCGGGTCACGGAGCGCTGCTTCCACCACCTGGAGGCGCCGGTGCTGCGCGTGGCCGGGTTCGACGTCCCGTATCCGCCGCCGATGCTGGAGCGCCACCACCTGCCCGGTGTGGACCGGATCCTGGACGCCGTGGGGCGTCTTCAGTGGGAGGCCGAGAGCTGATGGCACAGGTGCTCGAGTTCAAGCTGCCCGACCTGGGCGAGGGGCTCACCGAGGCGGAGATCGTGCGCTGGCTGGTCGAGGTCGGCGACGTGGTCGCCGTCGACCAGCCGGTCGTCGAGGTCGAGACGGCCAAGGCGATGGTCGAGGTGCCCTGCCCCTACGGCGGTGTGGTCACTGCGCGCTTCGGCGAGGAGGGCACGGAACTGCCCGTCGGGGCGCCGCTGATCACGGTGGCGGTGGGGGAGCGGCCGGCGTCCGGTGCCGGGGACGCGAAGTCCGCCGACGCCGAGGCTTCCGGGAACGTACTGGTCGGATACGGCACGTCCGAGGCGCCCGCGCGGCGCCGCAGGGTGCGGCAGCAGAGGCCGGTGTCCGGTGCGTCCGCGGCGGGCTCCCGGGCGGTGACGACCGAGCAGGGCGGCGGCCCGGCGGCGGTGAACGGGCAGGCGGGTGTCCCCGGGACCGAGGACGGTCCCGTCCCCGTGATCTCGCCCCTGGTCCGCCGCCTGGCCCGGCAGAACGGCCTCGACCTGCGGGAGCTGACCGGGTCCGGCCCCGACGGGCTGATCCTGCGGGCAGATGTCGAGTACGCCTTGCGTGCCGCTGCCCGAGCGGGCGCGCCGGAGCCGCACGCCGCCGTGCCGCAGGCGACGGGCACGGCCCCCGCGCCGCAGCCCACCGCGGCAGCGGCCCACGGCGAGATCCGCACGCCGCTCAAGGGCATCCGGGGCGCCGTCGCCGACAAGCTCACGCGCAGCCGCCGCGAGATCCCGGACGCCACCTGCTGGGTGGACGCCGACGCCACGGAGCTCATGCGGGCGCGCACGGCCATGAACGCGGCCAGTGGTCCCAAGATCTCTCTCCTGGCCCTGCTGGCCCGGATCTGCACGGCGGCCCTCGCCCGCTTCCCCGAGCTCAACTCCACGGTGGACGCGGAGGCCAGGGAGGTCGTCCGGTTCGAGCACGTGCACCTGGGCTTCGCCGCGCAGACCGACCGGGGCCTGGTCGTCCCGGTCGTCCGGGACGCGCACGCGCGCGACGCCGAGTCGCTGACCGCGGAGTTCGCCCGGCTGACCGAGGCGGGCCGGACCGGGACGCTGACGCCCGCGGAACTCACCGGCGGGACCTTCACGTTGAACAACTACGGCGTCTTCGGCGTCGACGGCTCCACACCGATCATCAACCACCCCGAGGCGGCCATGCTCGGCGTCGGCCGCATCGTGCCCAAGCCGTGGGTGCACGAGGGCGAGCTGGCGGTGCGGCAGGTCGTCCAGCTCTCGCTCACCTTCGACCACCGGGTGTGCGACGGCGGCACGGCGGGCGGCTTCCTGCGTTACGTGGCGGACTGCGTGGAACAGCCGGCGGTACTGCTGCGGACGCTGTGATCTCCGGTCCGGTCCGGTCCGGAAGGACGGACGCTGTGGTCTCCGGTCCGGTCCGGAAGGACGGATGCTGTGATTCCTGTTCCGCCCGTGAGCTGGTGCCCTTGATCGTGTCGGTTCCCCCGCGTTCCTTGTGATCGCGGGGGCACGCATACTCAGGGGGTGACCGCCTACCAGCCCCCCGGTGAATCCGGCACCGGCACCGGCCCCGCGCGCGGGCCGGACCCCGCCGCGTACGACGCCGTCGTGCTCGCCGGCGGTGCCGCCCGGCGCCTCGGCGGCGCGGACAAACCCGGTGTGCGCGTGGGCGGCCGGGCCCTGCTCGACCGGGTGCTCGCCGCGTGCGCGGGCGCCCGCGCCACCGTCGTCGTCGCCGCGCCCCGGCCGACAGCCCGGCCCGTGACCTGGGCCCAGGAGGACCCGCCCGGCGGCGGCCCGCTCGCCGCTCTCGACGCCGGGCTCCGGAACACCACGGCGGAGCACGTCGTGGTGCTCTCCGCCGATCTGCCGTTCCTGCGGGAGCACACGGTGGACCGGCTCCTGAGCACGCTCCGGACGAGCGCCGCCGACGGCGTGCTGCTGACCGACCCCGAGGGCCGTGACCAGCCACTCGTGGCCGCCTACGACGCCTCTCGGCTGCGCGAGGGGCTCGCGCTCCTCTCCGGCCGGCACGACGGTCTCACCGGTCTCCCGCTGCGGCGGCTGATCGCCGAGCTGGACCTCACCCGCATCTCCGACCCCGTCGCGTCCTTCGACTGCGACACCTGGGACGACATCGCCACCGCCAGGGCACGTATCAGGGAGCATGGGCACGTGTTGGATGAATGGATTTCCGCAGTCAAGGACGACCTGGGGATCGACCTCGACGTCGACGCCCGCCTGCTGCTCGACCTCGCCCGCGACGCCGCCCACGGTGTGGACCGGCCGGCGGCGCCGCTGACCACCTTCCTCGTCGGCTACGCGGCCGCACGGGCGGGCGGCGGCCCCGAGGCGGTCGCCGAGGCCGCTCGCAAGGCCGCGGCCCTCGCCACTCGCTGGGCGGAGGAAAGTACCGCGGAGGCCCAGACCTCCGGCACCCCGCGCCAGCCCGACGTCGCCCCCGACGCGACGCCCGACACCCGCCCGGACGCCGGATGACCCCGCACGGCACACGCGCCGGTGAGGACGCCGAGGACCTCGACGTCGAGGAGGTGCTCGCCCTCGTGAACAACAGCGACGATCTGCCCGGCCCCACCGGACGAGGCGAGACGGACAGCCGCCGGACCTCAGGCCCGCCGGAGACCTCTCCCCGGCCGGACACCCGCCACCGCGCCACCCCCTGGCCGGAGGCCCGGGCCACCGCCGAACGCGCCGCCCGGAGCCTCGCCCGGCCCACCCGCCGCCGGCCCGTCTCCGTGCCTCTCGAAGCCGCCCTCGGCCTCAGCCTGGCCGCGCCCCTCGACGCCCTCACAGACCTCCCCTCCTTCGACACCTCCGCGATGGACGGCTGGGCGGTCGCCGGGCCCGCCCCCTGGGACGTCCGGGACGAAGGCGTCCTGGCCGGGCACGCCACGCCCGGGCCCCTGACCGACGGCGAGGCCGTCCGGATCGCCACCGGCGCCCGCATCCCCCCGGACACCACCGCCGTTCTGCGCAGCGAGCACGGCCGCACCGACGACAAGGGCCGCCTGTACGCGACCAGGGACGTCGTCCCCGGCCAGGACATCCGCCCTCGCGGCCAGGAGTGCCGCAGCGGCGACCAGTTGCTCCCCGTCGGCGCCCTGGTGACCCCGGCCGTACTCGGGCTCGCCGCGGCGGCCGGGTACGACACCGTCAGCGCCGTCCCCCGCCCTCGCGCCGAAGTCCTCGTCCTCGGCGACGAGTTGCTCACCGAGGGACGGCCGCACGACGGTCTGATCCGGGACGCGCTCGGCCCGATGCTGCCGCCCTGGCTGCGGGCGCTCGGCGCCGAGGTCGCGGCCGTACGACGGATCGGCGACGACGCCGACGCCCTGCACCGGGCGATCACCACGTCCGACGCCGATGTCGTCGTCACCACCGGCGGCACCGCCGCGGGACCCGTCGACCACGTCCACCCCACGCTGCGTCGCATCGGTGCCGAACTCCTCGTGGACGGCGTCAAGGTGCGCCCCGGCCACCCCATGCTGCTGGCCCGCATCAGCGAGTCCCAGCACCTCGTCGGCCTGCCGGGCAACCCGCTCGCCGCCGTCTCCGGGCTGCTGACGCTCGCCGAGCCGTTGCTGCGGACCCTCGCGGCCCGCCCGGCCCCGGAGCCGTACACGCTGCCGCTCAGGGACGCCGTGCACGGGCACCCGTACGACACGCGGCTCGTCCCCGTCGTCCTGCGGGGTGACCAGGCCGTGCCGCTGCACTACAACGGACCGGCCATGCTGCGCGGCATCGCGGCGGCCGACGCCCTGGCGGTCGTGCCCCCGGGCGGTGCCCGCGCGGGGCAGGAGGCGGAACTGCTCGACCTGCCCTGGGCGTCCGGGGGAATCGGGGTGTGTTTCACGTGAAACTTCCGGGCCAGGACGCGATCGCCCGCCAGGCGGACGAGCATCTGGTGACCCATCGGGTGAAACTCCCGAGGAAAGTGGTGGAGCACCCGATCCGCCAGGTCGCCAAGCGGCTCTCCATGGCGCTCGTGGTCCTCGTGGTGACCGCACTGATCGTCTACCTCGATCGCGACGGCTACAACGACAACGCGGGCGGCGGCCTCACTCTCCTCGACGCGTTCTACTACGCGACCGTCACCCTCTCCACCACCGGTTACGGCGACATCACCCCGGCCGGTGACGCCGCCCGGCTCACGAACATCCTCATCATCACGCCCCTGCGCGTGCTGTTCCTGATCATCCTGGTCGGCACCACGCTCGAAGCCCTCACCGAACGCACGCGGGAGGAGTGGCGGCTGAATCGTTGGAGGTCCACGTTGCGCGATCACACCGTCGTCATCGGCTTTGGCACGAAGGGCAGGTCGGCGATCCGGACCGTCTGCGCGACGGGCCTGAAGAAGGAACAGGTCGTCGTGGTCGACCCCAGCTCGAAGGTGATCGACGCCGCGACCGCCGAGGGCTACGCGGGCATCGTCGGGGACGCGACGCGCAGTGAGGTGCTGAAGCGCGCCGAGGTGCACAGGGCGCGCCAGATCATCATCGCCACGCAGCGCGACGACACGGCGGTCCTGGTGGCGCTGACGGCCCGGCAGCTCAACCGCGGGGCGAACATCGTGGCCGCGGTGCGCGAGGAGGAGAACGCGCCGTTGCTGAAGCAGTCGGGCGCCGACGCGGTCATCACCAGTGCCAGCGCCGCCGGCCGTCTGCTCGGCCTGTCGGTGCTCAGCCCCTCCGCGGGCATGGTGATGGAGGACCTCATCCAGCAGGGCAGCGGGCTCGACATCGTCGAACGGCCGGTGGTCAAGGCCGAGGTGGGCAAGACCCCGCGGGAGATCACCGACCTGGTGGTGAGCGTCATACGCGGTCACCGGGTGCTCGGCTACGACGATCCGGCCGTCGGGACGCTGGAGCTGACGGACCGGCTCATCACGATCGTGCGGGCGACGCCCGGCTCACAGGTCGCGCCCGACGTCCGGCCGTTGCCGCCGATGCCCCGCAGCTGACCGGCAGGACGAGAGGCCGGCCGCCACGCACTCACCCCGTGCGCGACGGCCGGCCAAGGCCCCACGGCTACTTCCGGTTGTACAGCCGCATCGTGATCGGCCCGAAGACCAGCACGAACAGTCCGGCCCAGCCCAGCGACCAGGCGACCTCGGCGGTCGGCCAGTCGCCGCCCATCAGTCCGCGCACCGCCGACGCCAGATGCGTGATGGGGCTGTTGTTGACGAAGGCCTGGAGCCAGCCCGGCATGGTCTTCGGGTCGACGAAGACGTTGGACAGGAAGGTGAGCGGGAAGATCACCATCATGCTGACGCCCATCACCGACTTCTCGGAGCGCAGCATCAGCCCGAACATGGTCCAGATCCACGAGAAGGCGAACGAGAAGAGCACCAGCAGGGCGATTCCGGCGAGCACACCGCCGATGCCGCCGTCCGGCCGGTAGCCGAGGATGATGCCGACGGTGAGCATCACGACGGACGCGATCGTGTACCGCAGGGCGTCGCCGAGCAGATAGCCGACCATCGTCGAGGGCCGCCAGATCGGCAGGCTGCGGAACCGGTCGAAGACGCCCTTCTCGATGTCGGTGTTGACCGAGACGCCCGTGTACATCGTGATCATCACGACCGACATCACGAGGATGCCCGGCAGCAGGAACTGGATGTACTCCTTCGGCGAGCCGGCCAGCGCCCCGCCGAACAGGTACGTGTACATCAGCACCATCATGATCGGGAACGCCGTGACGTCGAAGAGCTGCTCCGGCACGTGCTTGATCTTGAGGATCGCCCGCCAGCCGAAGGTCATCGAGGTCGACCAGGCGCTGGGCCGGGGCGGACGCTCCTTGGAGACGAGCAGCGCGGCGAGGGATTCGGCGCTGACCGGGGCGAGTTCCTTGCTCTCGGTGGTCGTCGCGGTACTCATGCCGCCACCTCGTCCTTCGGGTCGTCGGAGTGGTCGGAGGAGTCGTGTGTGTCGTGCCCGGTGAGGGCGAGGAACACCTCGTCCAGGCTGGGCTGGCCCAGTGAGAAGTTGTCGACGGTGATCCCGGCGTGGGCCAGCTCGCTCAGCGCGCGGGACGCCTGCTGGGCGGCGTTGTCGGCGTTCGCGGCCGCACCGAGGCGGGCGGTCAGGGCCACCGGGTCGTGTTCCAGCTGCACCTGTGCGTCGAGGGTCCGGCGCAGCAGGTCCGCCGCCAGGTCCCGCCGGTCCGGATCCCTCAGCCGCAGATGGACGGATCCGGCACCGACGGACGACTTCAGCTCGCCCTTGGTGCCCTCGGCGATCACCCGGCCGCGGTCGATGACGGCGATCCGGGACGCCAGCTGGTCGGCCTCGTCCAGATACTGCGTGGTCAGCAGCACGGTGGTGCCCTGGGAGACGACGGCCCGCACGATGTCCCACACCTGGTTGCGGCTGCGCGGGTCGAGGCCGGTCGTCGGCTCGTCGAGGAACAGCAGGTCGGGGGTGTTGAGGATGGACGCGGCGATGTCGATGCGGCGCCGCATGCCGCCCGAGTACTGCTTGACCTGCTTCCCGGCCGCCTCGGTGAGCCCGAAGGCCTCCAGGAGCTGGGCGGCGCGGTCCCGGGCGGCCTTCTTGTGGTGGCCCAGCAGCCGGCCCAGCAGGACCAGATTCTCGGTGCCGGTGAGGTCCTCGTCCACCGACGCGTACTGCCCGGTGAGGCTCACCCGGCCGCGCACCTCGTCGGCCTCGCGGACGATGTCGTGGCCGAAGACATGGGCCTCGCCGCCGTCCGGCCGGAGCAGCGTGGCGAGCATCTTCACGGTGGTGGTCTTGCCCGCGCCGTTCGGGCCGAGGACGCCGTAGACCGTGCCCGCGGGCACGGACAGGTCCACCCCGTCGACGGCCCTCGTCTCGCCGAAGGTTTTCACCAGGCCCGCGGTCTCGATCGCCAGGCCGGACGTCTGCGTGCTCATGTGTCGGGTCCTTCCGAGTACGTGGGCTACGCATGGGGAGACCTTCACCGTCGCGCAAACTCATCGGTCCCGCACATGGATTTCGGCCGGGACCGGACCAAGGACGGAGGCGGAGCCGGCCCGGGGGCGGAGTGGAGTCGGTCCGGCGACCGAGGAGTACCGTCCCCTTCATGCATGCGATCACGATTCCCGAACCTGGTGGGCCCGAGGCGCTGGTCTGGGACGAGGTCCCGGATCCCGTGCCCGGCGAGGGCGAGGTCCTGGTCGAGGTGGCGGCCGGTGCCGTCAACCGGGCCGACATACTGCAACGGCAGGGTTTCTACGACCCGCCGCCCGGCGCGTCGCCCTACCCCGGCCTGGAGTGCTCCGGGCGGATCGCCGAGATCGGCCCCGGGGTCTCCGGCTGGAACGTGGGCGACGAGGTGTGCGCGCTGCTCTCCGGCGGCGGCTACGCCGAGCAGGTGGTCGTGCCCGCCGGACAGCTGCTGCCCGTGCCCGAGGGCATCGCCCTGACGCAGGCCGCGGCCCTGCCCGAGGTGACCTGCACGGTCTGGTCGAACGTCTTCATGATCGCCCACCTGCGCCCGGGCGAGACGCTGCTCGTGCACGGCGGCTCCAGCGGCATCGGCACGATGGCGATCCAGCTGGCCAAGGCCGTCGGCGCGCGGGTGGCGGTCACGGCCGGTACGAAGGAGAAGCTCGACCGGTGCGCCGAACTGGGCGCCGACATCCTGGTCAACTACCGCGAGCAGGACTTCGTCGAGGAGGTCCGCAAGGCCACGGACGGCGCCGGTGCCGACGTCATCCTCGACAACATGGGCGCCAAGTACCTGGAGCGCAACGTCAAGGCTCTCGCCGTCAACGGCCGTCTCGCGATCATCGGAATGCAGGGCGGCATCAAGGGCGAGCTGAACATCGGCGCCCTGCTCGCCAAGCGCGCCGCCATCACGGCGGCGTCCCTGCGCGCCCGGCCGCTGGAGGAGAAGGCGGCCATCGTCGCGGCCGTGCGGGAACACGTCTGGCCCCTGTTCGCCGGCGGCCACCTGCGCCCGGTCGTCGACCGCGAGCTCCCGATGCCGGAGGCGGCCGCCGCCCACCGGGTCGTGGAGGAGAGCGGCCACATCGGCAAGGTGCTGCTGATCACCCCGCAGGGCGCCTGAGGTACCGGCAGCCCCGCCCCGGCCGACAGGCTCAGGACGTGTCCGCACAGCCCCGCCTGCCCCGCGCGCCCTAGACCCGCCGCAGCCGCAGGGCGAAGAAGGCGAGGCCCAGGCCGAGGCCGATCAGCACCAGGCCGCTGCCCAGCGGCAGGATGCGCAGGACCGGTCCGACGGGGCGGTCGGCGCGCGCGGCGGCGGCCTCCCGTACGGGCTGCTCCGTCGGGGCGGAGGGCTCGGGAACGGCTTCCCGGGACTCCTCGGGCGCGGCGGTGGCCTCACCGGCGCCGCGCTCCTCCTCGGGGTCCCGCGGCCGCCCCGGCCGCTCCCGCCCCTCACCGGCCCGGCTCCCGGCCCGCGAAGGCTCGCCCGCGGGGGACGGGTCGGACGGGGCGGCGAGGGCCCCTCCGCCCGGGTCGTCGTACGACCGGACGGACTGGACAGCTCCGTACGAGACGCCTGCCCCGTACGGTGAGACGACCGCACCCGCCCCCAGGGCGACCACCAGTCCCGTCGCCCGCAGTGCGCGTTGCCATGGAGTCACGTTGGTGACCCCCTCCCGCCGTGCCCGGTAGGGCAAGATCGGCAAGTTCGGTCGGATCGAGGCAATCAGCCTCACACCGCCCCACACGTCCGGCACTCCGGGTTCGGCCGACAGGCGGAATCGCGTCCGGCCGCCGCACCTGACCGGGAGCCGGATTCACCCGTTGGTGAGCAACCCGCGGCGTCACTCACACGTCTCCTCCAACACGGTGGATCAGCCTCCCGCGGGGGCACCACGGAGGTGAGGTGCAGGCGTGCGAGAGAATGGCGGCATGGAGATGCCGAGGAACGAAAGGTCGCCGGAGAACCCGCAGATCCTGGTCGTGGGCCAGGACGGCATGGCGCTCAGTGGCGGCGGCGGTGACGAGGACTCCCGCGAGACCCCGGTCACGGAACAGGTGGAGCAGCCCGCGAAGGTCATGCGGATCGGCAGCATGATCAAGCAGCTTCTGGAGGAAGTGCGCGCGGCTCCCCTGGACGAGGCCAGCCGGGTCCGGCTCAAGGAGATCCACGCCAGCTCGGTGAAGGAGCTGGAGGACGGTCTGGCGCCCGAGCTGGTCGAGGAGCTGGAGCGGCTCTCCCTGCCCTTCACGGACGAGACGACCCCGAGCGACGCGGAGCTGCGCATCGCGCAGGCCCAGCTGGTCGGCTGGCTGGAGGGTCTCTTCCACGGGATCCAGACGACGCTGTTCGCCCAGCAGATGGCGGCCCGCGCCCAGCTGGAGCAGATGCGCCGCGCCCTGCCGCCGGGCGTCGGGCATGACGGCCTCGACGAGCAGCCCCCGGGCGGCCGTTCGGCCGGCCGCACGGGCGGGCCGTACCTGTAGCGCGTCCGCGCACCGGCCATGCGAAGGGCCCGGCAGCCTCGGCTGCCGGGCCCTTCGCGCGGGCGGATCAGGCCGGCGGGTTGCCCGTGGAGACGCCGAGCTCGATCTCGGGCATGTCCTTCGGGTCCACGTCGGTGTCGGCGGACGGGAACTGGTTCATGATCGTGCCGTCGCCGTACGTGTTCTCGTCCACGTTCTTGATCTTCTTCCCCCAGCCGGCCGCCTGGAGGCAGGCCTTGACCGAGGTGATGTTCTTGAACTTGAAGTCGGGCATCCGGATCTTGTCGGGGTCGTTGTACGACTCCTGCGGCTCCGTGCACTCCTCGGTGTCGATCGTCCTCGAGGTGTCCGGCCCGCGGTAGCCCGGCTTCTTGGCGGCCGAGGCCGACGCACTCGCGCTGCTGCCCCCGCCGCCCTGGTCGTCCTCGCCGCCGTTGTTCATCAGCAGGGCCGCGATCAGACCGCCGACCGCGACGACGGACACCACGATCGAGCCGATGATCATGGGCTTGTTGCTCTTGCCGCCGCCCGCGGAGACCTGCGCGGTCTGCGGCGAGAGGTTGTACGGAGGCGGGGTCGACGGACCCGGCTGCGGCGAGTACGCGGCGGGGGACGGCGTCTGGTAGCCGCCCTGCTGCGGGTAGCCGTAGGCCTGGGACGGCGCCCCCGGGGCGGGCGTGCCGTACGGGTTCGGGGGCGGGGTCGGCTGGTACGGCGTCTGCACCTGGCCCGACGGCGCCGGGGTCGCCTGGTCGACCGGCGGGAACACGGCCGAGCCGACGCCCGCGCCGCTCGGGGCCTGCGTGCCCGGCACGATGCTCGGCGGGGCGGCCTGGAAGGACGACGCCACGCGCAGGCACTCGTCGCGCATGGCCTCGGCGCTGGGGAAGCGCTCGTTCGGGTTCTTCTTCAGCGCGCGGGCGATCAGCGCGTCCACGGCCGGGGGCAGCGCGCGGTTGACCGAGGACGGAACCGGCGGCTCCTCCTGGACGTGCGCATACGCTATGGCCAGCGGCGAGTCCGCTTCGAACGGCAGCCGCCCGGTGACCAGTTGGAACAGCATGATGCCGACCGAGTACAGGTCGGAGCGGGCGTCCACACCGCGGCCGAGGGCCTGTTCCGGCGAGAGGTACTGCGGGGTGCCGACGACCATGCCGGTCTGCGTCATCGACGTCACACCGGACTGCATGGCGCGGGCGATGCCGAAGTCCATGACCTTGACCACGCCGCGCTTGGTCATCATCACGTTGCCCGGCTTGATGTCCCGGTGGACCAGCCCCATCTCGTGGCTGATCTCCAGCGCGGCGAGCACGTCCGCGGTGATCTTCAGCGCCTTGTCGGCGGGCATCGCGCCCTGCTGGTGCACGTCCTCGTCGAGCACCGAGCCGAGCGGGCGGCCCTCGACGTACTCCATGACGATGTACGGCGTCGTCATGCCGTCGAGGGTGTCCTCGCCGGTGTCGAAGACCGAGACGATGTTGGTGTGCGTGAGCTTGGCCACGGACTGGGCCTCGCGGCGGAACCGCTCGCGGAAGGCCTGTTCCCGACCGAGATCGGTGTGAAGTGTCTTGATCGCGACCTGCCGGTCGAGCACGCTGTCGTACGCGAGGTGCACCGAGGCCATGCCGCCCTGGCCGAGCAGATCACGCAGCTGATAGCGGCCATTGGCGAGCGCCCGCCCCGTGTACTGGCCCTGTGCGCCGTCCTGGCTCATGTCCCGTTTCCCCCGTAGCCCTTGAGGCGCCGCCGACTGTCGCTGGTCCGACGCTGATCCGCGCGATCCGCGTTGATCCAAACCGCCATTCCCGGCCAAGTCTGCCCCAGGGCACCGACACGTCAAGCTCGGTGCCCGATCCGTGACCGTACGCGAAGGAAGCGTCGCGGAAGCGTTACAGGGGACGTACCGCCGGTCCACAGAATTTGCACGACAGTACGGAGTAAAGGTTTCATGACCCGTCCGTCCCGTGCCGGTCCTGGCACCCCGTCTCGGACCGGCGGCTTGCGCGGAGGCTGTAGCGTGGCCGACGGAGACCGTAACAACACCGCGCGCACCGCGGGCAGAAACGACGGCGAGGACTGATGGCACAGCAGCAGCGCGCTCAGGGCCCGTCCGAACCCGAGGCGACTGGCGGCGGCATGTCGGACGCGCCGGAGTCCTGGGGTAACGGCGGGCTCGTCGGCGACGGCCGGTACCGGCTGACCGGCAGACTCGGCCGGGGCGGCATGGCCGAGGTGTTCGCCGCCGAGGACGTCCGCCTCGGGCGCACCGTCGCTGTCAAGCTGCTCCGTTCCGACCTCGCCGAGGACCCGGTGTCCAAGGCCCGCTTCACGCGCGAGGCCCAGTCGGTCGCCGGCCTCAACCACCACGCGATCGTCGCCGTGTACGACTCCGGCGAGGACGTCGTCGGCGGCCAGTCCGTCCCTTACATCGTCATGGAGCTGGTCGAGGGCCGCACGATCCGCGACCTGCTGCTGAACGCCGAGGCGCCGGGCCCCGAGCAGGCCCTGATCATCGTCTCGGGCGTCCTGGAGGCGCTCGCCTATTCGCACCAGCACGGCATCGTGCACCGCGACATCAAGCCCGCCAACGTCATCATCACGCACAACGGCGCCGTGAAGGTGATGGACTTCGGCATCGCCCGCGCCCTGCACGGCGCGCAGTCGACGATGACGCAGACCGGCATGGTCATGGGCACCCCGCAGTACCTGTCGCCCGAGCAGGCGCTCGGCAAGGCCGTCGACCACCGCTCCGACCTGTACGCGACGGGCTGTCTGCTCTACGAACTGCTCTCACTGCGCCCGCCGTTCACCGGCGAGACCCCGCTGTCGGTGGTCTACCAGCACGTCCAGGACATCCCGACGCCTCCCTCCGAGGCCTCCGACGCCTGCCCGCCCGAGCTCGACGGCCTGGTCATGCGCTCCCTCGCCAAGGAGCCGGACGACCGTTTCCAGACGGCCGAGGAGATGCGCGGGCTGGTCCAGTACGCGCTGCAGATGCTCTACGACCAGGGCGGCCACACCGGCACCTGGAACACCGGCCCGGTCGACATGCACGACGGCCGTCACACCCCGTCGGGCGGCTTCGCCGGCACGGCCGTGATGGGCCACCCCGGGGACCCCTCAGGGACCGCGCAGATCCCGTCGCCGATCCTGCCCGCCGGCTACGGCGGCGGGGACGACGGCGGCTTCGAGGGCCACGGCAACAAGGGCGGCGGCCGCGGCAAGCTGTGGATCCTCGCCGTGCTCGCGGTGATCGCCGTCGCGGCGGGTGTCGCCCTGGCGCTGCAGAACACCGGCGGCGACACGAAGGGGCCCGGCACCAAGCAGTCGCCGACCACCTCGCAGACGACGGACAAGAAGACGCCCAGCGAGACGCCGAGCGACGAGCCGACCGACGAGCCGACCGACACGTCCACGGACGACGGCACCGGCACGAGCTCCGGCGGCGGCGAGTGGACGCCGTCGTACACCCCGTCCTACACGCCGTCGCAGAGCGCGCCCGAGACGCCCACCGGCCAGCCGACGGGCCAGCCGACCTCGCAGCAGCCGACCGACGAGCCGACGGATCCTGAGCCCTCGGACCCGGTGACGCCGCCGGACGACACGGGTGGCACCGACGCGGGCGGCGCGACCGGTGTCGTCGGAGGCGGCGCGGGCGGCGAGGGCGGCGGCTGACAACCGGAAAAAGGCATGATCCACGCGCGCGTGGGGCCCGGAGAGGGGCCCACGCGCGCGTGCCGTTTGGGCGCGCCGACAAAAGAACTCTTCCCGTGACGTGGGTCACCGGGTTAACGTGCGGTTGCTCCGGCCTCCTGCAAGGCTGTGACCAGGGCCCCTTCCACACCTTCCCGATTTACTTGGATATCCAAGCAAAATCCCAGGTCAGAGGGGGTTTCACAGAAATGTGATGCACTGGGTAACGTGCCTTTTGCAGGGCGCTCGCCGGGGCACCTGTCACGCCTGTTCCCGGCCGAGTGGCACCCACCCCGTGCCCCGGTGGTCGAGAACAGGTGAGCCGCACTGGCCTACCGGCAACCCCGGGGGCCGGACCGACGGAGGAGCACACGTGACCGTGGAGAGCACTGCCGCGCGCACACCGCGACGCAGCGCCGGAAGCAAGGCCGGCACCACCGGCACCAAGCGCACCACCCGCACGACCGCCAAGAAGGACGCCGGCGCCGAGCCCCAGCTCGTGCAGCTGCTGACGCCCGAGGGCAAGCGGGTCAAGAACGCCGAGTACGACAAGTACGTCGCCGGTGTCACCCCGGAAGAGCTCCGCGGTCTGTACCGCGACATGGTGCTCACCCGCCGCTTCGACGCCGAGGCGACCTCCCTGCAGCGCCAGGGCGAGCTGGGCCTGTGGGCCTCGCTGCTCGGCCAGGAGGCCGCCCAGATCGGCTCCGGCCGCGCCCTGCGCGACGACGACTACGTCTTCCCCACCTACCGCGAGCACGGTGTCGCCTGGTGCCGCGGCGTGGACCCGACCAACCTGCTCGGGATGTTCCGCGGCGTGAACAACGGCGGCTGGGACCCGAACGGCAACAACTTCCAGCTCTACACGATCGTCATCGGCTCCCAGACGCTGCACGCCACCGGCTACGCCATGGGCATCGCCAAGGACGGGGCGGACAGCGCGGTGATCGCCTACTTCGGCGACGGCGCCTCCAGCCAGGGCGACGTGGCCGAATCGTTCACCTTCTCCGCGGTCTACAACGCCCCCGTCGTGTTCTTCTGCCAGAACAACCAGTGGGCCATCTCCGAGCCGACCGAGAAGCAGTCCCGCGTGCCGATCTACCAGCGCGCGCAGGGCTTCGGCTTCCCGGGCGTCCGGGTGGACGGCAACGACGTGCTCGGCTGCCTCGCTGTCACCCGCTGGGCCCTGGAGCGGGCCCGCGCCGGTGAGGGCCCGACCCTCGTCGAGGCGTTCACCTACCGCATGGGCGCCCACACCACCTCCGACGACCCCACCCGGTACCGGGGCGACGAGGAGCGCCAGGCCTGGGAGGCCAAGGACCCGATCCTGCGCCTTCGCCGCTATCTGGAGGCCTCAAACCACGCGGACGAGGGATTCTTCGCGGAACTGGAGGCCGAGTCCGAGGCGTTGGGCAAACGAGTGCGCGAGGCGGTCCGTGCCATGCCGGACCCGGACCACTTCGCCATCTTCGAGAACGTCTACGCGGACGGACATGCGCTCGTCGACGAGGAGCGCGCCCAGTTCGCCGCGTACCAGGCGTCGTTCGCCGACGAGGGGGGTAACTGAGATGGCCGACAAGATGGCTCTGGCCAAGGCGATCAACGAGTCGCTGCGCCGCGCCCTGGACTCCGACCCCAAGGTCCTGATCATGGGCGAGGACGTCGGCAAGCTCGGCGGCGTCTTCCGCGTGACGGACGGCCTCCAGAAGGACTTTGGCGAGAGCCGCGTCATCGACACCCCGCTCGCCGAGTCGGGCATCGTCGGCACGGCCATCGGCCTGGCCCTGCGCGGCTACCGCCCGGTCGTGGAGATCCAGTTCGACGGCTTCGTCTTCCCGGCCTACGACCAGATCGTCACGCAGCTCGCCAAGATGCACGCCCGCTCGCTGGGCAAGGTCAAGCTCCCGGTCGTCGTCCGCATCCCCTACGGCGGCGGCATCGGCGCGGTGGAGCACCACTCGGAGTCTCCCGAGTCGCTGTTCGCGCACGTGGCGGGCCTGAAGGTGGTCAGCCCCTCGAACGCGTCGGACGCGTACTGGATGATGCAGCAGGCCATCCAGAGCGACGACCCGGTGATCTTCTTCGAGCCCAAGCGCCGCTACTGGGACAAGGGCGAGGTCAACACGGAGGCGATCCCGGGCCCGCTGCACAAGGCCCAGGTGGTCCGCGAGGGCACCGACCTCACCCTCGCCGCCTACGGCCCGATGGTGAAGCTCTGCCAGGAGGTCGCCGACGCGGCCGCCGAGGAGGGCAGGAACCTCGAGGTCCTCGACCTGCGCTCGGTCTCCCCGATCGACTTCGACTCGATCCAGGCGTCGGTGGAGAAGACGCGCCGCCTGGTCGTCGTCCACGAGGCACCGGTGTTCTTCGGCTCGGGCGCGGAGATCGCCGCGCGGATCACGGAGCGCTGCTTCTACCACCTGGAGGCCCCGGTGCTCCGGGTCGGCGGCTACCACGCGCCGTACCCGCCGGCCCGTCTGGAGGAGGAGTACCTGCCGAACCTGGACCGGGTGCTGGATGCCGTCGACCGCTCGCTGGCGTACTGAGGAGAGGGTCGTGACGACGATGACGGAAGCGTCCGTGCGCGAGTTCAAGATGCCCGACGTGGGCGAGGGGCTCACGGAGGCGGAAATCCTCAAGTGGTACGTCCAGCCCGGTGACACGGTCACGGACGGCCAGGTGGTGTGCGAGGTCGAGACGGCGAAGGCGGCCGTCGAGCTGCCCATCCCGTACGACGGGGTGGTCCGGGCGCTGCACTTCCCCGAGGGCACCACGGTCGACGTGGGCACGGCGATCATCGCGGTGGACGTGAGCGGAGGCGCAGCCCCCGCGGCCGAGCAGCCCGCGCCCGCCGCCGAGCAGCCTCCGGCGCCCCGGCCGGCGGAGGAGCCGAAGGCGGAGGGCTCCGGCCGTCAGCCGGTCCTCGTCGGCTACGGGGTGGCGACGTCGTCCACCCGCCGCCGCCCCCGCAAGGGCCCCGAGGTCCCGGTGCAGCAGGCCTCGACGGCGATCCAGACGGAGCTGAACGGCCACGGGGCCGCGACCCCGGCCGCCCCCGCCGGCCTGGGACGTCCCCTCGCCAAGCCGCCGGTCCGCAAGCTGGCCAAGGACCTGGGCGTCGATCTGACGACGGTGGTCCCGACCGGCCCGGACGGCATCATCACCCGCGAGGACGTGCACGCGGCGGTGGCTCGGTCGCAGGCAGCGCAGCAGGAGGCCCCCGTGGCCGCCGCACCGGCGCCCGCACCGGCAGCGGTGTCGTACGACACCACCCGTGAGACCCGGGTCCCGGTCAAGGGCGTCCGCAAGGCGACGGCGGCGGCGATGGTCGGCTCGGCGTTCACCGCGCCGCATGTCACGGAGTTCGTGACCGTCGACGTGACGCGCACGATGAAGCTGGTCGAGGAGCTGAAGCAGGACAAGGAGTTCGCGGGTCTGCGCGTGAACCCCCTCCTGCTGATCGCCAAGGCGCTGCTCGTCGCGATCAAGCGGAACCCGGACGTCAACGCGTCCTGGGACGAGGCCGCCCAGGAGATCGTGGTCAAGCACTACGTGAACCTGGGCATCGCGGCCGCGACCCCGCGCGGCCTGATCGTGCCGAACATCAAGGACGCCCACGCCAAGACGCTGCCGCAGCTGGCCGAGTCGCTGGGCGAGCTGGTGTCGACCGCCAGGGAGGGCAAGACGTCCCCGGCGGCCATGCAGGGCGGCACGGTGACGATCACCAACGTCGGCGTCTTCGGCGTCGACACGGGCACGCCGATCCTCAACCCCGGCGAGTCCGCGATCCTCGCGGTCGGTGCGATCAAGCTCCAGCCGTGGGTCCACAAGGGCAAGGTGAAGCCCCGTCAGGTCACCACCCTGGCCCTGTCGTTCGACCACCGCCTGGTCGACGGGGAGCTGGGCTCGAAGGTCCTGGCGGACGTGGCGGCGATCCTGGAGCAGCCGAAGCGCCTGATCACCTGGGCGTGAGCCGGTCGCGGCGGCCCCCTGCCCTCGGGCGGGGGGCCGCCGCCGTCTGCCCGGTGGGTGAACCAGAGGTACGACGAAGAGCACAAGAAGCTCCGCAGACCCGCCCAAGTACCCCACAGTAAGCGGTTTAGCCGGACATACGATCACTCTTCATGCGCGACCCCATGGTGCTCAGGGCCCAGAGATTCGTGAACTCCGTCTACGGCAGCCGTATCGGTACGACCGTGGAGGAAACCGGCGAGACCGACTGGGCGACCCTCTACGCCCTGACCCGCGCCCTCCAGTACGAGCTGGGCATCACGACCCTGTCCGACAACTTCGGCCCCACCACCCTTTCGACGCTGACCGCCAAGTTCCCCAAACTGAACGCGGACACCGTCCCCTCCCCCGACTTCTGCCGCATCATCCAGTCCGGCCTGTACTGCAAGGGCTACGACGGCGGCGCCCTGGACGGCACGTACGGCGAGCGGGTCCAGGCGGCCGTGACGAAGCTCAAGACCGACATGGGCGTCCAACAGGCCTTCCCTGGCGCCGATCTGACGCCGAAGGTGTTCAAGGCACTGCTGACGATGGACTCGTACGTCCTCGGCCCCTCCGGCACCCGGCAGGTCCGCGACGTGCAGCAGTGGCTCAACGGGCGCTTTCTGCACCGGCAGGACTTCTTCGCCGTCGCCTGCGACGGGCGCGTGTCCCGGGACCTGGCCCGGGCGCTGGTCCTCGGCACGCAGTACGAGCTGGGCATGGCCGACGGCACCGCCAACGGCAACTTCGGTCCCGGCACCCAGTCGGCCCTGAAGGCGCACCCCGTGCGGCAGGGCGACCAGGGCGTCTACGTCCGGCTGTTCTCCGCCGGGATGGTCGTGAACCGGCGGCCCGTCGCCCTCACCGACACCTTCGACTCCTACCTCGCCGCGGCCGTGCGGTCCTTCCAGACCTTCGTCGCCCTCCCGGCCACGGGCGAGGGCGACTTCGCGACCTTCGCCTCGCTCCTGGCGTCCTACGGCGACCAGTCGCGCCAGGGCAAGGCCTGCGACACCATCGCCAAGGTCACCCCGGCCCGCGCGGCGGCCCTCAAGGCCGCCGGGATCACGTACGTCGGCCGCTACCTCACCAACCCGAGCGCCACGTCCCTGCCGGAGAAGGCCATCCAGCCGGGCGAGTTGCAGGTCATCGCCCAGAACGGCCTGCGCTGTTTCCCGATCTACCAGACCGTCAACAACGACGCCTCGGACTTCGACTACGTCGCCGGGCGCACGGCCGGGTACGCGGCGCTCAACGCCGCCCTCGACCACGGCTTCAAGAGGGGCACCCGGATCTTCTTCGCCGTCGACTTCGACGCGATCGACCCCGAGATCACCGCGAACGTCCTGCCCCACTTCAAGGGCATCAAGGAGGCGATGGCGGACTCCGGCCACCCGTACGAGATCGGGGTCTACGGCTCCCGCAACGTCTGCGCGCAGGTCGGCGCGGCCGGCTACACGACGGCGAGCTTCGTGGCCGACATGTCCCCGGGCTTCGACGGCAACGCCGGGCGCCCGCTGCCGAACGACTGGGCCTACGACCAGTTCGTCATCCGCACCCTCGGCTCGGGCGACGGGCAGCTGGAGGTCGACGTCGACATCGCCTCGGGCCGTGACACCGGGCAGGGCTCGTTCGACCGGCCGCGGCCCGCCGTGCCGGACGTCGCCCTCGATGAAAGTCAGGTGCCCGGGCTGCGGGCCGACCTCGCGCGCTACATGCGGTCGATCGGACGCCCGGACCTGGGCGGCGTCGGCGGTGACGCCGGGCTCTACACCAACGCCCAGGCGGTGGAGGCGATCCAGGACCAGGACGGTCTGATCACCGAGCTGTCGCACACGTACAAGATGCGCAAGGCACTGATCCAGACGGCCGTCTACTGGGCCATGCGCGACTACAGCCTCGCCGACCAGGCCACCGACCAGCAGGTCGCCGACCACCACCAAACCGGCTCCGGCCAGGTCAAGGACTCGCACACCGGCATCGGGCAGATCAGCGCCTCCGACGCCATCCAGGCCTGGAACCACTGCATCGGCTGGGGCTTCACCACCGGCGACCGCCGCGACCCGGCCAAGGACGCCGACCTCTGGTCCGTGTGGCAGCAGCTGAGCAAGGACAACGCGTTCAGCGTGCGCACCGCGGCCCTGGTCCACCTGTGGGGCACACGGGGCAGGCCCGGCGGCCAACTGCCCCCCGGCGACCGCGTCACCACCCCGCGGTCCATGCGCCTGGACCTCGCCGAGTTCGAGATCACCGAGCTGCTGCGCCGCTACCGGGCCTGGGACCCCGACGTGGAGGCGCAGACCCACCAGAGCCTGGCCGTCTACCAGATCTTCGAGAAGTACAACAGCATCGTCCGCAACGCGTGAAGCAACGCCCGCAAGGCGTGAAGCAACGCCGGCACCGCGTGAATCGCTGAATCGAGAGTCCGTGAACCTCAACCTCCCCCACATACCCCGTCTCACCCGCAGACGGTCCGGACCGGGCGCCGCGCACCGCCGGGGTCTGTCCCGTCGCGCCCTGCTCGGCCGTGTCGCCGCCGTCGGCGGTGCCGTGGGCGTCGCCGCCCTGCCCGTCTCGCACTTCCTGTCCCAGGCGTACGCCGACGCGCACAACCCCATCCCGGGCCGCGTGCGGGACGCCCTGCGCAGCGCGCAGGACCGGACCCGGCGCGTGCTGGCCGGTTCGCGCTCCCACAACGGCTGGGAGATGGAGAACGTCGCGGACGACGGCGGCACCGTCTACACCCGCCCCGTGCCCGGCACCCCGCTCACGGGCATCGCCGTCCGCATGGGCGACGTGGAGACCGTCCTCGTCCATCTGGTGCGCCGGTTCCACTACGAGGTCGACCGGCTGCGCCGGGGCGACGCCGTGGGCTGGCACGACCCGTCCGGCGTCGGCAAGGGCCGCCCGGAGTCCAACCTGGCGTCCGGCACGGCGGTGCGGATCCGGCCCGGCTTCTACCCGCGCGGTGCCCGGGGCGGCTTCTTCCCGCAGCAGGAGGTCGTGATCCGCGACATCCTCGCCGAGCTCGACGGCGTCGTCCGCTGGGGCGGCGACGACCCCACGCCCGACGAGTCGCTGTTCTCCATCGACGTACGGCCCGGTGACAAGCGGCTTGCCGAGGTCGCGGCACGGATCCGGGGCTGGCAGCTGGAGCCGGGAGCCGGTGCGGGCGCCCCGGTGAACGTGCTGGCCGGCGGCCGGCGCAAGGCGGCCCGGGCGCTGGAACGCCGGCAGCGCACCGCTGTGTGACGAACGAAAGGGGGGCTCAACGAAGGGGGGCTCACCGCCGACGGCGGTGAGCCCCCCTTTCGTGCCTTTTCCCGTGCGGTCTTACTTCGCGAAGCCGTAGTTCAGCAGCTTCGTCGCGTCCGACTTCCGCGCGGTCGCGTCGGTCGAGGCGAGGACCGTGCCGATGACCGTCTTGCCGTTCCGGGTGGCGGCGAAGACCAGGCAGTACTTGGCCTCCGGGCCGGAACCGGTCTTCACGCCGATCGCGCCGGAGTAGCTCGACAGCAGCGGGTTGGTGTTCTCCCACGGCGCCATCGTCCGCGTGCCGCCGGACTTGGTGGTCGTCTTGGCCGTGTACTTCTTCGTCTTGACGACCGTGCGGAACGTGGAGTTCTTCATGGCGCTGCTGGCGATCTTCGTCAGGTCGCGCGGCGTGGAGTAGTTGGCGCCCTTGCCGATGCCGTCGAACGAGTCGAAGTGGGTGTTCTTCAGACCCAGGTCCTTGGCGGTGGTGTTCATCTTGCCGATGAACGACTTCACGCGCGCCGCCCGCGTCGAGCCCGAGCCGAACTTGTCGGCGAGCGCGTACGCCGCGTCGCAGCCGGACGGCAGCATCAGGCCGTACAGCAGCTGGCGGACGGTGACCTTGTCGCCGACGATCAGCTTGGCGTTCGACGCCCAGTTGTTGTCGACGATGTAGTCGCTGTACGCCTTCTGGATCGTGACCTTGCTGTCCAGGTTGAGCTTCGGCTGCTTCAGCACCACCAGGGCGGTCATGATCTTGGTGGTCGAGCCGGTGGAGCGGCGCGTGTCGGCCGCCTTGGTGTAGAGCGACTTGCCGGTCGCGTTGTTCATCACATAGCCGCCCTTGGCGGCGATGGAGGGCGCCGTGGCGGCCTGCGCGGGCGCAGCGGTGAGGGCTCCGGTCGCGAGCATGGCGCCGGTGGTGACGGCGGCGGCCGCGGCTCTGCGGAGACGGGTGCCCTGAATGCCGGTTATCAAGTGAAGTACCCCGATTGCGTCGAATGCCCCAACGGTGCGGCCGAGTTGAGGACGAGGGGAAAGGGGCCGCACGTGTCTGACTCGTAACTAGCACACCTGGTTGTGCCATTGCCGAGCGGGACCCCCTCTTTGCCACAGATGTGTGACATTCGAGTCCGCATACTGGACGAATGCATCCATGCGTACGTGTTGTATCTATCCTGTCGGCATGACCTTGGCCGTGAAGCAACCCCCCGCCGCCGACCGTGTCTACGCCCACGTCAAACAGGGCGTCCTGGAGCGCCGTTACGAGGGCGGGACCCTGCTCACCGAGGGCGAGCTCGCCGAGGCCGTCGGGGTTTCACGCACGCCGGTACGCGAGGCGCTGCTCCGGCTGGAGGCCGAGGGGCTGATCCGGCTCTACCCGAAGAAGGGCGCCCTCGTCCTGCCCGTCTCCGCCCAGGAGATCGCCGACGTCGTCGAGACCCGGCTGCTCGTCGAGGAGCACGCGGCGCGCAAGGCCGTGCCCGCGCCCCCCGGGCTCATCGAGCGCCTTGAGGAGCTGCTGGCCCGGCAGAAGCGGCAGGCCGCCGAAGGAGACCTCGCCGGGGCCGCCGTCACCGACCGCTGCTTCCACGCCGAGATCGTCCGCAGCGGCGGCAACGAGATCCTCTCCCGCCTCTACGACCAGCTGCGCGACCGCCAGCTGCGGATGGGCGTCGCCGTCATGCACTCCCACCCCGACCGGATCGCCAAGACCCTCGCCGAGCACGAGGAGATCCTCGAGGCGCTGCGCGCCGGGGACGCCGAGGCGGCCGTCGGACTGGTCCACCGGCACATCGGCTGGTTCTCGCACCTGGCCCGGGGGGAGGTCCGATGAGCAGCACGACGCTGCCGGGCGATCCGCCGGGCGGCCGCCGCGCGCTGGCCGTCTGGGGCATCGGCGTCTCGGTCTACTTCGTCGCGGTCATCTTCCGCACGTCCCTGGGCGTCGCCGGCCTCGACGCCGCCGACCGCTTCCACGTCAACGCCTCCGCGCTCTCCACCTTCTCCATCCTCCAACTGCTGGTTTACGCGGGCATGCAGATACCCGTCGGCCTGCTCGTCGACCGGCTCGGCACCAAGAAGGTGCTCGCCCTCGGGGCGGTGCTGTTCACGGCCGGGCAGCTGGGTTTCGCGTTCTCCCCCTCGTACGGCATGGCGCTCGCCTCCCGGGCGCTGCTCGGCTGCGGTGACGCGCTGACGTTCATCAGCGTGCTGCGGCTCGGCACGCGGTGGTTCCCGGCCCGGCGCGGGCCGCTCGTCGCCCAGTTCGCGGGGCTCGCGGGCATGGCGGGCAACCTCGTCTCCACCCTCGTCCTGGCCCGGCTGCTGCACGGCGTCGGCTGGACGCCGGCCTTCGCGGGCAGCGCGGTCGCCGGGGCCGTGGTGTTCGTCCTGGTGCTGCTGTTCCTGAAGGACCACCCGGAGGGCCACGAGCCAGCGCCGCTCCCGCACCAGGGCGCGGCCTACGTACGGCGGCAGATCGCCGCCTCCTGGCGGGAGCCGGGGACGCGGCTCGGACTGTGGGTGCACTTCACGACCCAGTTCCCGGCGATGGTGTTCCTGCTGCTGTGGGGCATGCCGTTCCTCGTCGAAGCACAGGGACTGTCCCGGGCCACGGCCGGCGAACTCCTCACCCTGGTCGTGCTGTCGAACATGGTCGTCGGCCTGGTCTACGGGCAGATCGTCGCCCGGCACCACGGGGCGCGGCTCCCGCTCGCCCTCGGCACGGTCGGGACGACGGCGGCCCTCTGGGCGGCGACGCTGGCCTACCCCGGCCCGCACGCCCCGATGTGGCTGCTGATCGTGCTGTGCACGGTGCTCGGGGCCTGCGGGCCCGCCTCGATGCTCGGCTTCGACTTCGCCCGCCCGGCGAACCCGCCCGAGCGGCAGGGCACGGCCTCCGGCATCACCAACATGGGCGGCTTCGTGGCCTCCATGACCACGCTGTTCGCGGTCGGCGTGCTGCTCGACGCCACCGGCGACGACTACACCGTGGCCTTCTCCTTCGTGTTCGTGCTCCAGGCGCTCGGGATCACGCAGATCCTGCGGCTGCGCAAGCAGGCGGCCCGGCGTGAGCGGGAGCGGCTGGTGGCGAGCCGGGTGGAGACGGTGCACGTGCCGGCCTAGGTCAACGGGCCGCTACCGGTACGAGGGTGAGGTACGCCAGGCCGAGAACGCCGCGGTAGGTGAGCCAGGCGGCTCGGTGGCGGTCGGCGCGTTCCCGGGCCTCGGCGGCCTGGGGGTGGCCGGGGTGCCGGGCGAGCCACACCTCGGTGTCCGCGAGGTACGCCGACTCGAACTCCTCCCATTCGTCGAGGCTCGCGGTCTCCGTCCACTCCGGCCGGAACCCCGCGTCGACGGCCAGGCCGACGAGGGTCGCGAGGTCGGGGTGGTCGGTCGCCTTCGCGTCCGGCCACATGCCGGCCAGCTCGGCCTCGGTCGGGGTGCGCTGCCAGAAGCCTTCGCCTAGGAGGACGCGGCCGTGGTCGGTGACGAGCCTGCGGAGTTCTGCGAGGGCTTGGGGCAGTTCGCTGCCGAGGGCTTGGCTCGCGCCTACGCACAGGACGAGGTCGGCGGGGCCGTGGGGGGTTCCGGTGGCGGACTCCTCCAGGAAACGGACCCGGTCCGCGAGGCCCCGTTCCTCGGCGGTCCGGCGGGCGCGGGCCAGGTCCTCGGCGTTGATGTCGATGCCGGTGCCGGTTGCCTTCGGGGTGGCGGTGAGGATGCGGAGCATGAGCTCGCCCCAGCCGCAGCCGATGTCCAGCACCGTGGCGGGCGTGTGGGGGGTCAGGCGGGTGACCAGTCGGTCTGCGCGTGCTTCGGACAGGGGGCCGTGGAAGGTGAGGCGGGTGTGGCGGGGCGGGGTTGTCATGCGCAGGGACGATACGTGGAGTGGGGCGTTGGCGGCATGGGGTTTTGCGACCCTGTCCGTCGGTGCCGGGGCCGGGTGGGTGCGCAGCTCGGCGCGGCGAGGTGCCGCTGCGCCCACCCGTGCCGCCCCTAGCGGCACGACTGCCCGCAGCTCAGCAGATCGGCCCTATTTCGTCACCGTGAAGTTGTGCAGGATCGCCGCCGTCAGGTCCGGGTCGCCCTCCGTCTTCAGGCGGTCGGAGACCGACTCGGGTGTCACGCGGCCGCAGGCCAGGCGGACGTACGTCTCCCAGTCGAGGGTGAGGGTGGCGGCGGGGCCGAGCGCGGGGGCCGTTTCGAGGGTGCCGCGGCCCTGGATGTCGACGCGGATGGTGCGCAGGAACTCGATGGGGCCGTGGACGTCGAAGACGACGGCCGAGCTGCGCGGTGCCTGAGCGTCCTCGGCGACCACCCGCGGGAGTTCGCCGAGCAGCACGTCACGGGCGACATGCGCGCCGGGGGAGTCGAGGTTGCCGGGCCGGCCGAGGGCCGTGCGCAGGTCCTGCTCGTGCACCCACACGTCGAAGGCGTGCCGGCGCATGGACTCCTCGAGGGTCAGCTCCGTGCCGAGCGGGCCGCGGACCTTCGTGCCCGGGTCGCGCGAGTCGTTGCGCAGCTGGCGGTTGCGGCGGATGATCACGTACTCCAGCTCGGAGGTCATCTCCGGTGCCGTGTGGTGACGGCGGACGTCGACCTGCATCTCCATGTAGCGCTGGTGGTCGTTCGTCACGTGGAACAGGTCGCGCGGCAGCGTGTGGATGGGGCGCGGGTCGCCCAGCATCTCGCAGTCCAGGCCGATGACATGGGAGACCACGTCCCGCACCGACCACCCGGGGCACGGCGTCCGCCGGTTCCACTCGGCCTCCGCGAGCGGCTGGAGCAGCTCGGATATCGCTTCGACGGAGTGGGTCCAGGCGTCGGCGTAGGGCTGGAGGGTGGGATGCAGACTCACGGAACGGGACCCCTCGGCGGTCGGTGCACGGGCAGGTGGTGGCGGTTGCCAGTGGGAGGTGGCGGCTGTCGGCGGGTGTCTTGGCAGCTAAGTTACGCTGCTGTGAGGCACCCCGGCAGTGCTTTCGTGTGACGATCGTAGGCCCGTGGGGAACCCCATGTGGACGGGTCGAATGCCAGGACGGTGGTAGTGTGCGCGCCTCTGTGATCCAGATCGCCGTAGACGAGGGCGAATCGGTCGAATCGCGCCGTCGGCGGGTGGCCTCGATGGTCCGGGATCAGGCCGGGGCCGATCTCGTCGTTCTGCCGGAGCTGTGGACCACGGGTGCCTTCGCCTACGAGGAGTTCGGGCGGGAGGCCGAGCCGCTCGAAGGGCCGACGTACGAGGCGATGGCGAAGGCCGCGAGCGACGCGGGTGTGTGGCTGCACGCGGGGTCGATTCCCGAGCGTGACCCGGACGGTCCCCTCTACAACACCTCCCTCGTCTTCTCCCCCTCCGGCGACCTCGCCGCCGTCTACCGCAAGATCCACCGCTTCGGCTTCGACAAGGGCGAGGCCGTGCTGATGGGCGCGGGTGCCGAGCTCGTGACGGTCCGTCTGCCGGCGACCACCCTGGGCCTCGGCACCTGTTACGACCTCCGCTTCCCCGAACTCTTCCGCGGTCTCGTCGACGCCGGTGCCGAGACGCTCGTGGTTCCGGCGGGCTGGCCGGAGCGCCGCCGGTCGCACTGGACGCTGCTGGCTCAGGCGCGGGCGGTCGAGAACCAGTCGTTCGTCGTCGCGTGTGGAACGGCCGGGACGCACGCCGGAGTTCCCCAGGCCGGTCACTCGATCGTGGTCGACCCGTGGGGCGAGGTCCTGGCCCAGGCGGGCGCCGGCGAAGAGGTCCTGACGGTGGAGTTCGACCCCGGGAAGGTCGCCACCACCCGTGAGCAGTTCCCGGCGCTGAAGGACCGGGTGCTGGGGCTCCAGCCTCCTCGCAGGCCCTGAGGGCGCGCCCTCAGCCCTCCCGCTCCTTCTCCGCCAGGTGGATCACACACACGGCCACCGCGATCAGCAAAGCCGGATCCGCGTCCTCGCGGACGACGTCCACACCGTAGGTGTCCCGTACGGTCAGCCACCGCCGGGAGATCACCGCCAGCAGTTCGCCGTCGTAGTCGACGGCGAACTCGCGGTCGAGGATCTTGCCGCTGACGTCCAGCTCGCTGCCGTCGGCCAGGGACACCCGGTAGTGGTTGCGCAGCAGGGACAGCCGTTTGCGGCGGATCGTCGCCAGCGGCTCGCCGCCCCGCTGGAGCACCATCGTGTCGCGCAGGGCGAGTATCTTCTGGTGGATGTCGACGAGGACGCGCCCCTGGGTGTCCTTCAGCTCCCAGGTGTCCCGCAGGCGCAGCGCCTTGCCGTCGACGAGGAACACCTTGGCGCCGCGGTCGTCCTCGATCCAGTAGTCGTCACCGAAGCCGAGGAGCCGGTCGTACACGAGGAATCTCATGACACCAGGGCTTCCCCGGCGCCGCTGCCGAAACGCCGCCGATAGGCCGACGGGCTGAGCCCGGTCGCCCGCCGCAGCCGGTTGCGCAGGTTGGCGGCCGTGCCGAGCCCGCTGCGGGCCGCCACGACGTCCAGCCGTTCCTCGCCCCGCTCGATCAGCCGGCAGGCCAGCGCCACGCGCTCCCCCGTCAGCCACGCGAGCGGTGTCGTGCCGAGCTGGGTGCGGAAGCGCCGGTGGAGCGTGGCGGGGCTGACACGCGCGCGTGCGGCCAGGTCCGCCACCGTCAGCGGCTCGCCCAGCCGCTCCTGCGCCCATTCCAGCAGGGGTGCCAGGGACTCGTCCCGTACGTCCGGGACCGGCCGCTCGACGAACTGCCGCTGCCCGCCGTCCCGGTGCGCGGCGAACACCAGCCGCCGGGAGACGTGGTTGGCGATCTCGGCGCCGTGGTCCCGTCGTACGACGTGCAGGCCCAGGTCCAGCGCCGAGGCGCTGCCGGAGGCGGTCAGGATGTCGCCGTCGTCCACGAACAGCACGTCGGGCTCCAGCCGGACCTCGGGGAACCTCGCCCTGAAGGACTCCGCCCACATCCAGTGGCAGGCCGCCCGCCGGCCGTCCAGCAGCCCGGCCTCCGCCATCGTGAAGGCACCCGAGCAGAAGCCGACCAGCCGGGCACCACGCGCGTGTGCCCGGCGTACGGCATCGAGGACGCGTGGCGCGCGGGGAGTGCCGGTGTCGGGCCGGTTCGGCACGATCAGGGTGTCCGCCTCCTCGGCGGCCTCCAGCCCGGCCACTCCGGTGAGCGTGAAGAAGCCGTCCCGCATGCGCGTGTGCGGTGCGGCGGAGCACAGCCGGAAGTCGTACAGTTCCCGCCCGAGCTCCGGCCTGCGCAGCCCGAAGACCTCGATGGCGCAGCTCATCTCGAAGGGGTTCGAGTTCTCGTCCACCATCAGGACGACCCGGTGCGGGCGATGCGAGGATCCTTGCGGCATGTGCGATTTCTAGCACTCGTGCCAGACCCACGGCACCCCTGAAGATCACTCCATGACCCAGGAACCCGTCTCCCTCGCCCACGCGCTGGCCTCCTTCTCCGAGCAGTGGAGCCCGCGCATCGTCACCGCCGTCAACGACTACGACGTCCGCGTCGCGAAGGTCGAGGGCGAGCACGTCTGGCACGTCCACGACCACACCGACGAGTTCTTCCTCGTCCTCGACGGCGAACTCCACATCGGCCTGCGCGAACCGGCCGGCGAGCGCACGGTCGTCCTGCCCAGGGGCAGCGTCTTCACCGTCCCGCGCGGCACCGAGCACAAGCCGTACGCCCCCGTCCCGACCGCGATCCTCATGTTCGAACCGACCGGCACCCTCACGGTCGGCGACCGTCACGACGACGTGCCCGAGCACGTGGACGCCACGACCGGCCATGCGCTGGACCGGCTGTCAGTGCCGGATGACACCCTGGACGCATGAACCACTCCGCACCCCGACGGGCCCGCGTCCGCGCCCCCGAGCTGACCGGCAAGGGCGGCTGGCTGAACACGGGCGGGCAGCAGTACACCCTCGCCGACCTGCGAGGACGCATCGTCGTCCTGGATTTCTGGACGTTCTGCTGCATCAACTGCCTGCATGTCCTGGACGAGCTGCGCGAGCTGGAGGAGAAGCACCGGGACACGGTCGTGGTGATCGGGGTGCACTCGCCGAAGTTCGTGCACGAGGCCGAGCACCAGGCGGTGGTGGACGCCGTCGAGCGGTACGGGGTGGAGCACCCGGTGCTCGACGACCCGGAGCTGTCCACGTGGAAGCAGTACGCCGTGCGCGCCTGGCCGACGCTCGTCGTGATCGACCCCGAGGGGTACGTCGTCGCCCAGCACGCCGGTGAGGGGCATGTGCACGCCATCGAGCGGCTGGTGGCGGAGCTGGAGGCCGAGCACGAGGCCAAGGGGACGCTGCGACGCGGGGACGGACCGTACGTGCCGCCGGAGCCGGAGCCGACGGTGCTGCGGTTCCCGGGCAAGGCGCTGCTGCTGCCGTCCGGGAACTTCCTGGTGAGCGACACGACCCGGCACCAGCTGGTGGAACTCGCCGAGGACGGGGAGAGCGTCGTGCGGCGGATCGGGTCCGGCACGCGCGGGTTCGCCGATGGACCGACGGACAGGGCCGCCTTCAACGAGCCGCAGGGGCTCGCCCTCCTCGACGACGGGTCGGTGGCCGTCGCCGACACCGTCAACCACGCCCTGCGACGGCTGGACCTCACCACCGGTGACGTCACCACCCTCGCCGGTACGGGCAGGCAGTGGTGGCAGGGCTCACCCACTTCCGGCCCCGCCCGCGAGGTCGACCTCTCCTCCCCCTGGGACGTCGCCTTCTGGCGGGGCAAGGTCTGGATCGCCATGGCCGGTGTCCACCAGCTGTGGGCGTACGACCCGGTCGAGGGCACGGTCGCGGTCGCGGCCGGGACGACGAACGAGGGGCTGGTGGACGGCCCGGGGACCGAGGCCTGGTTCGCGCAGCCATCCGGCCTCGCCGCCACCCCCGAGCGCCTCTGGCTCGCCGACTCCGAGACGTCCGCCCTGCGCTGGGTGGACCCGGACGGCTCCGTCCACACCGCCGTCGGCACCGGCCTGTTCGACTTCGGCCACCGCGACGGCGCCGCCGGACAGGCCCTGCTCCAGCACCCGCTGGGCGTCACGGCCCTGCCGGACGGCTCGGTCGCGGTCAGCGACACCTACAACCACGCCCTGCGGCGCTACGACCCCGCGACCGGCGAGGTCACCACCCTGGCCACGGACCTGCGCGAGCCCAGCGACGCGGTGCTCGCCGGAGACGACATCGTGGTCGTGGAGTCGGCCCGGCACCGGCTGACCCGGCTGCGGCTGCCGGAGGAGGCGGTGAAGGTGCCCGAGGTCGCCCACCGCACGCGGCGGGAGGCGACCGAAGTCACCCCCGGGCGGCTCCGGTTGGACGTGATCTTCCAGGCCCCGGCGGGCCAGAAGCTCGACACCCGGTACGGCCCCTCCACACGCCTGCTGGTCTCCTCCACCCCGCCGGAGCTGCTGCGCAGCGGCGAGGGCGCGGGGAGTGACCTCTCCCGCGCCCTCGAACTCGACCCCTCCGTGCCGGAGGGCGTGCTGCACGTCTCCGCGATGGCAGCCTCCTGCGACGACGACGCCGACAGCGAGTACCCGGCGTGTCACGTCCACCAGCAGGACTGGGGCATCCCCGTCCGCCTCATCGAGGCCGGGACGGACCGGCTTCCCCTGGTGCTGGCCGGGATGGACACCTGATCCGGGCGGGGGTCACACCCCGTACCCGTCGCTGCAGTCGTCCTGCGTGTGCGGAGGTTTGCCGGGACGGTCACTCCTTTCCCCGGGTCACAGGGGGGCGGACCGGCGTTCCCCCTGCTGCGCGAAGACCACCATGCTGGTGAGCCACAGGGCCGCGGCCGTCACCCCGGCGCCCATATCCGCGTTCGCTGCCAGCAGCCAGGACCACAGCCAGGAGACCTGCGGCTCGATGCCCAACGTCAGGGTCACCACTGCGAGCAGCAACGGGACGCACCAGGCGAGGGAGCTCCCGATGAGGCGCACGGCCAGCAGGGCCAGGCCGCACAGGGCGAGGACGTTCCGTGCGACGGCCGCGCCTCCACGGTCGTCCAGGATGTCGGTCGGCAGCAGGGCCCAGGCAGCCAGCGCGGCCCCGAGGGAGACCAGCCCGGTGTGGGCCAGCCTGGCGCGACGGATCACCGGCCCGCCAAGGCCGTCCCAGGGCTGCATCGAACCGTGAGCGGTGGCCGAGAGGATCACCGCGCAGACCGCGGGGAGCAGGATCAGGGTGACAGGTGTGTTCTGGTCCGAGGAGTAACCGACCTTCACCAGCGCGCCGTTGAGGACAAGGGAGGTGACGGCGACGGCCGCCAGGAGCAGGACGGAGACGGCCAGCCGGCGACTGCGGCAGTACAGGACAGGCCCGCGGGCCCCACGGACACCGCCGGCTTCGCGCGGGCTCACCGGAAGTCCTGGCCCGAGAGCGTGCACGTCCGGAACGCGCCCCAGTGGTCGCTCAGCCAGGTGCTGCCCTGTCCGTTGGACCACTTGTTGATCGTCTGCTGTGCTGTGCGTAGTTCCGTGGTCGGCGCGGGGAGTCCGGGCACTGCTGAGGCGTCCGCGCGGCCGTGCGCCAGCCACTGCTGCACGAGTTCGGTCAGGGCTGCGATTCGCGGGTTGTCCTGTGTCAGGTTGCAGGCCTTGAAGTCCGTCAAGGAGCTGATCAGGTCCTCTCGCGCTTCCTCGACCCGGCCGGGACGCAGATCGTCGAGGTACAACGGCGCGGTGCCCGGAGCAGGGGTGCTGCTGCGCTCCTGCTGGACGAGCCGGGTCATACGCTGCGGGGTGTGCGCCAGCCGAGTGGCCGTGTCCGTGAAGGTGTCCCGCACCTCGGGCAGCGCACTCTCGAACGCCGGGTGCACACAGATCGCCAGGCCCCGGGAGGTGGTGCACACCGTCGACAACCGCGCGGACTCGGCTGTGCTGAGGGCGGGCTGGTGGAAGCGCCCGTGCAGAGGGCTGAGCACCGCGACACCGGTGACCGCCAGGGCCAGTGAGGCCACTGCGACCCCGATGATCGCCCGCCGCGACAACAGGCGGGCGAGGCACACACCGGCGCCGGCCACCGCCACCCCGGCGAGCCAGACGGCCTGGCCTGCGTAGAGGCCGTCGTGCGGCAGATCGTACGGCGTGACAAGTTCGTCCAGGAACGGGAAGAGAAGGTAACCGGGCTGCCCGACCAGGTCGTAGTGCACCACGTAGACGGCGAAGGGCACCACGGCAGCGAGGGGTGCGGTGAAGCGACTGGGCCACAGTCGGCCGACAGAATATCCGAGCACCGTCCAGGCCACCACGGCACACCAACCCGCGAGCCACCCGCTGATCCCGATCTCGCCTGCGGGTGCTTCCAACAGCACCCTGACCACGACCGCCACGGCGACGAAGCCGTACGCCAGGGACGCCCAGGCGACCATGGCGAGCAGCTGGGCACCAGGCAGCCACCAGGCGGGAACCGAACTCATCCCGGTCAGGTAGGAGAGTCCGCGCTGTTGCTCCCGGCCCCCCGCGAGTGCCGCGAGTCCGGCCATCCCACAGCTGCTCAGGACACCGGAGAGCACCACGGAGTGGACGGCGTTGGGCCAGAAACCCACGCCCGGAGTGAGGTTGCCGAAGGCGTTCCACACACTGACGAAGATCAGGACGAGGACGGCCCAGAGGTGCCAGCGGGTACGCGTCTCCAGTGCGGCACCCCTCAGGATGCCGGTCCGCAAACCGCTCATCGTGCACCGCCCTGGGCTTCGGAGCCGTGTCCCTGGCGGCCGACGACCGTGTGGTAGCCCCGCTCCAGCTCCGTGTCCCCCTCCTCGGACGACGCCCCGGCCGCAGCCAGTTCGCGCACAGTGCCCTGGAAGACGATGTCCCCGTCTTCGAGGACCAGCACGTCGTCGCACATCGCGGACACGTCGTCAGTGAGGTGGGTGCTCAGCAGCACGGGCGTGGTGTCGGCGAGGCCGCGCACCATCTTGCGGAAGTCCGAACGCTGACGCGGGTCCAGACCGACGGTGGGTTCGTCGAGTACGAGGAAATCGGGACGGTGGACCATCGCCGCTGCGATCCCCGCCCGTTGCCGCATGCCACCGGACAGCTTCGCCATGCGTACCGAGGCACTGTCCGTCAGCCCCACAGCGGCGACGGCCTCGCGCACGGCCTGTGCGGCGGACACACCCTTCATCCCCTTGGTCCACGCCACGTACGAGACGAAGTCCTCAACGCTGAACGACGCGACGTATCCGAAATTCTGCGGCAAATATCCAATTCGCTGCCGCGCTCGCTCCCGGGCCTTCTTGTCGCTGTAATCCTCGCCAAAAACCTGAATGCCGCCACCGGCAGGGGGCAGGAGCGTGACGACCGTTTCCAGCAGAGTCGTCTTTCCCGCGCCATTCGGCCCGAGAAGGGCGGTCACGCCACTGTCCAGCGAAAAAGTAACACCCCGCAGAACCGTACGCTTTCCGCGTCGCTGCACCAATCCATCGGCTACAACCGTTGCCACGCCCCAGCCTTCCTACGTTCTAATGGTTCTCAGGCGTCAGCAGGCTCGGACGTCGCGGGGAGACGTGTCGTGGTAGGTGCCGCCCTTCCAGTACCCCCGCGCGTAGTAGCCACGCTTGTTGCCGTTGTCGCAACTGGACACCCCGACCGTCCAGTCCTTCCGCGTGTCCGTCATCGCGTTCTTCGCCGTGAGCGGGTCAGGAAGGAGGTTCTTGTCCCACTTGATCTCAGTGGTCAGCGTGCTCGACTTGGCAGAATTGCAAGACGCCTTGGACTGCCCCCACAGGGTGCTCCCGGTGACGACATTGAACTTGACGGACGGCTCAGCGCATCCGCTCGGTGCCGCCATCGCCGGAATGGCGGTCACCAACCCTCCAAGGAGTGCGGCGCCGGCACATGCCGCGACTATGCCACTCTTCCGGCCAAATCTCTTCATTTGTACCCCCTGCTGTGATTTCCGATGCGCACAAAGCCGGTCCAGCTTTTGTGCGGAGTAGGAAAATATCATGAGGGTGGCAGGCGGGCAAGCGAAATGATCTTGCCGTAATTTCAGGGCCGGAATGGCTGAGTGCAGTTATCTCGCTCTTCTTGGTGACTTTTACGACAAAGGCAGAAAGGTGAGCAGTGCTGCAATAGCGGCTTGTGCTGCTTTAGTGCAACTCACACCAGTTTCTTCTCTGCTTTGTAGACGCGCTGCTTTCTTCTGCGTCACTGGACGCGAATCCGTTACAGGACACTCGGAGTGTGCCGACTCGTCTATGTTGCGCCTCTGGGGTGTTCTCCGCGCGACCGGATCAAGCCATGACACGGCTGCCCGGACGGTGGTTCCGGGCAGGCTCCAATCCCGCGGCCCGTCCGGTAGGAGAAGGACGGCTATCGGGCGAGCACGCCCCGGACATCCCGTAAGTGCTCGCCCTGGAGTACGCCTTGTCACCGCGCACCCGGTCCGGCCGGCTGCGCGGACGGCCCGTGCCGCGGCGCCGGATGCGTAAGCCGTCCAGCACCGCGGTGAACATCGGGCTGTCACCCCGCTGACCGGGCGAGATCAGCCAGTGCAGCGGGCGGGCCCGGTCGTCTGGCCGCCGCAGGCTCGCCTTTCGGGGCGCGCCGGCGGCGTGCTGATGCGCACGGACCTAGACCCCGTATCCGTCGCTGTAGCCGTCGCGGCGGTGATGGTGGGCCGCCGGGTCCTCCACGACCGACGTCGTGGGCGGCACCACCACGCGCCGCCGCCTGGCGATGCTGCTGAACGTCGTGACGCCGATCAGTCCGACGATCATCAGGATGATGCCGACGAGGTCGAGATTGACCCCCTGCATGTCCCAGTCGGTCGCGAACGTGAGGATGGCTCCCACGGCGATGAGGATGATGCATCCGCCGAGGCCCATGAGTGTCGCCTCCCTGTACGGTCCGGTCGTTCCGGTCCGCACACCGGGTACCCCCGAGGGGAACACCCATGCGGTGACGGCCTGTTCTACCTCTCGAGGAACGCCGTCAACGCGTTCGCGAGCAGGAACGGGTCGTCGGCGCCGCACAGTTCGCGTGCGCTGTGCATCGACAGGATGGCCACGCCGATGTCGACGGTCCGGATGCCGTGCCGGGCGGCGGTGATCGGGCCGATCGTGGTGCCGCAGGGCATGGAGTTGTTGGAGACGAAGGACTGGAAGGGCACGTCGGCCGCCTCGCAGGCCGCCGTGAACTCCGCGCGGCCCGAACCGTCCGTGGCGTAGCGGTTGTTGACGTTGACCTTGAGGATCGGGCCGCCGTTGACGCGCGGGTGGTGTGTCGGGTCGTGCCGCTCCGCGTAGTTGGGGTGGACGGCGTGGCCCGTGTCGGAGGACAGGCAGACCGTGCCGGCGAAGGCGCGGGCCCGGTCCTCGTAGGAGCCGCCGCGCGCGAACACCGAGCGTTCCAGCACGTTGCCGAGCAGCGGCCCGTCTGCGCCCGTGTCCGACTGGGAGCCGTTCTCCTCGTGGTCGAAGGCGGCCAGGACGGGGATGGACGCCGGCTGGGACGCGCCGGAGGCCACGGCCGCGAGGGCCGCCGTGCCGGCGTGGACCGACAGCAGGTTGTCCATGCGCGGACCGGCCAGCAGTTCGCGGTCGCGGCCCAGGTAGGCGGGCGGTTCCACGGAGTGCGTCATCAGGTCCCAGCCGGTGACCTCGCCGGCCGGGATGCCGGCGGTCTCCTCCAGGAAGGCGATCAGGTCGCCGTCGCGCACGTCGTGGCCCAGGCCCCAGACCGGCTGCATGTGCCGCTGCTTGTCGAGCTTGAGGCCGTCCGCCGTCACCGAGCGGTCCAGGTGGATGGCGAGCTGCGGGACGCGCAGCAGCGGCCGGTCGACGTTGACCAGGCGGGTCGAGCCGTCGCGCAGGGTGAGCCGGCCCGCGAGGCCCAGGTCGCGGTCCAGCCAGGAGTTGAGCAGCGGTCCGCCGTAGATCTCCACGGCCACTTGGCGCCAGCCGTGTGCCCCGCTGTCGGGGAGCGGCTTGACGCGCAGGTTGGGGGAGTCGGTGTGGGCGCCGACGATCCGGAACGGCGTGTGCGGCGCGGCGCCCTCCGGCACGTACCAGGCGACGATCGCGCCGCCGCGCAGCACGTACTTGCCGCCGCGCGTCCCGTCCCAGGCGTCCGTCTCGGCGACCTGCCTGAAGCCGGCCTTCTCCAGCCGCTCGGCAGCTGTGGCCACGGCGTGGTACGGCGAGGGGCTCGCCGCCAGGAAGGTCATGAGGTCGTCGGTGTGGCCGCGGTCGAAGCGGGCTGGTTCGGTCATGGGTTCACCTTAACGACGGACGAGGGCCCGTTCCCGGCGTAGGGGAACAGGCCCTCGAACAGAGGACATGAGGATCAGAACGCGGCCTCGTCCAGCTCCATCAGGTCCAGCTCGACGCCCTCGGCGACCTTGCGGGCCAGGGTGACGCCCGGCAGGACGTTGGCGGCGAAGAACTTGGCCGCGGCGATCTTGCCGGTGTAGAAGGCCTTGTCCTTGGCGGAGGCGGTCTCCAGCTTCTCGGCGGCGATCGCGGCGCCCTTGAGCAGCAGGTAGCCGACGACGACGTCACCGGAGGCCATCAGCAGGCGGGTGGTGTTGAGCCCGACCTTGTAGATGTTCTTGACGTCCTGCTCGGTGGCGGCGAGGTCGGTGAGCATCAGGCCGACGATGGCCTCCAGCTCGACAGCGGCCTTGGCGAGGTGCTCGCGGGCCCCGGCCAGCTCCTCGCCGCCCGTGCCGAGGGCCAGGAACTTCTTGATGTCCTCGGCGAGGGAGTTCAGCGCGGCGCCCTGGTTACGGACGATCTTCCGGAAGAAGAAGTCCTGGCCCTGGATCGCCGTGGTGCCCTCGTAGAGGGTGTCGATCTTGGAGTCCCGGATGTACTGCTCGATCGGGTACTCCTGCAGGAAGCCGGAGCCGCCGAACGTCTGGAGCGACTGGGCGAGCAGCTCGTAGCCCTTCTCGGAGCCGTAGCCCTTGACGATCGGCAGGAGCAGGTCGTTCAGCGCGTGCTCGGTGGAGGCGTCCTCGCCGGCGGCCTCCTTGATCTGGATGGCGTCCTGGATCGAGGCGGTGTACATCACCAGGGCGCGCATGCCCTCGGCGTACGCCTTCTGCGTGATCAGCGAGCGGCGCACGTCCGGGTGGTGCGTGATGGTGACCTTGGGCGCGGTCTTGTCCATGAAGTTCGCCAGGTCCGGGCCCTGGACGCGCTCCTTGGCGTACTCCAGCGCGTTCAGGTAGCCCGTGGACAGCGTGGAGATCGCCTTCGTGCCGACCATCATGCGGGCGAACTCGATGATGCGGAACATCTGGCGGATGCCGTCGTGCTTGTCGCCGATCAGCCAGCCCTTGGCGGGGTGCTGGTCGCCGAAGGTCATCTCGCAGGTGTTGGAGGCCTTCAGGCCCATCTTGTGCTCGACGTTCGTGGCGTAGACGCCGTTGCGCTCGCCCAGCTCGCCGGTCTCGAAGTCGAAGAGGTACTTCGGGACGAGGAAGAGGGACAGGCCCTTGGTGCCGGGACCGGCGCCCTCGGGACGCGCGAGCACGTAGTGGAGGATGTTCTCCGACATGTCGTGCTCACCCGAGGTGATGAAGCGCTTCACGCCCTCGATGTGCCAGGAGCCGTCCTCCTGCTGCACGGCCTTGGTGCGGCCGGCGCCCACGTCGGAGCCCGCGTCGGGCTCGGTGAGCACCATCGTGGAGCCCCACTGCTTCTCCGTGGCGATCTTGGCTATGTGCTTCTGGACCTCGTTGCCCTCCTCGAAGAGGATGCCGGCGAAGGCCGGGCCCGAGGAGTACATCCACACGGCCGGGTTGGCGCCCAGGATGAGCTCGGCGTACGCCCAGATCAGGGAGCGGGGCGAGGTGGTGCCGCCGATCTCCTCGGGCAGGCCGAGACGCCAGTACTCGGAGTCCATGAAGGCCTGGTAGCTCTTCTTGAAGGACGCGGGGACCGGCGCCGTGTTGGTCTCCGGGTCGAAGACCGGCGGGTTGCGGTCGGCGTCGATGAAGGACTCGGCCAGCTCGTTCTCCGAGAGGCGCGTCAGCTCCTCCAGGATGCTCTTCGCGGTCTCGACGTCCATCTCCTCGAACGGGCCGGTGCCGTACACCTTGTCGCGCCCGAGTACTTCGAAGAGGTTGAACTCGATGTCGCGGAGATTCGACTTGTAGTGCCCCATGGCGACGGCTCCCGGCTCCCTAGAGAGATCGGCGAGGCACTGGCTCCTCGCGCTAGTTCACGTACCAACAAGTAGCTACGATGATGCTACCCGTCAGTAATAAGGCGCAACCCCATCCGGTCATCTGTGACAGGTCACACCGGAACGGTCAAGGTCGCGGTGTAGCCGTCGCCCGCACTGCCCGCCATCGCCGCCAGCTGCCGCTCGTGGCCGTCGCTGAAGATGCCGTCGTCCTCCAGGGAGAGGCTGCTCAGGTTCCGCACGCTGTCGCCGTAGCCGTCCGTGGCGTACACCGCGTCGCAGACGTCCTTCGGGAAGGCGAGCTGCGAGGTGTTGGTGATCGACGTGGCCGCGGTGGCGTCGGCCAGGCTGCCGTAGACCTCGAAGTGGACGTGCGGCCAGCGGCCCGGGTAGCAGCCGGGGAAGATGCTGGTGAACGTGACCCGGCCCTTGTCGTCCGTCTCCTGGACGCCCCGCAGGTAGTTCTCCTCGGTGACGCCCTCGGAATACAGGGAGTAGGCGCCGTCCCGGTCGCAGTGCCAGACGTAGACGGCGGCGCCCTGCTTCGGTGTGCCGCACCCGGAGGCCGCGTCCACCACCGTCAGCGTGATCGTCAGGGGGACGCCCTCGGCGGTGCCGCCCGCGGAGTCGCCGAAGCTCTTCCTGATGTCGCTGCGGACGACCCCGCTCTCCTTCAGCACGTTCACGCCGTTCGAGCCGTCACCGGGGAAGGGCCCGGCCGTCTCCTCGGGGATCTCCGCGCACTCGGCGGCCGCCGAAGCGGAGGAGGCCGACGGGGAGGCGGAGGACGCCGTGGTCGTGTCCTCCGTCGTGCAGCCCACCAGCGGGACCAGGCTCACGCCCGCCATCAGCCGGATCATCCGGCGGCGGGCGAGGACGGGCAGGTCGTACGACAGGCCCCTGTCGTGCTCGTGCGGGCCTTCGTCATGGGGTCCGTTCATGGTCCGACGCTACGAGCGCCGGGCGCGGCGATCCACAGAGCCGGCGCTGTCAACTCGCTGTCGGTTTTCCGGGACTGCCGTACCGGCCCGATCGCCCGGCCGCGCTCGGTACTCTTGCGCTCATGTACGGCTACGACCAGACAGCGGGCCCGCAAGGGCAGTACGCCCCTCCGCAGCAGCCGATGTCCGGCGGGTACGGACAGCAGCCGCCGCTGTACCCCGAGCCGTCCCCGCCCTCCCTGACGGACGCGGTGCGCGCGTTCACGACCGGGCAGATGTCCGCCGAGGACTTCCAGCAGGTCTTCGCGACGTCGAAGGTCTACTGCCCGCGCGGTGACAACCCCGGCTTCCTCGCCCTGCACAACACCCAGCAGCCGGTGATCCCGATGTTCAGCACGCTCAAGGAGCTGCGCCGGTACGCGGGCAAGGAGTCCAAGTACTTCGTGATCACCGGAGCCGAGGTCCTGGACCTGCTGCCGACCGGCTACGGCTTCGTGCTGGACATGGAGGGCGAGCACCGCATGGTGTTCGACGCGAAGGCCGTCGAGCAGATGGTCGAGTTCGCGATGCGCCGGATGTATGGCTAGCCGCCATTGCTTCGCAGACGGCCAGCCGACGCCCTCACTTCGGCAGGCGTAGCGCCAGGCCGTCCAGGACGACCTCCAGGCCGTAGGCGAATTTCGTATCGCGCAGGGCGACGGGGTCGGTGGTGGCCTCCTCGACCTCCGCGTGCGGAATGGCCAGGTGGGTGTGGTCGGCCGCAGCCCGCTGGGCCGCGGGCATGAGGCGGGCGATGAAGTCGGCCTCGGTCTCCCCGGACCGGGCGACTGTGGTGAGCCAGGCGGCCTCCGCGTTGCTCATGCCCATGACGTACGAGAAGACGGTCTCGATCGCCCGGCTCGGCTCGGGGAACCCCGCCGCGGTGAACAGGGCCGCGAGGCGCTCGGAGAAGCTCATGTAGTTGGGCCCGAGGTAGGCGAGCCCGGCCTGGCCCAGGACCAGGGTCAGCCAGGGGTGCCGTAGGGCCGTCGTACGGAAGGAGCCCGCGGCCTCGGTCACCGCCGCGCGCCAGTCGGGGCTGTCGGCCGGCGGGACGTGGATCTCGGCGGCGACCTCGTCCACTGCGAGCTCCATCAGCTCGTCCTTCGTGGCGACGTGCCGGTACAGCGAGGTCGCGCCGGCGTTCAGACGGGCGCCGAGCTTGCGCATGCTGAGCGCCTCGATGCCGTCCGCGTCGAGCATCGCGATCGCCTCCCGGACGATCGCGTCCCGGCTCAGCGCGGGCTGCTCGGTCCGGCGCTGCTCACGGGCCCAGACGGATGGGATCGGGGCCGCCTTCTTCCTGCTCCTGGTCATCGGTGTCCTCCCTGGTGGCCGTGCAGCCGCCGTCATGCGAACAGCGTGCGCAATCAGCGTACAGAATCCAAGTCTTGCGAACACTGTTCCAGTCTGCGTACAGTGTTCGCATCGGAGGAACGGTGTTCGCAGGAGGGGAACTGGAATGGACGCTCGCAACCCACGGCGCTGGTGGATCCTGATCGTGCTGTGTCTGAGCACGCTCGTGCTGGTCGTCGACAACATGGCGCTCACGGTCGCGGTGCCCGCGCTGACCGAGGACATCGGGGCGAGCGCCCAGGACATGCAGTGGATCCTCGACTCCTACACGCTGGTCTTCGCCGGGCTGCTGCTGACCTCGGGGAGCCTCGGGGACCGGTTCGGGCGCCGGAAGGTGATGCTGATCGGCCTGCTGCTGTTCGGGGCGGCCTCGCTGGGGGCGGTGTTCTGTTCCACCCCGGGTGAGCTGATCGCGGTGCGGATCGCGATGGGCGTCGGCGGGGCGCTGATCATGCCGTCGACGCTGTCGATCCTGATCACCGTCTTCGACGAGGACGAGCGGCCCAAGGCGATGGCGGCATGGGGTTCGGTGTCGATGCTGGGGCTGGTCGGCAGCCCGGTCCTCGGCGGTGTGCTGATCGACCACTTCGCCTGGCAGGCGATCTTCCTGATCAACGTGCCGATCGTCGTTCTCGCGCTGCTGGCCGGTGTGCTGCTGATGCCGGAGTCGAAAGCGCCCTGGCAGAAGCCGGACCCGCTGGGCGCGGTGCTGTCCGCGGTGGGGATGACGGCCCTGGTCTGGTGGATCATCGAGATCCCCCAGCACGGCGCGTTCGGCGGCCGCTCCCTCCTCGTCCTGGCCGTCGCGGTGGTCGCCCTGGCCGGTTTCGTGGTCTGGGAGAACGTCACCCGCTCGCCGATGGTCCCGCTGGCCCTCTTCAAGCACCGCAACTTCAGCGGAGGATCGCTCTCCCTGGCGCTCGTCCAGATCGGAAACGCCGGCCTGCTGCTGGTCCTGACCCAGTACCTCCAGTTCGTCCTCGGCTGGTCCGCGGTCAAGGCGGGCCTGGCCTTCCTGCCGCTGGCGGTGGCCGCGCTGGCCGGCAACGCGGCGGGGGCGCAGCTCGCGGTGAAGGTGGGCAACCGGTTCGTCATCCTCGGCGGCATGCTGCTGATGACCGCCTCCTTCGGGCTGCTGACCACGCTCACCGCCGACAGCGGCTTCACGGTCCCGGCCGTGGCGCTCGGGATCCTGGGCCTCGGAGCCGGCCTGGCGATGCCGGCCGCGGTCGCCGCCCTGATGAGCACCATCCCGGAGGAGAAGGCCGGCGTCGGCTCCGCCCTCAACGACACCATCCAGCAGTCCGGCACCGCCCTCGGCATCGCGATCCTCGGCTCGCTGCTCTCCGGTGGCTACAGGGACGAGATGCCGGCCGGCGCTCCCGAGCAGGCCAGGGAGTCCATCGGCGGCGCCCTGGCGGTCTCGGGCGGCGACCCGGGTCTGGTGCGGGCGGCCCGGGAGGCCTTCACGGCCTCGATGTCGACGACCTTCACGATCAGCGCGATCGGTGTCCTGGCGGCGGCGGTCGTGGCCACGGCGGTGATGCGGGACCGCAAGCCAGAGCCCGCTCCGGCCGGGTGCGAGGAGCCCGAGCTGGTCGCCTGACGCGGGCCGTGACAAGGGCCGGCGCCCCCGTGCGGGGAGCCGGTCTTTCGTCGTGCCCCTGTCCCGTGGTTCGCTGCGCCGTCGCCCGGGAATGCCCACCCGGTTTTCTCCGTTAGGGGTGGCAGAAAGTTCAACGCTCAACTAAACTGGGCGTACACGAGGAGGAACCGACATGCCTGCTGTGACCGTCGAGAACCCGTTGACGCTGCCCCGCGTGACCGCGCCGACCGATGCCGTGGCACGTCCCGTGCTCGCTGTCACGACCGCCCCGAGCGGTTTCGAGGGTGAGGGCTTCCCGGTGCGCCGGGCGTTCGCGGGGATCAACTACCGCCATCTCGACCCGTTCATCATGATGGACCAGATGGGCGAGGTGGAGTACGCGCCGGGCGAGCCCAAGGGCACGCCGTGGCACCCGCACCGCGGCTTCGAGACCGTCACGTACATCATCGACGGGATCTTCGACCACCAGGACTCCAACGGCGGTGGCGGCACCATCACCAACGGGGACACCCAGTGGATGACCGCGGGCTCGGGTCTGCTGCACATCGAGGCGCCACCGGAGCATCTCGTCATGTCCGGCGGGCTCTTCCACGGCCTCCAGCTGTGGGTGAACCTCCCGGCCAGGGACAAGATGATGGCCCCGCGCTACCAGGACATCCGCGGCGGCTCGGTCCAGCTGCTCAGCACCCCCGACGGCGGCGCGCTGCTGCGGGTCATCGCCGGTGAGCTGGACGGGCACGCGGGCCCCGGCATCACGCACACCCCGATCACCATGATCCACGCGACCCTCGCCCCGGGTGCGGAGCTCACCCTGCCGTGGCGCGAGGACTTCAACGGCCTGGCGTACGTCCTGGCCGGGCGCGGCAGCGTGGGCGCGGAGCGGCGCCCGGTCCACATGGGCCAGACCGCCGTCTTCGGCGCCGGTTCCTCGCTGACCGTCCGCGCGGACGAGAAGCAGGACTCCCACACGCCGGACCTGGAGGTCGTCCTGCTCGGCGGGCAGCCGATCCGCGAGCCGATGGCCCACTACGGCCCGTTCGTGATGAACACCAAGGAAGAACTCATGCAGGCCTTCGAGGACTTCCAGAAGGGCCGGCTGGGGACGGTCCCGGCGGTACACGGCATGACCGCGAGCGGACCGCAGGACTGACGGACTGTCACCCGGGCGGGTCGTCCTGACGGGACGGCCCGCCCCCGGCGTGGTCGGGTGGAGGTGTGCAGGACTCCGACCCCGCCCCTTCCGGCCCCGACCCGTCCGCGCTCAGGCCGCTCCTCCCGGATCCCCTCCGGCGGCTCGCCGCCTGGTGCGCGCTCCTCCTGCTCGTGTCCGGGGTCGTCTACGTCGGGATCCGGCTGTGCGACGAGTTCCGGACCGCCGTCGTGCCCGTGCTGCTCGCGCTGCTCGGGACGGCGCTGCTCGGGCCGCTGCACCGGCGGCTGGTGAAGGCCGGGGTGCAGCGGTCGGTCGCGGCCGGGCTCACCTGTGTCGCCGTCGTCGCCGTGGTCGGCGGGGCCGTGTACATCGTGGTCGCCGCGCTCATCGACACGGGCGACGAGATCGTCGCCTCGCTCAAGGACGCCGCGCGGGACATCTCCGACCACTTCGGAGCGGCCGGGACCTCGCTGGACGACCTGGCCTCCAACGCCCGGGAACTGCTCGGCAAGTTCGGCGGATCCGCCGCCTCCGGCGTGATCAGCGGGGTCAGTGTCGTCGGCGAGACCATCGCCATGGCCGTACTCGCGCTGCTGCTCGTCTTCTTCTTCCTGCGTGACTCCGACAAGGCCGCCGGGACGCTGCGGGCCCTGTCCCCGCGTGGCTCGGCCGACACCCTGGAGGCCATGGCACGGCGCGCCTTCCACGCCGTCGAGGGCTTCATGCGCGGCACCACCTTCATCGCGCTCATCGACGCGCTCTGCATCACCGTCGGACTGCTCGTCCTCGACGTGCCCGGGGCGGCCGGGCTGGGGGCGCTGGTCTTCGTCGGGGCCTACATCCCCTACCTCGGCGCCTTCATCTCGGGAGCCGTGGCCGTGCTGGTCGCGCTCGCCGACCGGGGCTTCGTCATCGCACTGTGGGTGCTCGGCGTGGTGCTCGCGGTGCAGGTGCTGGAAGGGCACGTGCTCCAGCCGGCGATCCAGAGCCGGACCGTGCAGATGCACCCGGCGGTGGTGATGGTGGCGATCACGGCCGGGGCGTCGGTCGCCGGAGTGCTCGGCATGCTGCTCGCCGTACCGCTCACCGCGGCCGCCTTCGGCGTCTTCCAGGAGCTCCGCAGCCGCTACGAGAGCCAGGAGCCGTCGGCGTCCGGGACGTCGTGACCCGCTACGGCGACCAGGAGCCGTCGCCCGAGCCGTCCACGGACTCGTAGAGCTCGAACCAGATGCTCTTGCCCTCGCCGCGCGGATCCACCCCCCAGGCGTGCGCGAGGAGTTCCATCAGCACCAGGCCGCGGCCGGAGGACGCCAGCTCCCCGGGTCGGCGCTTGTGCGGCAGATCGTCGCCGGTGTCGGTGACCTCGATCCGCAGCCGCCGCTCACCCACCTCGCCGGTGATCTCGGCGACGAGCAGCGCGTCGGAGTCGGTGTGCACGAGGACGTTCGTCAGCAGCTCGGACAGCAGCAGCACCGCCGAGTCGAGCTGATCGGGTGAGGACCAGTCGTGCAGCAGCTCTCGCAGCTGCTGCCGGGCCACCGCGACCCGCTCGGGCTCGGCCTGCGCGACCGTCAGCATCGTGCGCCGCACGGGGGCCCGCACGAGCACGGTGTCGCCGCAGCCGCAGCCTTCGTCCTCCCGGCTCAGCAGCAGCAGCGCGATGTCGTCCTCACGGCGGTCGATCAGCGGGCCGGTGGTGTGGTGCGACGAGGGCCCGTGCACGGCCTGCACCAGGGTGTCGGCGAGTTCCTCCAGATCACCCTTGTGGTCCTCGAGGATCTCGCGCAGCCGCCGCCAGCCGGAGTCCAGGTCGTGGCCGCCGGTCTCGATCAGACCGTCCGTGCAGATCAGCATGGTCTCGCCGGACTCCAGGGCGAGCCGGGTCGTGGGGTAGTCGGCGTCCGGGTCGATGCCCAGCGGCAGGCCGCCCGACGTCGGCCGGGTCAGCACCGTGCCGTCGGACATCCGGATCGCCGGGTCCGGATGACCGGCCCGGGCGATGTCCAGCACGCCGTTCGCCGGATCGACCTCGACGTACACACAGGTCGCGAAGCGCGGGTCGGTGGGGTCCTCGTCGCTGATGCCGTGCAGGAAACGGGAGGCGCGGGAGAGGACGGCGTCGGGGCGGTGCCCCTCGGAGGCGTAGGCGCGCAGGGCGATGCGGAGCTGGCCCATCAGGCCCGCCGCCCGCACGTCATGCCCCTGCACGTCACCGATGACCAGGGCGAACCGTCCGCTCGGCAGCGGAATCACGTCGTACCAGTCGCCGCCGACCTGGAGACCGCCGCCGGTGGGGACGTAGCGGGCGGCGACGCTCATGCCCGGGATGCGCTGCGGGCCGAGCCTCGGCAGCATCGTGCGCTGGAGCCCGTCGGTCAGCGCCCGCTCGCTCTCGGCCACGCCCGCCCGGGTCAGCGCCTGGGCCAGCATCCGCGCCACGGTCGCCAGCACGGACCGCTCGTCCGGTGTGAAGGCGACCGGATAGGTGAACGCCGCCATCCACGCCCCCATCGTGCGGCCGGCCACGGTCAGCGGCAGGAACGCCCAGGACCGGCGGCCGAAGCGCTGGGCGAGCGGCCAGGTCAGCGGGTAGCGGGCCTTGTACTGCTCGGGGGAGGACAAGTACACCGCGCGGCCGGTGCGCACCACCTCGGCGGCCGGGTAGTCCGTGTCCAGCGCCATGTCGGAGAACGGGCTGTCGTCGCCCTGCTGCTGCCCGTGGTGCCCGATGATCGTCAGCCGGTCGCCCTCCACACCGAACACCGCCAGCCCGTCCGGCGAGAACCCGGGCATCGACAGATTGGCCGTGACCCGCAGGACCTCCTGCGTGGAACGCGCCTCGGCCAGCGCCCGGCCCGCGTCCAGCAAGAACGCCTCCCGCGAGCGCCGCCAGTCGCCGGTGACCGCGCTGCGCCCGGCCGGCGTGCCCGGCGTCGGCTCGGTGACCTCCTGGAGGGTGCCGATCAGCCGGTACGCCTTGCGGGCCCGGTCGAAGGACGGCTTGGAGCGGCTGCGGACGACCCGGACGATACGGCCCTGCTCGTCCATGACCCTGATCCGTACCTCGGCGAGGGTGCCCTCGGCGACGGCCAGCTGGATCACGCCGGTGATCTCGTTCCAGTCGACCGGGTGCAGCCGGGCCCGGGCCTGGGCCTCCGTCAGGCTGACCTGTTCGGCGGGCAGCCCGAGCAACCGTGCTGCCTCGGCGTCAACCGTGACCAGCCCGGTGGCGGTGTCCCAGTGCCAGAGGCCGGTCGCGAGGGCTGCGAGAGCCTCCCCCACGGCGGGCAGGGGCTCGCCAGTGCGCATTGACCTACTTTAAGAAGAGGCGCTCGAACACTGCCACCGAAGGCGGAACTGTGCTCGATCGTTAACTGAGGAGAGCCGATCTTCGCCCGGCCGGTACGCTGGGGACCAGTTTCACGTGAAACACAGACCCCGATCAGCGAAGACTGGATGAACGACGATGCATCGGTACAGGTCCCACACCTGCGGCGAGCTCCGCTCCTCTGACGTCGGCACCGACGTCCGGCTGAGTGGCTGGCTGCACAATCGGCGCGACCTGGGCGGCATCCTCTTCATCGATCTGCGCGACCACTACGGCATCACGCAGCTCGTGGCCCGTCCCGGCACCCCCGCCTACGAGGCCCTCGACAAGCTGTCCAAGGAATCGACCGTCCGGGTCGACGGCAAGGTCGTCTCCCGCGGCGCCGAGAACATCAACCCCGACCTGCCGACCGGTGAGATCGAGGTCGAGGTCGGCGAGGTCGAACTGCTCGGCGCGGCCGCCCCGCTGCCGTTCACGATCAACACCGAGGACGGGGTCAACGAGGAGCGGCGCCTGGAGTACCGCTTCCTGGACCTGCGCCGCGAGCGCATGCACCGCAACATCATGCTGCGCACGGCGGTCATCTCGGCGATCCGCCACAAGATGACGGCCCTCGGCTTCAACGAGATGGCGACGCCGATCCTGTCCGCGACCTCTCCCGAGGGCGCCCGCGACTTCGTCGTCCCGTCCCGCCTGCACCCGGGCAAGTTCTACGCCCTCCCCCAGGCGCCCCAGCAGTTCAAGCAGCTGCTGATGATCTCCGGGTTCGACCGCTACTTCCAGATCGCGCCCTGCTTCCGTGACGAGGACGCGCGCGCCGACCGCTCGCCGGGCGAGTTCTACCAGCTCGACGTCGAGATGAGCTTCGTCGAGCAGGAGGACGTCTTCCAGCCCGTCGAGAAGCTGATGACGGAGCTGTTCGAGGAGTTCGGCGGCGGTCGCCACGTCACCTCGCCGTTCCCGCGGATCCCGTTCCGCGAGGCGATGCTGAAGTACGGCTCCGACAAGCCCGACCTGCGCGCCCAGCTCGAACTCGTCGACATCACCGACATCTTCGAGGGCTCGGAGTTCAAGGCGTTCGCCGGCAAGCACGTCCGCGCCCTGCCGGTGCCGGACGTCTCCGCGCAGCCCCGCAAGTTCTTCGACCAGCTCGGCGACTACGCCGTCTCGCAGGGCGCCAAGGGCCTGGCCTGGGTCCGCGTCGCCGAGGACGGTTCGCTGTCGGGCCCGATCGCGAAGTTCCTGACGGAGGACAACGTCGCGGAGCTCACCAAGCGGCTCTCCCTGGCCGCCGGTCACGCGGTGTTCTTCGGCGCGGGCGACTTCGACGAGGTCTCCAAGATCATGGGCGCGGTGCGGGTGGAAGCCGCCAAGCGTGCCGGGCACTTCGAGGAGAACGTCTTCCGCTTCTGCTGGATCGTCGACTTCCCGATGTACGAGAAGGACGAGGAGACCGGCGCGATCGACTTCTCGCACAACCCCTTCTCCATGCCGCAGGGCGGTCTGGAGGCCCTGGAGACCCAGGACCCGCTGGACATCCTCGGCTGGCAGTACGACATCGTCTGCAACGGCGTCGAGCTGTCCTCCGGCGCGATCCGGAACCACGAGCCGGAGATCATGCTCAAGGCCTTCGAGATCGCCGGGTACGACCGCGAGACGGTCGAGGAGAAGTTCGCCGGCATGCTGCGCGCCTTCCGCTTCGGCGCCCCGCCGCACGGCGGCATCGCCCCGGGCGTCGACCGCATCGTGATGCTGCTCGCCGACGAGCCCAACATCCGCGAGACGATCGCCTTCCCGCTCAACGGCAACGCCCAGGACCTGATGATGGGCGCGCCGACGGAGCTGGAGGAGACGCGGCTGAAGGAGCTGCACCTGTCGGTGCGCAAGCCGCAGCCGAAGTAGGCGTATCGCAGGGAGTGGCCCGGAACCGGCGTCGGTTCCGGGCCATTTTCGTACCCGGGGCTCTTGCCCAGCTCTTGCTCAGTTCCTACCCAGGCTCCTGACAGACGGGCTCCCTAGCTTCCCTTGTCATGACGGGACAGGAAGCGGCCCAAGGGCCGAAACACAAAAGGGATCTGACACGCCGCAAGGTCGTCGCCGCGGGCGCCGGCGCGGTGGTGGCGGCGGGCGTCGGCGGTACGTTCGCGGCGGGCGCGTTCGCAGGGGAGGGGACGGAGGCCGCTCCGGCCAAGGCCACCGGAAGTGCGGGCGAGGTCTGTTACAAGCTGACGTCCGAAACCACCGAAGGCCCCTACTACATCGACGCGGACAAGCTCCGCCGGGACGTCACCGAGGACCAGGAGGGCATCCCGCTCACCCTGCGCCTCAAGGTGATCGACTCCGATACCTGCAAGCCCCTCGCGAACGCCGCCGTCGACATCTGGCACTGCAACGCGCTGGGGGTCTACTCGGGGTACGAGTCGATGGGCAGCGGTGAGGGCGGGGGCGGAGGCGGCACGCCGCCCACGGGTACGCCGACCGGCACGCCCACGGGTGCGCCCCCGGACGGTGGCGGTGGCGGCGTGCACCAGGAGCCCACCGACGACGAGCGCTATCTGCGCGGCACCTGGCGGACGGACAAGCGGGGGTTCGTCGAGTTCCGTACGGTCTTCCCCGGCTGGTACCAGGGCCGCTGCGTGCACATCCACACCAAGGTGCATGTGAACGGCACCTGGACCGACGCCGGTTACGAGGGCGGCACGACCTGCCACACCGGTCAGCTCTTCTTCGACGAGGAGTCCGTGCTGGCCTCCGCCGAGGTCGAGCCGTACTCCACCAACACCACGACCCGCACGACCCTCGACGAGGACACCATCTACCCGGGCAACGGCACCCAGGGCGGGCTGCTGAAGCTCCAGTACAGGAAGAACGCCATCGCCAAGGGCGTGGTCGCCGGCCTCACCATGGGGGTCGACCCCACGGGCTGACGGCCGTCTGACGGACGTGTGTGGGGCGGACGTGTACGGTCGTCCGCCCCATATTCACATACATGGACTTCTGCTCAACCCGTTGACCCGGAAGTTAAGCCTCCATAAAGTCCCTTCGAGAACGCGTACGTGACTGCTGTTCACGTATGTGCACATCGAGGGAGACAACGATGTCAGACGCCGCAACAGCCATACCCGAGGCCGAGCAGCGTGCGGTCGGCAAATTCCTGCGCCGCATGCTTCCGATCCTGGTCCTGATGCTGCTGGTCAACCAGATGGACCGGACGAACGTGGGCTTCGTCCAGAACGAACTGCGGGCCGATGTCGGGGTGAGCGCCACCGCCTACGGGCTCGGGGCGGGCCTGTTCTTCATCGGGTACGCCCTGTTCGAGGTGCCGAGCAACATGCTCCTGGAGCGGTTCGGGGCCCGGGTCTGGCTGACCCGGATCATGATCACCTGGGGTGTGGTGATCGTCGCGATGTGCTTCATCCACAACGTGTGGATGTTCTACGGTCTGCGCTTCCTGCTCGGTGTCGCGGAGGCCGGCTTCTTCCCCGGCGTGCTCCTCTACTTCACCCAGTGGCTGCCGGACTCCAGCCGGGGCCGGGCCAGTGCGATCTTCCTGGGCGGATCGGCCACGGCGTACATCGTCACCGGCCCGATCACCGGCGCGCTGCTGGAGCTGCACGGGGCGGGCGGTGTCGCGGGCTGGCGGTGGATGTTCGCCCTGGAGGGTGCCTTCTCGATCCTGGTCGGCTTAATCGCCGGGTTCTTCCTCGTCTCCCGGATCCAGGACGCGAAGTGGCTGACGCAGGAGGAGAAGGACGCGCTGAGCGAGGCGGTGGCACGGGACAAGGAGGCGCGTGACCGGGCGCCGTCGGTCTCGCGGATGAAGCTGATCTTCCATCCCCAGGTCGCCGTCCTGACCGCGGTCTTCTTCGCGATGGCGCTCACCGGCTACGCGATCACGTTCTGGCTGCCGAGCCTGGTGGAGGAGATCGGCGGGCTGTCCTCCTTCCAGGTCGGCCTGCTGTCGGCGATCCCCTGGATCTGCGCGGTGATCGCGATGTACACGATGGCCCACTTCACGGACCGGGCCCCCGACCGCCGCCCCTACCTGGCGATCGCCCTGGTCCTGTCGGCCACCGGCACGTTCCTCGCCACGCTCGGTTCGCCCTGGTTCGGCCTGGCCGCCCTCACCCTCGCCGCGGTGGGCGGCAAGTGCGCGGCCACACTGTTCTGGCCGATGGCCCAGTCGGGCCTCGACCTGAAGATCGCCGCGCCGGGCCTGGCACTGGTCAACTCCATCGGAAACCTGGGCGGTTTCGTGTCCCCCACCCTGTTCGGCTACCTCAAGGACACGACGGGCAGCACGAACGGGGGTCTGTACACACTGTCGGCGGCCTCGATCCTGGCGGTGCTGGGCGTGGCGTTCGTACGGCACACCCACAGGGGGCCGCAGGCGGGCGCCGGGGATCGTGCGGGGGTGACGGGGAAGACGGCCGTGAGCTGACCCGAGCCGACTCCGACCGGGGCCCGCTCCTTGTCGTAGGAGCGGGCCCCGGCCTCTTCAGCAGGAGATCACTCCTCGGCGAACAGGTCCTCCACCGTGGTGGCCGTCAGGGAGCGGTCGAACCAGAGGGTGAGGGTGTCGAGGTCGGTGCAGGAGGTGATGCGGTCGCGGGTGGCCTCGGGGACGGGGATGCCGCGCTTCTCCAGCACGCTCAGGATGGACTCGGCCTTGCCCTCGGCCTTGCCTTCCAGGTACGTCTCCTCGAAGAGGGTTCCCCTGCCCGGGAAGTAAGTGCCGACCATCTTCTCCAGCTCTCTCCATGTGTCCCGGACCGGAGTGTCCTCCAGCCCGACTTCAAGCCATTCGCACCAGTACTTCGCTGGAGTGCTGCTACCTCGCCACGAACTGGGTCAGGATCGCCTGGACCTCGTAGATGTCGACTCCCTTGGTGAAGGTTTTTTCGATGGGGGTCGGGGTGCCGGAAATCCAGATCTTGAGTTCGGCGTCCAGGTCGAAGGTGCCGGCCGTTTCCACCGCGAAGTGGGTGATGCTGCGGTAGGGGACCGAGTGGTACTCCACCTTCTTGCCGGTGATGCCCTGCTTGTCGATCAGGATCAGGCGGCGGTCGGTGAAGAGGATGGTGTCGCGGATGAGGAGGAACGCGGCGTGGACCTGTTCGCCGTGGCCGAGGAGGCGGGCGTAGTCGTGCTGGGCCGATGCCGGGTCGATGGTGTGTGCGTTGCCGAACAGTGCCATGGGAGTCCCCCGGGAGTGTGATGGCGGCCGGGTGGCCGGTCTCCCGCGATCTTCGCAAAGCACGGGGCCCGGGAGAAGGTTCTCGTTCTCCCGGGCCCGTGCTGTAGCGAGCGTGTTACGCCGGCCTCGCCGACCTTCTGGGAGGTATCGAAGGAGCGTCGTTGACGTATTGACGTGCTCCCTGGCCTAAAAGCCGGGAATTCCGGCCTGGGTCGGCTGACCCTTCCGGGGGCTTCCTGTTTCACCGCGCTGTGCGGGCACGTGTGCCCGTCTTACCGGCGCTCCACAGGCGTTTAGCGTCTCCGCCCGTCCGGCGGCGACGATACGGCGTCCTTCGCAGAGGACGTTGCGGGCTGCGTTGTGATCGCGGTCGTGCACGGTGCCGCATCCGCCGCACGCCCACTTCCGCACGTGCAGCGGTTTGGGTCCGTCCCGGAATCCGCAGGCCGAACAGACCTGAGAGGACGGGAAAACGCGGTCCACCTTGGCGAAGGTGCGGCCGTTCTTGACCGCCTTGTACTCCAGCATGCCGACGAACGCTGACCATCCCGCATCGTGCACGGACTTGGCGAGACGGGTGCGGCCGAGACTGGACACCGCGAGGTCTTCCACGTACACCGCTTGGTTGTCGCGAATGATCTGCGTAGAAGCCTTGTGATGCCAGTCCCGACGCCGGTCTGCCACCTTGGCGTGCTGGCGTGCGAGCTTGAGGCGGGCCTTGGCCTGGTTCTTCGACCCTTTCCGCTTGCGGGACAGTTCCCGCTGAAGGCGCTTGAGTTTCTTCTCAGCCCGGCGCAGGAAACACGGACTGGTGATCTTTCTCCCGTCGGACAGGACCGCGAAGGCGGACAGGCCCAGGTCGATCCCGGCATCGGTTTCCAGGCTGGGGAGGATGTGCGGCTCGGTGTCCACGACGAAGCTGAGGAAGTACCGGCCCGAGCTGTCCTTGGTGACCGTCACAGACGTCGGCGCGGCCGGAAGCCGACGCGACCACTTGACCTTGAGATTGCCGATCTTGGCCACGTGCACCGTGCCATTGCCCTGGAGGGAGAAAGCGCTGGCGGTGAGGCGGATCGACTGCCGGGTGTCCTTCTTCGACTTGTAGCGGGGCGGCCCGACCTTCCGGCCCTGTCGCTTGCCCTTGAGGCTGTCGAAGAAGTTCTTGTAGGCGGTGTCCAGGTCCCGCAGGGACTGCTGCAGGACGACGGCCGACACTTCGGCGAGCCAGGCACGTTCCTCGGTGCGCTTGGCCTGGGTGATGCGCAGCCGGGATAACTCCGCCGACTTCACATAAGGCAGTCCGGCCGCGTGCGCTTCCTTGCGGTCACGCAGGCAGTCGTTCCACACCACACGGGCGCACCCGAACGCCCTGGCCAGGGCACGGCGCTGCGGGGCGTCGGGGTAGGTCCGGTAGTTGTAGCGAAGCTGCACGTCGATCACCATATGGATGTTTCGTGGCTGTTCGCGGCCAAAGATCAGATCTAACCGGAAATGCGCACGATGTGAGCAAATGCGTTCGAGTCGACGCTCGCACTAGCGCGAAGCAGCCGCGGACTGCGCGCGGATGCCGTGGCGAGAGACGGGCCGCGACCCGGACGATCAAGCGACGTGGACGCAGCCCGTGCACTGGGTGGCCGGCATGGCGCAGGGCTGTTTACCGCCGCAGCCAACTCCCCGTCCCCTGCACCGCGCGTATGACCTGCTCGTCGGTGCGGGACGTTGGGTGCCGCGCTACTCGCTGGCACGTTCCCGCTGTGCTTCCCGCGGGAGGAGGAGCCGGACGGCGCGGGCTGGCATATCGAGGGGCGCTATCGGGGCGGCGCGGTCGCATCATGGGGTGCGACCGCGCACCAGCCTTCGCTGAGAATCGTTCAGTCTTTCACTGCGCCAGATCAACGTAGTACGCCCGGGCCTACTCCGGTTCGCCGCCGAAGCGCTCCTTGTACGACTCCAGGTCCTCATCCGTGATCTTGGCGAACAGGACCCGGGGGACCGTGAAAGATGTGCCCGCCGGGACCGATGACAGGGCGCGTGCCTGCTCGGCCGAAACCCATGTCGCCGTGTCGTCGGATAGGTCGAAGGCTGAGCGCATGGCCGCCGACGAGGTCGGGATGAAGGGCTCCGACACCACCGCATAGAGGTGGATCAGGTTCATCGCCGTACGGAGTGTGAGAGCGGCACCGTCCTTGTTGGTCTTGATCTCCAGCCAGGGGGCCTTCTCCTCGAGATACGAGTTGCCCGCAGACCACAGGGCGCGCAGCGCGGCCGCCGCCTTGCGGAACTGGATGGCCTCCATCTGCGCCTCGTACTCCGCGAGCAGACGGGCGATTTCCTCCCCCAACTTCGCCTCGGCCTCGCCCGGCTCTGCGCCCGCAGGGACCTCATCGCCGAAGCGCTTACGGGAGAAGGACAGGACGCGGTTGACGAAATTGCCGAGAGTGTCGGCCAGGTCCTTGTTCACCGTGGCCGTGAAGTGCTCCCAGGTGAAGGACGAGTCGTCCGACTCCGGGGCGTTCGCCATCATGAAGTAGCGCCAGTAGTCGGCGGGCAGGATGTCGAGGGCGTCGTGTGTGAAGACGCCTCGGCGCTGGGACGTGGAGAACTTGCCGCCGTAATAGTTCAGCCAGTTGAAGGCCTTGATGACGTCGACCTTCTTCCACGGGGAGCGGGTGCCCAGCAGGGTCGCCGGGAACATCACGCTGTGGAAGGGAACGTTGTCCTTGCCCATGAACTGCGTGTAGTGGACGTCCGCGTCCGACTCCCACCACCAGGAGCGCCAGTCGCGGCTCTCCGGGTCCCGGTCCGCCCACTCCTTCGTCGCTCCGATGTACTCGATCGGGGCGTCGAACCAGACGTAGAAGACCTTGCCCTCCGCGGCGAGGTCCGGCCAGGTGTCGGCTGGGACGGGGACACCCCAGTCCAGGTCGCGCGTGATCGCGCGGTCGTGCAGGCCCTCCGTGAGCCACTTGCGGGCGATGGAGGAGGCCAGCACCGGCCAGTTGTCGGCGCGCTCGTCGACCCATGCCTCGACCTCGCCGGCCAGTACCGACTGAAGGAGGAAGAGATGCTTGGTCTCGCGGACCTCCAGGTCGCTGCTGCCACTGATCGCCGAGCGGGCGTCGATCAGGTCGGTCGGATCCAGGACACGGGTGCAGTTCTCACACTGGTCGCCGCGGGCCTTGTCGTAGCCGCAGTGCGGGCATGTGCCGATGATGTAGCGGTCCGGGAGGAAACGGCCGTCGGCGTTCGAGTAGACCTGGCGGATCGAGCGTTCCTCGATGAAGCCGTTGGCCTTGAGCTCACGCGCGATCTCCTGCGTGATCTCGTGGTTCTGCGGGGAGGAGCTGCGGCCGAAGTAGTCGAAGGCCAGGTTGAAGCCGTCGTAGATCGCCTTCTGCTGGTCGTGGGCCTGGGCGCAGAACTCATCCACGGGGATGCCCTGCTCCTTGGCTGCGAGCTCGGCGGGGGTGCCGTGCTCGTCCGTCGCGCAGATGTACAGGACCTCGTGGCCGCGCTGGCGCAGGTAGCGGGAGTACACGTCTGCCGGGAGCATGGACCCCACCATGTTGCCCAGGTGCTTGATCCCGTTGATGTACGGAAGGGCGCTGGTGATGAGGTGTCGAGCCATCGCGGGCTGCTCCCAAGTCGCTACACGGAGTGACGATCTCGTGGTCTCGGTCGTCTACGGAACCTTGAAATCGTAGCTGACATGGGTACGCCGCCCGCCTCCCCTTTTGCTGGGTGAGAAGCGGGCGGCGTCGGGCGGAACGTCTGAGGGCTAGGGGCGCCAGTTCTTCAGTACGCCTTCGTAGAGCTCCTTGTCCGTGAGCTCGCGGGGGGTTTCGCCGGCGAGGAAGTGGGACGTGTTGGGGGTCTTGAGCTTGCGGAGGTAGTCGAAGGCCTTGTTCTCCGGGTCGCCGAAGGCGACGAAGGAGAAGAAGACGGTGGGGTGCGTCTTTGCGGCCTCGGTGAGGGACTGGGTGGCCGGGGTCTTGGCGTCGGGGGCGCCGTCCGTCTGGAAGATCACCAGGGCGGGAGTGCCGGGGGTGGCTTCCTTGTCGTGGTGGGCGAGTACGGCTTCGACGGCTGCGTGGTAGCTGGTGCGGCCCATGCGGCCGAGGCCGGCGTGCAGGTCGTCGATCTTGTTCTCGTGGTCGGTGAGGGTGATTTCGCCGGTGCCGTCGAGTTCGGTGGAGAAGAAGACGACCGGGACGGTGGCCTCGGGGTCGAGGTGGGCGGCGAGGGCGAGGGTCTGCTCGGCGAGGGCCTGGGCCGATCCGTCCTTGTAGTACGGGCGCATGGAGGCGGAGCGGTCGAGGACGAGGTAGACCTTGGCTCGGGTGCCGGTGAGGTTGTGCTGCTTGAGGGTGGTGGTGGCGGCCTTGTAGGCGGTGGTGAGGCCTGGGGCGCGGGTCTTGAGGCGGGTGAGGGGGACGGCGGGGGTGAGGTCCCGTTCGGCCTCGCCTTCGGCTTCGGCCGTGTCGTTCCCACCCGCACCACCCGTGCCGCTTTCGTTGTCGGGTGCGGGTGGCCCCTGTGGGGCGGACTCGCCGTCGGCGGCTGCGGGAGCGTCCACGGCCTCGGCCGCAGGCTCCGCCTTGGCCGCCGCAGGCTCTGCCTTGGCTTGCGGCTTGGTCTTGGCCGTGCGCTTTGCGTTGGCCGACGCCGCCGTCTCGGCCGGCGCGTCGGCATCGGCCGTCGGCTCCGCCTCCGGCTTTGCCTTGGCCGGTGCGTCGGCATCGGCCTTCGGCTCCGGCTCCGGCTTTGCCTTGGCCTTCGGCTTTGCCTTGGCCGGTGTGTCCGTCTCGACCGGTGCGTCCGCTTCGGCCTTCGGCTCCGCCTTCGCCGGTGCGTCCGGCTTGGCTGTCGGGGCCACTTCGGTCGGCGCGTCTGCCTTCGTCGTCGGCGTGGCGTCGGAGGTCGCCTCGGGCTCGGCGTCGGGCGCCGACTTGGGGGCGGTCTCCGGAGCGGGCGCCGACTTGGGTACTGCCGTCGGCTCGGACTCGGCCGTGGGGTCGGCTTCAGCCGTGGGCTTGCTCTCGGCAGCCGGCTCGGAATCGGGCTTCGGAACCGCGGGCGTCTCGGGCCGTGCCTCGGGCACGGCGTCCGGCTTCGGGGCGGTGGCCGACGGCTGTGCAGGTGCGTCGGCCTCGGCGGCTGCCGACGGCTCGGTCTGTGCCGGGGTCTCCGAGGCGCCCTCGGGCGCTTCCGCTGCTGTCGGCTCGGGCTTCTCGGGTGCCGGGGACTCGGCGACGGGCGGCTGCTCCGTCTCGGTCGCCTTCTCCGCCGTGGCCTCGTCCGATGCCGTCGGCTCCTCGGTGACCGGCTTCTCCGCCGTGCCCTCTTCCGTCGCTGTCGGCTCCTCGACCGCCGATTCGGCCTCGGCCTCTGCCTCCGGCTCCTTGGCCCCGGTGGCAGGCTTCTCCGCGACCGCCGGTTCCCCTGCAACCTGCGGCTTCTCCGCCGTCGGCTCCTCAACAGCCCCCGGCTCCCCCTCCCCGGACCGCGCAGGCCTGGGGACCGTCACGCGGTCGAAGGCCAAGGAGACGAGGTCGTGTTCGTCTCGGGGTTCGGGGACGCCTGCTGTGGGGGCGGGGGTGGGTTCCGGGGAGGGGGACGGGACCTTCGGGTCCGTCGCGGGGGGCGTCGGGGTTTCGGGCGTCGTCGTGGTCTGCGCCGCACCCTCCGCCTCGGCGGTCCGTGACTTGCGTGACCGTCCGAACGCGTTCCGCAAGAGAGTGAGAATGCCCATGTGCGCGCAACCCTTCGCGTGAGTTGAAGCCCGTCAATCCCTGGCCAGGACGGACACGTAAGGTTAGCGGCCCTCCTGGGTGATCTTGGGCAGGGTCGGGAGTGGGCGGTATGCGCTGTCAAGAGGGACATCCGGCCTGCGAAGGTGTCGCCGTGCTGAATCGACGTAACTGCCGTAAGGCTGCCGCAGGTTCACCCGCTGTTCACCCCGGCGCCCGGCTGCCGCACATATGTGCCCCTACGGTCACGCTGACACCATGGGCATCCAAGGAGAGAGCAAAGTGCGCAAGCTGCTGCCGTTGATCGGAACGCCGTCCGGATCACACCCTGGCGGCCGGTCCGCCCTGACCTGTCGTTTCCGGTGTGGTGACGCCTGCTTCCACGAGGTGCCCAACACCAGCTCCAACGAGTACGTCGGTGACGTGATCGCCGGTGCGCTCAGCCGGCGGTCGATGATGCGTGCCGCGGCCGTGGTGACCGTGGCCGCGGCGGGCGCGGGAGCCGTGGGTGTCGCGCAGGCTCCGCAGGCCGGCGCCGCTCCGGCCGGAGCCGCATCGGCGGGCGCCGCCGCCGAGGGCGCCCGGCGGAAGAGCAAGGGCGCGCGCGGGCTGCGGTTCGCCCCCGTCGCGCCCAACACCGCCGACGCCGTGACCGTGCCGGAGGGGTACCGGCAGAACGTCGTCATCCGCTGGGGCGAGCCCATCCTGCGCGGTGCGCCCGCCTTCGATCCGGAGAAGCAGACCGCCAAGGCCCAGGCCGGGCAGTTCGGGTACAACTGCGACTTTCTCGCGCTGCTTCCGTTGCCCGGGGAGCGGAACAGGCAGCTGCTCGTCGCCAATCATGAGTACACCGACGAGGTGCTCATGTTCCGGGGGTATGACGCCGCCAGTCCGACCCGGGAGCAGGTGGAGATCGCCTGGGCCGCGCACGGGCTGTCCGCCGTTGTCGTGGAGGGGGACCGCAAGACCGGGAAGCTGACCGCCGTCGCGCGGCATCAGCTCAACCGGCGCGTCACCGCCACCACCGAGTTCCGGCTCACCGGGCCGGTCGCCGGGTCCGAGCTCGTGAAGACCTCCGCCGACCCGACCGGCACCAAGGTGCTCGGCACCCTCAACAACTGCTCGGGCGGTGTGACGCCGTGGGGCACGACCCTGCACGGCGAGGAGAACTTCAACCAGTACTTCGCCAACAGCAGCCGGGCGACCGACAAGCGGTACGGCATCGGGACCGGGGCCAGCGAGCGCAAGTGGGAACGGTTCGACAAGCGGTTCGACGTCGCCCAGGAGCCGAACGAGGTGCATCGGTTCGGGTATGTGGTGGAGTTCGATCCGTACGACCCGACCTCCACGCCCCGCAAGCACACCGCTCTCGGCCGCTTCAAGCACGAGGGCGCGACCATCCGGCTCACGGCGGACGGCCGTCCCGTCGCCTACACCGGTGACGACGAGCGGTTCGACTACTTCTACAAGTTCGTCGGCAGCAAGCGGATGCGGCACGGCAGCAGCAGGGCCGTGCGTGAGCACAACCTGTCGCTTCTCGACGAGGGGACGCTGTACGTCGCCAAGCTCACCGGTGACTCCCCCGCCCTCGAGATCGACGGCACGGGCAAGCTGCCGGGCGACGGCGAGTTCGACGGGAGCGGCGAGTGGATTCCGCTGGCCACCGCCACCGCCGACGGTGCGGTCTCGCACGTGGAGGGGATGAGCGCCGAGGAGGTGTTCGTCTTCACCCGTCTCGCCGGTGACAAGGTGGGCGCCACGAAGATGGACCGGCCCGAGGACATCGAGCCCAACCCCGTCACCGGCAAGGTGTACGTCGCCCTGACGAACAACTCCAACCGTGGTGTCGGCTCCAACGCCAAGGCGGACGAGGCCAATCCGCGCAACGCCAACAAGCACGGGCACGTCCTGGAGCTCACCGAGCGCTGGAACCGGCCCGAGAGCACGAGGTTCGCGTGGTCGTTGTTCCTCGTCGCCGGTGACCCGGACGACCCGGCGACCTACTTCGCCGGGTTCCCGAAGGACGGCGTCAGCCCGATCTCCTGCCCGGACAACGTCGCCTTCGACCCCTACGGCAACCTGTGGATCTCCACCGACGGCGCCCAGCTCGGCTCGCACGACGGCCTGTTCGGCGTGGCCACCCGGGGTGAGCGGCGCGGTGAGCTGAAGCAGTTCCTGACCGTGCCGACGGGGGCGGAGACCTGCGGTCCGATCATCCAGGACCGGCGTGTCCTGGTCGCCGTGCAGCACCCGGGCGAGATCGACGGCGCGTCCGTGGAGAAGCCGGCCAGCACCTGGCCCGACGGGCCCGGGAAGCACGTCCGGCCGGCGGTCGTGGCCGTGTGGCGTGCGGACGGCTGCGACATCGGCGTCTGACCACGCCACGACAGAGGCAGGTAGAGGCAGGTAGAGGGTGCCCGACGGGCGCCCCTACCTGCCTTCGTGCAGTGTCAGGTCCGTGACCACCGCCCGGTGGTCCGTGTCGGCCAGGTCCAGGACGCGCGTGCGGTCGGCCGCGAAGTCCTTCGACACCAGGACGTGGTCGATCTGCACGCCGAACGTCGGCGCGGTCCGGGCCGGCCAGGTGGTCATGCGGTCGGCGTCGTCCAGGCGGGCGGCGTCGCTCAGGCCGGTGTCGAGGATGCGGCGGAAGGCGGCGTGGTCCTGGGAGGCGTTGAAGTCGCCGGCCAGGACGAGGGGCGTGCCGGGGTCGGCGGCTGCCGCGTCGCGCAGGGCGTCCAGTTCCGCGCGCCACAGGTCCAGCTGGCCGGGCAGCGGGGGCATCGGGTGGGCGAGCTGGAGCCGTACGGGATGCCCGTCGACGTCGGCGACCGCCCCGGGCATGCCCATGGTGCCGGGGACGCCGTCGGTGGGCCGCAGCGGGAAGCGGCTGAGGATGACGGAGCCCTCGGAGCCGCCGCCCTCGACGGCCCGGCGGTGCGGATAGTCCTGCGCCAGGTCCTCCTTCAGGCGCGCGTCGCACGCGTACTCGCATTCCTGGACGAAGACGATGTCCGGTTTCTCGCGGCGGACGGCGGCGACCAGGGGTTCGGTGCCCTGTCCGAACTCGACGTTCGAGGTCAGCACGCGCAGGTCGGCGACCGGGCGGCCGACGGGGGCGCCGACCTTGCCGTACGGCTCGATGAACCAGGCCAGCAGGCCGAGCAGGAGGACGCCCCAGGCCGTCCCGAGCCACCACCGGGACAGCAGGGCGAGCAGCAGTGCCAGGCCGGTGGGGGCGAGCAGCCAGGGGAGGAAGGCGAGGATCTGCGGGACGGGCGTGATGCCGTCGCTGTCGGCGGTCCGGAAGCCGACGGCCACGCTGACCCCGGCGAGCAGCACGGCGGCGCACCAGGCGCGGGCCCGCCGTCGGGGCGGACGCCGGTCCGGCCCGTCGGTGGCGGTCCACTCGGCAGCGGCGGTGTCCAAGGCCTCTTCTTCCGTTCGCGGGTGGGATGCCCGCATCCTCCCTCGAGGATGCCCGCATCCTCCCTCAGAGACGGGGTGGGGCGGGGGATGGTTGCGGGGCGTCGACGCAGGCCAGGAAGTCCCCGAGTGCCTGGTCGAACTCCGCGGGGCGTTCGAGGTTCGGCATGTGGGCCGCGCCCTCGATCACGTGCAGGGTCGCGTCCGGGAGGGCCGCGTGCAGGGCGCGGGCGTCGGAGACGGGGGTGTAGGTGTCGTCGGCTCCGACGACGACCAGGGCCGGGACGGAGACCTGGGTCAGCAGGGCGGTGTAGTCGGGGCGCCGGGCGCGGGCGCGCAGGGCCGCGGCGGCACCCTCGGGGGCGGTGGCCGTCATCATGCGGTGGACGTGGGCCTTGACCTCGGCGGGGGCACAGGGGGCGACCATCCGCTCCAGGACCTCGTCGGCGTAGCCGCGCATGCCCTCCCGCAGCAGGCGGTCCGCCATGGCGTCGCGGGTGCGGACGCCCTCGGGGGTCTCCGCCGCCGGGAAGGTGTCCGCGAGGACGAGGCCGCGGACGCGGCCGGGGAACTGCCGGTAGCAGTCCATCGCGATCTGGCCGCCCATGGACAGCCCGGCGAGGACGAAGGACTCCACGCCCAGTTCGTCCAGCAGGGCCTCGATGTCCCGGGCGAACTGCGCGAAGTCCGTCAGGGCCGGGGCGGTCGGGGACGCGCCGTAGCCGCGCAGGTCGGGGGCGATGACGCGGCGGGCCGCGGAGAAGGTGCGCAGCTGCGGGGCCCACATCGTGCGGTCGAAGGGGTGGCCGTGGACGAGAACCAGGGGGACAAGGGGCTGCCGAGGAGATGCGGGGCCTTTGTCCTCGTATGCGAGGAAGGGTGCCATGGGACGACCCTAGGCAGCCCCAACTACTCGGTGCAATAAGATCTTTGCTCTCGGTGCAATCCAAGGGGGAGGCCGACCGATGGGTGACTACCGCCGTATCGCGGACAGGATCGCCGACGACATCGCCAGCGGGCGGCTGAAGCCCGGCCAGCGCCTGCCGCCGCAGCGGGCCTTCGCCCGGCGCCGGGGAATCGCCTCGTCGACGGCCGGGCGGGTGTACGGCGAACTCGTACGGCGCGGGCTGGTCGTCGGCGAGGTCGGGCGCGGCACCTTCGTACGGGCCGCGCCGGACGGGCCCGCGGGGCGGGCGCTCGCCGAGCCCGGCCCGGGTGACGCCCCGGTCAACCTGGAGCTCAACTACCCGAGCGCGCCCGGCCAGCCGGAGCTCCTCGCCCCCGTCCTCGCGCCGCTGCTGCGTCCCGACGTGCTGGCCGAGGCGCTGCTGCCGGCCGCCGCCACCGGTACCGAGTCCGCCAGGGAGGCCGTGGCCACGCTCCTCGCCACCCCCGGCTGGCGCCCCGCCCCGGACCGGCTGCTGTTCACCGGCAACGCACGGCAGGCCATCGCCGCCGCGCTGGCCTCCCTGGTCCGGCCGGGCGGCCGGGTCGGCGTGGAGCAGCTGACGTATCCGCTGGTCAAGGAGATCGCGGCGCGGCTGGGCATCACCCTGGTGCCGCTGGCCGGTGACGCGGCCGGGCTGCTCCCCGAGGCCGTCGCCGCCGCGCACCGCACGGCGCCGCTGTCCGCCCTGTACGTGCAGCCGACGGTGCACAACCCGACGTCCCTGACGACGAGCCGCTCCCGCCTGCTGCAGCTGGCCCAGTTGGTGCACGACCTGGACCTGCCGGTGGTGGAGGACCGCATCTGGTCCTTCCTGCGAGAGCCGGGTGATCCGCTGGCCGCTCACGCGCCCGCCCTCATCCATGTCGTCGACGGTCTCTCCAAGCGGGTCGCGCCGGGGCTCACCGCCGGTTTCCTCGTCGTGCCCCCGCACCGGGTCGGGGCCGTGGCCCATGCCGTGCGGTCGGGCGGGTGGAGTGCGGGGCGGTTCGCGCTGGAGGCGGCCGTGCGGTGGGCCGGGGAGGGGATCGTGGCGCGGCTGGTGGCGGCCAAGCGGGCGGACGCGGTGCGCAGGCAGCGGATCCTCGCCGAGGAACTCGGGGGCTTCTCCGTACGGTCCGAGCCGGGCGCCTACTTCGCCTGGTGGGAGCTGCCCGCCCCGTGGCGCGCGGACACCTTCACGGGGGCCGCCGCCGCGCACGGCATCGCCGTCACGCCCGGCCCGGCCTTCGCCGTCGCCCCCGGCCACACGCCCGACGCCGTCAGGCTCGGGCTCGGTTCGGTTCCGGAGCCGGTTCTGCGGCGGGCGCTGCGGACGCTCGCGCACGTCGCCGCGAGGCGAGCCGGGGACCGTACCGGCCCGTGAGCCAGGAGCCGAGCGCCACGCTCAGGCCGAAGGCGAGCAGCAGCCAGGACACCGTCGACAGGGTGGCCGTCAGGGCGTCGTAGACCGCGCCGGCGGCCGGGCGGTGGAGCGTGTCGGGCAGGTCGGCGAGGGTGAGGCGGCGGCCGATCGCGACGGCCAGGACGAGCAGTCCGCCGCCCAGGGCCGTGCCGAGGCCGAGCGCGGTGACCGCGCGGCGGCGGCACGCGGCGAGGGCGGTCCCGGCCACGGCGCACACGGCGGCGGCGAGCGGCAGCCAGAAGGCGGCGGTGTCCAGCACGTGGTATCCCCTGCGGAGTCGGTCCGCGTCGTCGGCCGGGAGCACCGGGACCCGGGTGTGCCGGACCGGGATGCGGTGGGCGAACGGCACGTGGTCGGCGGCGAGCCGGTGTTTGACCCGGGCGACGACCGGCGCGACGTCGACGGTGACGGCGGAGGTCCGGGGGGCGTCGTCGCGCAGGGCGCGTAGCACGGCGTCGTGGACGGCTCGGTTCGCCGCGTCCCACCCGGTGTGGAACGCCTCGGTGCGGGTGAAGGAGCGGGCCGCGTCGTGCACGAAGGAGCCGATCGTGCCGCGCGGCAGACCGGTGTCGAACTCGCGCCCGGCCTCCCGCATGATGCCCTCCCCGAGGGCGTCCGCGACCGCGCGCCGCACGTCCGGGTCGGCGGCGAGCGGCGCCATCGTACGGACGTAGCGGCCGGTGTCGGTCAGCCCGTGCGCCGCCCAGGCAGCGAGCGTCGCGAACGGCACGAGCAGGCACGCGAGGGCCAGCAGAACGGCCGACAGGGCGTTCCGTGGTCTCAGGGGCGCCTGCTCCGGCACGCGCGCCCGGTCTCGCTCGGACACCCTTCCAGGCAAGGGCCCACGGCCCCGGCCCGCGACCGGCGTGACTGCATTCGGCCCCGCAGGCCCAGCCGAACGTGTCGTGCAGTGTGCTGGTGCCGGGTCAGTCGAGCCGGGTCAGTCGATACGCCGCCCGGCGGCGTCCTCGTGCGTGTAGTAGCGGTAGAACATCGTCACGAGGACGCCCGCCCCGACCACCACCCCCATTCCGGTGGACTTCAGCACGGACCCGCCGGTCTGGCTGTAGAGGAAGCCGATCGCGCAGCCGGTGAAGGCGAACCAAAGCAGCGCGTGCCCTTCGCGCCGCAGCCGCGGGGCGATCTCCCACACGGCGGCGAACAGCACGGCGAACACGAGCGCGGTGACGAAGCCGAACAGCAGGTTCCAGCCGGTGATGGGCCCGGCGTCACGCCGGTTGGCCGCGGCCCAGTAGCCGTAGACGAGCCCGAGGACGACGGGCACCGCGACCTTCGCCATCGCGTGGGTGCGCGGGCTGAAGACATCGGGTGTACGGCGTCGCCTGGTCACCTTGCGTGAGGCGGGTGCCGCATGAGCCATGAGAGCACTCCTCTCTCCCTGCCCCTGCCTCCCAGGGCACACCGCCGGGACCCCGGTGGCAAGTCGGCGGACGCGACGCGCTGCTCGCCGGCGCCCCCTGCACTGTCGCCGAGGAGGGGGGCGAAGCCCCCGAAGGCGGACGTTTGCGGTGCTGGGGCCCCCCGTTGCAGCCGCAGCGGTTACGGTGCTGACGTACGTGATCGACAGGGGGAGGGACGAGATGCCCGGAACCGTGCTGCTGCTGGCGGCCTCGCCGGTGGGCAAGGGGCGCCTGGTCGACGCCGCGTCCGTGCTTCCCGTCCTGGCCGCCGTACCGCCCGGCGTGCTGGCCGGTACGGACACCGCGAACGTCGTCGAACTCGCCGACCCGCTGGAGCCGCAGGCCGTCCTGACCCGCCTGCGCGCCGCCGCGGCGGCCCCCGGTCCGCTGACCGTGTACGTCACCGGCCAGCTGCAGCTCGACCGCCGCCAGCGCCTGCCCCACCTGGCGCTGGCCCGCACCACCGCGTCCACCGCCCGCTACACCGCCTTCCCCTGGCACTGGTTCCGGGACGAACTGCGCCTCAGGCCGGCCGGCGCGACGACCCTCCTGCTCGACCTGCACGCGGACGCCGAGACCTGGGAGCTGCTGCGCGGCACCCCGCTGGACTCGGGCCGCGGCAACGCCGTGCACGGGCGCATCGCGCCACCGCCGTCCAGACGCACGGTCGCGGCACCGGCGTACATGAAGGCCGTCGCGACGATCCTGCGCAGCGGGTTCCGGCCGCCGCTGGAGCAGCTGCACCAGCAGGCACTGGCCCGGATCGCACCGGAGAGCGCTGGCACGGACCTCGTGCTGAGCACGCCGGGCCCCTCGGCCGGTGACCCGCACGCCGCCATCACCGCCGCCGTCCAGTCCGGCCGCCACGTGGACGCCGACGCGCTCGCCGCCCGGCACGAGCAGGCGGCCGTCACCGCGCACGGGCCGGCTTCCGAGGAGGCCCTGCACTGGGCCGAGGTCCGGGCCGACCTGGCGATGTTCGCCGGGGACCCGGGCCGCAGCTGCCACACCTGGCTGACGGTGGCCACCGTCCGCCTGAACGCCGGTCAGGCGCCGGACGCGCCCGCCGTCGAGGCCGCCGTCGACCGGGCCCACCACCAGTGGGGCCAGATCCGCGACCCCGCCCGCGCCCGCGAACTGGGCGCGGCACTCGCCGAGTTGCGCGGCCGGGTCCCCGGGCGCCGCGAGGGGGCGCTCGACCATGTGCAGCGCCAGCTACGGCAGTTGCAGACCCAGGTCTAGCAGGACACCCGGACACCCCTACACGCGTGCGCCGTGTGCGCCCGGCGGGCGGTGACCCACGCCATCACCACCGAACTCGACGCCCTGTACGGCCCGCCGAAAGGGCCGGGCGATTTTGCCCGGTTGAATATCCTCCCGGTGATGTTCACATTTCCTCCATTGCTTACGTGTTCCCCCGTGGGTAGCGTCGTTTTCGCACTGACCATGCAATTCGAAAAACGGGGAAACGGGGATGGACTTCGTGAGCATACGAAGCAAGGGAATTTCTGCTGTCATCACCTTCGCCATGACCGGCGCGCTGTGTGGTGCCGGGGCGCAGGCGGCACAGGCGGCACAGGCGCAGCCGGAAGTCCGTGCCGGCGCGGACGAGATCTGCGCGGTCCTGGGGATCGGCAGTGGCGCGGCGGGCCTCACCAAGGCGCTGGCCAAGGGCGCTTCGGTGGTGGGGATCGGCGCCAGCGTCGGCTGTTACGCGTACACGAAGGCGAAGGAGGCCACGCCTGCGGAGAGGCGGGCCGCCATGATCGCCTCCTACAAGAAGTACCAGGCCATGAGCGACATCAAGAAGCTCGATGCGCTCGGCTACTACTGCCGCAAGAAGGACAGCGGCGGTGGCGGCGGCACGGATGTCGCCCCCGCCAACCCGACCGTGAAGGCGGGGTACCGCGACATCAGGATGAAGGGCGTGACGTACAAGTGCACGGCTACCGGGGACTGACCGGCCGTCGTGGCCCGGGCTATGGAGAACGCCTGCTGTTCTCCATGGCGCTGGTCGGGGTGAGCCTGTTGTGGATCACGCAGGACATGGCCGCGTGGGCGACGGCGGTCTGTGCGGTCGGCGCCGCCGGTGGAGCGGTCGGGGTGTGTTATTTCGGCTGGCGTTATGTGCGCTCCCGCGAGAATTCCGGTAGCTGAATTCGGTGGGTGAATCGGCTCGCTGTATTGACTCGCCGAATTCACCCACCGAATTGCGTCAGCGCGTGAAGACGAAGTACTTCCACGCTCCGTACGTCGTCGTGTTGACGTTGTCGCCCGACTTCGTGTCGATGTAGGACGAGCGGATGCGGAAACGCGGGCCGACGGGCGGCGTGCCGTCGAGCGTCACCGCGTCCTTGCCGTAGCGGTCCAGGGCGAAGTAGTCCGTGGTCATGGTGCGCCACGCGCCGTCCGAGTACTGCTGGACCCGGAGCTGGTGCTTGCGGCCCGGGTACATCGACATCGTCGTGTTGTGGACCGGGTCCTTGGACTTCCGGAAGTAGAAGTACTTCTGCTTCCAGGCGGTCGCCGACTTGTAGTAGCCGCTCAGGGACGTCGAGATCTTGACCTTGGTGTAGACCGAGTTGGTGACGGTCTTCGGGGCATACCGCGTGTCCCCCGTGAACTTCGCGCTGACCTTCGTGTCACGGGTCAGGTCGACCGTCGCCGACAGGTCGCCGGCCGAGTCGACCTTGCCCTTCTTCACCAGCGTGCTCGGCTTGTCGGAGCCGTACGGGTCGGCCCAGATCTCGACCGTGCGGTTCTTGTACGTCGTGCCGAGGTGCGCCGTGAAGGTGACGTCGCGGCCGTAGCCGTACACCTTGCCGTTGTTGTCCAGCGTCAGCGTGGTCGCCGTCTTCGTCACGGTCGTCGACGCCGAGGCCGTGGCGCCCGCGCGGTCGGCATCGCCCGTGTACGTGACCGTGTACGTCACCTTGCCACCGGCCGGCGGCTTGTCCGTGAAGGAGTACGAGCCGTCGGCGGCGACCGGCGCCGTGCCGAGCGGCTTGCCGGACGGGGACTCGTCGTCGGTGCGGGTGACGGAGACCTTCGTGCCCGCGGGGAACGCCGCCGGCGAGGACAGCGTGCCGGTGAGCGTGAGGGACTTGGCGCGGGTGGCCGTGGCGGGGGCGGTCGCCGTGAGGGTGGTGGACGCCTTGGCGGGGGCGTCGAGGACCCGCAGCGAGTAGACGTTGTTGTTGTTCTGCGAGATCGCGAACAGCTTGCTCTCGTCGGGTGCCCAGGCCAGGCCCGCCGACGCCAGGGTGTCGGCGCCGCTGCTGGTGCCGGTGTTGGGGAAGTCGTACTGCTTCAGCGGCAGCGAGGTGCCCGGCTTGAAGACGTGGACGTCCGGGTCGTACCAGGAGGACGTGCCCGCCGCGACGTCTCCGCTCGGTGCGATGTCCACCGCGTTCGGGTAGGTGTTCGTGACGTACTTGCCGTCCGCGGACAGGTCGGTGAGCTTGTAGACAGGCTGGTAGTACGGGGCGCCGCTGGCCGTGACGACGTCCTTGCCGTCCGGCGTGACCGCCAGGTCCTGGAGGTTGCCGCCGCCCGTGTCGCCCGGGTCGCGTGCGTACGCGGTACGGGTCGCCGTGCCGGAGGAGACGTCGTACACGGCGAGTTCGACCGGGCTCTGGCCCGGCGAGCCCGCGACGAGCGTGCCCGGGGCGCCCGCGGAGGCGTCCAGGATCGGGGCCTCGTAGAAGGTGCGGTCGGTGTCCTGGCCCAGGGTGACGCCCGAGCCGGCGGCGTTCGGGTCGAGCGAGCCGATGTTGCCCTCGCCGCCGTCGCCGTAGCTGAACCACAGCCTGCCGCCCGCCAGGGCCACGTACGCCGGGCCGCCGCCCTGGCCCGTGGACCAGCGGCGGGTCTCGGTGGCCTTCGCCGTGTCGATCGCGACGACCGCGTCCCCGTCGTGCAGGGCCGCGTACAGCGTGCCCGAGTCGGGTGACAGCTCCAGGCCCTGGACGCCGGGCAGCCGGCCGACGGCGGCGACGACCTTGCCCGCGTAGTCGGTGACGACGACCTGGCCGGCCGTCGGATCGCTGATGAAGACGCGCTGGTGGACCCCGTCGACGACGATGTCGCCGGTCGACTTCACGGGCAGGAGCGCGCTGGAGTCGGCCGCCGCCGACCCGGCGCCTGCCGCGACGAGCGTGACCGAGCCTAAGAGGACCGCGAGCGCCGTCGCGGTCGAGAGAGTGCGTCTGTGCACGGTTTTCGAACCCCCCGGTACGAAAGTGATCAGCAGGAAGAAGCGATCAGCCCGTGCAGGCTAGAACACCCCACTGACACACGGGAACCGGATATCAAGGCGTTGGCTTGAAGGGGCAGTTGGGGCGTGATGGCACCGTCGCGTCAGCGGCTGTCCGCGACCGTCCGCGGGCCCTGCTGGGGCTCCTCGGCTCTCGCCGGTCCCGCGTTCGCCGCCAGCAGTAGGGGCGCGACAGCGACGACGGCCGCGGCGAAACCTCTGGCGTACCGCTCGGCGGTGCGTGTGCGTTCGAGCACGGCGACCTCGCAACTGGGGCGGTGGCTATGACAGCAGCGTGTTAAGCACGCTTAACTCTCGGTTTAACCTAGGGGCTGTCCGAGCCGAACGGCAAGAGGGGCAGGGGGAGTTGGCGTGGGGGAGCGTGACGATCCGGGGACCATCGGGCGCCGGGTGCAGCGACTGCGTGTCGAGCAGGGGCTGACCCAGCGGCAGTTGGCGGAACCCGTGTACACCCCCGCCTACATCTCCACCCTGGAGTCGGGCCGGGTGCGGCCCTCCGACGACGCCCTGCGGCACCTCGCCGGAAGGCTCGGCGTCGCCTTCGACGAACTCGCCACCGGCCGTTCGGCCCGGCGCGTGACCGAACTGCGGCTGCGGCTGACCGAGGCCCAGCGCGTCCTCGCCGTCGGTGAGGCCGAGGCGGCGGCGGAGCAGTACGCCGAGCTGCTCGTCGAGGCCGAGACGCAGGGGCTGGCCGGGGAACAGGCCGCCGCACTGCTCGGGCTCGGCGAGTGCGCCCTGGAGACGGGCGAGCTCGTGGCGGGGCGGCAGTACTTCGAGCGGGCCGAGGCCTGTCTCGCCGGCGCGCCGCTGCCCGCCCGGGCCCCGGCCCTGCGCGGGCGGGCCGTCGCGCACTATCTCGCCGGGGAACTCCGGTACGCCGTCTACCTGCTGGAGAGCACCCTCGACGAGCTGAACCGCGGCGGGCTGCACGATCCCGACGCGCTCCTGCTGCTGTACGCCAGCGCCATCGGGCCCTACATGGACATGGGCGCGCACGCCCGCGCCGCCCAGGCCGCCGAGTTCGCCCTGGCGCTCGCCCCGCAGTCCGGCGACCCGGCCCTGGTCGCCCGCATGCACCGGTCGGTCGCCCGCACCCTGGTCGCCGAGGGCCGCCTCGCCGAGGCCGACGCCTCGCTGGCCAAGGCCGCCGAGCTGTACCGGGGCCTGCAGATCCGCACCGAACTCGCCAACTGCCACTGGATGCGCGGCTACGTCTACGCACAGGACGGCCGGCTCGAGCGGGCGGAGAGCGAGTTGCGGGAGGCCCTCGGCATGCTGTCGGCCAAGCGTGCCGCCCTCTACAGCAGCCAGGTCGCCGTCGAGCTGGCCGACGTACTGCACCGGCGCGGCAAGTCCGACGAGGCCGCGTCCCTGCTGCACGGCGTCCTCGACGACCTGTCCTCCGAGCGCGGGGCCGTCCACTCCGCCGCCGCCCACCGCCTCCTCGGCATCATCGCCGAGGACGCCCGCCGCACCGAGGACGCCGAGGAGCACTACGTCCGCGCCCTGAGCCTGCTGGAGCGGGCCGGTGCCGCGGGTGACCTGGCCGACCTGTGCCGGCTGCTGGGCGACCTGCTGCGCCGCACCGGGCGGGTGGAGGCCGCGCTGGACGCCTACCGGACGGGCCTCGGGCACCGTACGGCTCCCGGCACGACGACCCTCGGGCCCGCTCCCGCGCAGCCTCCTGTGTGAGGGCGCAGGGGCTTCGCACGCTCGTGCGGGTTAGCCTCCTCCCGGGACGCGAACGACCGGGGCGGGGCACGTGGAGAACCAACGGACAGTGGCCGACGGCATATGGCTGGGCCTGCGGGCCCTCGTGTCCACCGTCCTCGGCGGCGCCGCGCTGATCGCCATCGTGACGGTCGTGTCGGTGCTCGGGCCGATGCTGGCGCTCGATCTCTACACCCCGCCGGTCGCGGCCTGGTGGACGGTGTTCACCGCGATCACCGTCCAGGGCGTGCCCTTCCTGCTGCTGGGCACGGTCGTGTCGGCGGCGATCGGCGCCTTCGTGCCCCAGCGGGTCTTCCAGCGGCTGTTGCCCCGCCGTACGGCGCTCGCCGTGCCGGTCGCGGGCGCGGCCGGGGTCGTCCTGCCCGGGTGCGAGTGCGCGTCCGTGCCGGTGGCGGGCAGTCTGATGCGGCGGGGTGTCGCCCCGGCGGCGGCCCTCGCCTTCCTGCTGTCCGCGCCCGCGATCAACCCCGTCGTCCTGGTGGCGACCTCCATCGCCTTCCCGGGGCAGCCCGAGATGGTCCTCGGCCGGCTGGTCGCCTCGCTCGGCACGGCCGTGGTGATGGGCTGGCTGTGGGCGCGGTTCGGGCGGGAGGAGTGGCTGCGGCTGCCGAAGCGGGACACCGCGCACGGGCCGGAGGGCGGGCCGCGGGCCTTCGTCTCCGGTCTCCAGCACGACTTCCTGCACGCGGGCGGCTTCCTCGTGCTCGGCGCGGCGGCCGCGGCGACCTTCGCCATCGTCGTACCGAGCTCGCTGCTGGAGGTGTTCACCGGGTCGGCCTGGCTGTCGGTGCTGTTGCTGGCGGTCCTGGCGGTCGTGCTGTGCGTGTGCAGTGAGGCCGACGCGTTCGTGGCGGCGTCGCTGAGCGGCTTCTCGCCCACCGCGCGGCTGGCGTTCATGGTGGTCGGGCCGATGGTCGACCTGAAGCTGATCGCGCTCCAGACCGGCACGTTCGGCCGGTCCTTCGCGCTGCGGTTCTCCTCCGCGACCTGGCTGGTGGCCGTCGCCAGCAGCGTTCTGGTGGGGTGGTGGCTGCTGTGAGGCGTTACGGACCGGCCGTCCTGCTCGCGCTCGTCGGCGCGGCGATCCTGCGGGTGTCGCTCCTCAGCGACCTGTACCTGCGGTACGTGCAGCCCGCGTTGCGGCCGTATCTGGTGGTGTCGGGCGTGGTGCTCGTGCTGCTGGGCGTGGTGGTGGGGGTGCTGGCGCGGACGGCCGATGACGGGGAGGCGCAGGAGGACGACCTCGAGGCCCCCGCCGCGGACACCCACGCCCCCGCCGGGCACACCCACGGCCCCGCCGGCCCCCGCGTCGCCTGGTTCCTCACCCTCCCCGCCCTGGCCTTGCTGCTGTTCCCGCCGCCCGCCCTCGGCTCCTACAGCGCGGAGCGCGAGGCCGGCCGGCGTGCGGAGCGGGGCGTCGGCACCTTCCCGGCGCTGCCGACCGGGAACCCGGTCGACCTCACCCTCGGGGAGTTCGGCTCCCGGGCGGTCTACGACAGCGACCGTTCCCTGGCGGGACGCACGGTCCGGCTCACCGGCTTCGTCACCCGCGACGCCGACGGCACCTGGTACGTCACCCGCCTCCTCGTCTCCTGCTGCGCCGCCGACGCCAGCTCGGCCAGGGCCGAGGTGCGCGGTGCCGACGCCCCGCCCGTCGACACCTGGGTCACCGTCACCGGCACCTGGCACCCGGAGGGCGAGCCGGGCTCGGACGCCGCCTGGCCGCCGGCCCTCGACGCCACCTCCGTACAGCGGGTGCGGCAGCCGGACAACCCGTACGAGAAGCGCTGAGAAGCGCTGAGGCGCAGGCCGGGGCGGCGGTCCGGCGCTCGGGTTTCGCCCCACCCCCTACGGGTAGTCGGGCGACGATTCCGGGAAGGCTCGGTGCATGATCCGGGCGGGCGCCGGGCTCGGGTCCCGTGAGGCACCGGGCACGGCACCGGGTCGGCCGCTGAAGTCGGCTGACCGGGCGGTCGCCGTACGCGACCGGCCGCGCGGCCGTCGTGCCGCGGGTCGTCCCGGGCGGGTGGTTGTGCTCCGGCCCACTTCGCGTCCGCGGCAGGGCGCCTCGGAAGAGCGTCGATGGTGAAGGCCGGTGATGAAGGAGGCGGTGGTCGTGCGGCCCAGGGACGATCCCCGAGGAGTTCCCGGCGGCGACCCCGGTCCGCGTCGCACCGGGGGCGGTGACCTGGACCTGGACGGGATCCGGGCCGCCGACGTGATCGCCAGGGGTGTGCGCGGCGTCGAGCCCTCACAGGTCCCGGGCCGGCTGTGCGAGGTGGCGGTGGAGCTGCTGCCGGTGACCGGCGCGAGCGTGTCGCTGCGCAGCGGGGGCATGCCGGTCCAGCTCAGTGCCAGCAGCGAGCAGGCCGCGCGCTTGGCACAGATGCAGGCGACGCTGGGTGACGGCCCGTGCCAGAGCGTGCTGGAGGAGGGCGGGCCCGTGCTCGCCTGCGATCTGACGACCGGCCGGGACGCGGGCCGCTGGCCGGTCTTCGCCCAGCAGGCGGCGGAGGCCGGGGTACGGGCGGTGTACGCGGTGCCGCTGGGCAGCGACGCGGTGTGCGTGGGCACCCTCGACCTGTACCGCGACAGCCCCGGCGGGCTCACCGACCGCCAGCTGCACGTGGCCCGGCTGGTGGCCGGTGTCATGACGGTGGCCCTGATGGCACTGCCCCGCGAGTCCGAGGCCGAGCCGCGGGACGAGGAGCCCTGGCTGAGCGGGCTGGCCGCGGACCACGACGAGGTCTACCAGGCCGTCGGCATGATCATGGCGCAGCTCGGCGTCGGCGCCGACGACGCGCTGGCGCGGCTGCGCGGGGACGCCTTCGCGCGCGGCTGCACGGCCGTCGACGTGGCCCGCGACGTGATCGCCCACCGCAGGCGTTTCGAGCGGTAGCCCCACTGCTGACCTACCCGCTGACCGGTTCAGATCTGTGCCCGCCCTTGCTTGGTGATCTCGGTCAGGCGCTGCGCCCCGAGTTCCACCGTCTGCTGCGTGACCTCCTCGTACACCTCGTCGAGGCCCGCGTTGGTGAGCGTGATCGCCTCCTCCCCGACGCGTACGGCCGCGAGGTCCATCGTCAGGTACGTCAGCTCCCCGTCCTCCGTCTCCCCGGCCAGGGTGACCCGCAGGGCCTGCCGGGCGTCCCCCACCGGCGGCAGCGGCATGTCGCTGACCTGGACGGTCTGGACGCCGCCGCGCGTGGTCGCCGCCGTGAACTCGCCGCACTTCCCCGGCAGCGACTTCAGCCAGGCCAGGGTGCGGTCGACGTCCGCCGGGCGATGCGCGGTGACCTGGTAGCGCACCTGGGCGTCGGTTTCGGCGTCGTCGAACGCGGCCGTCGCCCGCGGCCCGGCCGGGGTGCCGAAGAGCTCCTCCGTGTAGAGGGCGTCGAGCAGCCGCTGGCAGTCGCCGTCCTCCGTGGTCGCCTTGAGCAGCCCGTCCCGCCACGTCCTGGCACCGCGCGTCGGCCCCCACGGCTCGCCCAGGTCGGCGTCGGTGATCAGCGCCGCCCGGGCCTGGGCCTCGGTGAGTCCGGCCCCGGAGCTCGCGGGCCGCTCGACGGCGGGTGACGCGCCGGTGTCGGTCGGGGAGGCGGAGAACCACCGTGGCCGCGGCTCGTCCTGGACGGAACAGGCGGCCGTGGCCAGCAGGGCGGTCACGGACAGCGCGGAGGCGAGGAGGGCGCGGGCACCTGGGCCACGTCGGCCGGCCGGAGGGTGGGGCATCGGAGGGCCTCCTGCGGGAGTTCATGGAGGTGCCTCCCGGCGGGGCGGGCTCTCCAAGATCGGGTACGTGCTCTTACGGCACCACCGCGACGGGCGGCACACCAGTGCGACGGGCTGTTCGGGTGAGGGAGGAGTACGCGCTGCGGGCCCTGTGAAAAAGCCGTGGCCCCGCGCGCCACGCCCCTGTTACGGTCCCACCCATGAAGCGCGCCCAGCCGTTCCCGTCTCTCACGACGACGCCGGAGAGTGTCCCGGCGCGCTGACAGCTGACGCAGATGTCTTCAAGCCCCGGGGCGAGTGCCCCGGGGCTTTGTCGCGTGGTGCTCGCCTCCGACCCGAGGAGCCCACCATGCACGATCACCGACGGCTCGGCCGTGAACTGAACCTCTTCGACACCGACCCGCTGATGGGCGCGGGGCTGCCGTACTGGCTGCCCGACGGCGCGATCGTGCGGCACACCCTGGAGGAGTACGTCCGCGAGGCGGAACAGCGGGCCGGCTACCGGCACGTGTACTCGCCCGCGCTCGGCAAACGCGAGCTGTACGAGATCTCCGGGCACTGGGACCACTACAGCGAGGACATGTTCCCGCCGATGGACCTCGGCTCCGAACAGGTCCTGCTGCGCCCCAGCCTGTGCCCCCATCACGCGCTGATCTACCGCTCCCGCTCCCACAGCTACCGGGAACTGCCCCTCCGTATGGCCGAGTTGGGCGGCATGTACCGCTCGGAGCTGTCCGGCGTCCTCGGCGGGCTGACCCGGGTGCGGGCCATCACCCTCAACGACGCGCACATCTTCTGCACCCTGGAGCAGGCCGTCGACGAGGCCCGTGCCGCGCTGGAGCTGATCGGCCGGGCCTACGCGGACCTCGGCATCCGCGCGGTCCGTCACCGTCTCTCCCTGCCCGGCGAGGGCGGCAAGTACGTGGCGGACCCGGGCCTGTGGCGGCGGGCCACCGCACTGCTGCGCGAGGTCCTGGACGGCTCCGGCATCCCCTACGAGGCCGCCGAGGGCGAGGCGGCCTTCTACGGCCCGAAGATCGACGTGCAGATCGCCGACCCGGCCAGGCGGGAGTCCACCCTGTCCACCGTCCAGATCGACTTCCACCAGCCCGAACGCTTCGACCTGCACTACATCGGCGCCGACGGGGCCAAGCACCGCCCGGTCATGGTGCACCGCAGCATCATCGGCAGTGTGGAGCGCGCGGTCGCCCACCTCGTCGAGGCCCACGGCGGGGCCTTCCCGCCCTGGCTGGCCCCGGTGCAGCTGGTGGTGCTCCCGGTGGGCGACGAACAGGCGGACCGTGCCTACGAACTCCTGGGCCGCGCCCGGGAACTCGGCCTGCGCGCCGAGGTCTCCGGACCCGGCCAGGGCACCCTGGCCGCCCGCATCCGCGCGGCCCGGCTGGTCCCGTACCAGGCGGTGATCGGCGGGCGGGAGGCCGAAGCGGACCAGGTGGCGCCGCGCCTGCGGGACGGGCGACGGCTGGGGGCCCTGCCCGCCGCCGCGTTCCTGCGGGGTGTCGCGGAGCGGGTGGCGGCGCGCGGCACCGAGCTGTGGGAGGCGGCGTAGGAGCGGGCTTCCCGTAGGCGCAGTCACCGCGGGCCCGTAGGGTCGCTCGTGCGGAACCCCGTGCCAGGACAGTGGAAGGAGCCATCGCCGTGACCGACGGTCAGCGTATTCCGGTGATCATCGACTGCGACACCGGCGTCGACGACGCCCTCGCCCTGCTGTTCGCCGTGCGGCATCCGGGCCTCGACGTGCGGGCGATCACCTGCGTGGCCGGGAACACGGACGTGGACGGCGTGGTCCGCAACACCCTGACCGTGCTGGAGGTGGCCGGTGCCGGTGACATTCCCGTGGCCCGGGGCGCCGAGCGCCCGCTGATCGAACCCGTGCGGACGGCACGGCATGTGCACGGGCAGGACGGGATGGGGGACCTGGGGCTGCCCGCGCCGACCCGTGTGCCGGTGGACGTGGACGCGGTGACGCTGCTGCGGCGCGAGATCCTCGCCTCGCCGAGGCCGGTCACGCTGATCCCCATGGCGCCCCTGACGAACATCGCGCTGCTGCTGCGGACGCACCCCGAGGTGACCCGCAACATCGAGCGGATCGTGTTCATGGGCGGTGCGGTGGCGACCGGGAACGCCACGCCGGTCGCGGAGTTCAACGTGTGGCACGACCCGGAGGCGGCGGCGGTGCTGCTCACGGCCGGGGTGCCGATCACGATGTACGGGCTGGACGTGTTCAAGAAGGTCCTGGTCCCGGCGGGCGATGTGCAGCGCCTGCGCGCGGGCACGGATCCCAGCCTCCGCCTGGCCGGTGAACTCCTCGCCCACCGGGACCCGGCCACCTCCGGGGACCCCACCCCGACGGGCGGTCTCGGCGACGCGGGCGCGGTGTGCGCGGTGGTCGACCCGGGCGGCCTGACCACCGAGCGGCTGCCCGTCGAGGTCGCCCTCGCCCCGGGGCCCACCCGCGGCCAGACGATCGTCGACCGCCGTCCGGTCCCCGGCGAGTCCGAGATCCACGAGGGAAGCCGCGCCCAGCCCCTGGTGGACGTGGCGCTGGGCGTCGACGTGGAGCGGTACGTGAAGCTGTGGCTGACGACGGTGGAAGGGTCCTAGCACCGGTCCTGGCACCGGTCCTGGCACCGGTCCTGGCACCGGGCCTGGCACCGGCACAGCAAAAGGGCCCGGGACTGTCGAAGTCCCGGGCCCTTCACGGTGTCAGGAACGCGCGCGCTTCCTGCGGGTCACGATCACCATGGCCGCGCCGCCCGCGAGGAGGACGCCCGCGCCGATGGCGATGGGGCCCGTGCTGCTGTTGGCGCCGGTCTCCGCGAGGTCGCCGCCGCCACCGTTCGGCTTGGGGGCCGGGGGCGTCGTCGACTCGGACGGGGTGGGGGTGTCCGAGGCCGGGGGCGACGAGGGCTCGGACGGCTCCGACGGCTCCGACGGCGCCGGGGGCGTCGTCTCCTCGGCCGGCTCCGAGGGGCTCGCGGGCGGGGTGGACGGGGGCTGCGACTCCGCCGGCGGAGGCGTGAGCGTGCACTCCTTCGTGCCGCCGTTCCAGGCCGCGATCAGGTTCTCCTTGATGACCGGGCGGTCGGGACCCTTGGGCAGCTCGCCGTGCTCGAAGCCGTCCTTCGCGTCGAGCTCGCCGTCGAACTTCTTCGCGCCCCGGTAGAGGTCGATCTGCCCGAAGCAGTCCTTGTCGGGGATGGCGATGTCGAGCGAGTCGGTGCCGCCCGGCTTGACCGTCACCGTGTCGAAGTCGACGAACACCTGCTCGCCGGAGGTCTTGAAGGTCGCGCCGTGCGCGAGGTAGGAGGCCAGGGAGGCCGTGCACGTCGTCGCGTCGCCGGCCGTGCGGACCTTGATGTGGACCTTTCCGTCCTCGGTCGGCTTCAGGTTCTGGTCGTCGACCTTCACCGAGTCGAAGAAGTTCGAGCCGTCGAGCGAGAACTGGCAGCGGTCGGTGCCGGTCTCCGTGCCCGCGCCGGTCCCGGGCTTGTAGGTGCCGCCGGACGACCAGCCGTCACCACCGGGGGTACCGGTGGCGAACGCGGTGGTGGCGGAGGCCGCGCAGAGGGCGAGGGCCGCGGCGCCCGTCCCCAGCAGGCGGCGTGCGGTGACACGTCTCGCTATGGACATGGGTATCCCGTTTCTTGGCGTGTGCCGGAACCCGGGTGGCGGCGTGCGGGCAGCGCGAGGCGCACGGCTGCCGGGGCCGCACCGGGGGGTGAGTGGTCGAAGAAACACTGGGCTCATTGGTCACATGCGCCTCAGTGCGACCCCATCGTGGCCGTGCCGCAGCAAGCTGTCAACCTGCGGGTATGCCAAGGAAGTTGCTCCACCATCACACTTTCATCACAGCAGGAATGGATCACTCCGATCAACGCGATGGTTCCTTTTTCCGGCATTCTGGACAGATTCAATGCTGTCGATGCTGTCGTCCGTATGCCGTGCGAAGGAGACCGCGTGACCGATCGCTCCACCCTCGACCTGTCGTCCCGGGACCCCGACTGGTGGCGCCAGGCCGTCGTCTACCAGGTCTATCCCCGCAGCTTCGCCGACGCCGACGGTGACGGCCTCGGCGACCTGCGCGGCATCACCCGCCGCCTCATCCACCTCGCCGCCTTGGGCGTGGACGCCCTGTGGCTGAGCCCGTTCTACCCGTCCGAGCTGGCCGACGGCGGCTACGACGTCGCCGACCCCCGGGACGTCGACCCGCGCCTGGGCACCCTCGACGACTTCGACGCCCTGGTCGCCGAGGCCCACCGGCTCGGTCTGAAGGTCATCGTCGACCTCGTGCCCAACCACTCCTCGCACCAGCACGTCTGGTTCCAGGAGGCGCTGCGCTCCGGGCCCGGCTCGGCGGCCCGCGACCGGTACGTCTTCCGCGACGGCCGCGGCGAGCACGGCGAACTCCCGCCCACCGACTGGCAGTCCGTCTTCGGCGGCAGCGCCTGGAAGCGGGTGCCCGACGGCCAGTGGTACCTGCACCTGTTCGCCCCCGAGCAGCCCGACCTGAACTGGGAGAACCAGGAGGTCCGCGCCGACCACCGCACCACCCTGCGCTTCTGGTCCGACCGCGGGGTCGACGGCTTCCGCGTCGACGTCGCCCACGCCCTCGTCAAGGACCTGAGCGAGCCGCTGCGCGACCTCGGCGCGCCCGAGCTGAGCCGCGAGGACGCCCTTACGACGATGCCGCCCGGCACACACCCGTTCTACGACCGCGACGACGTGCACGAGATCTACCGCGACTGGCGCAAGATCCTGGACGCCTACCGCCCGCCCCGTATGGCCATCGCCGAGGCGTGGGTGCCCGGCGCCCGGCGCGCGCTGTACGCCCGCCCGGACGAGCTCGGCCAGGCCTTCAACTTCGAGTACCTGGAGGCCGGCTGGGACGCGGACGAGCTGCGGCAGATCATCACCGACTCGCTCGCCACCGCCCACGCGGCCGGTGCCTCGGCCACCTGGGTCCTGTCCAACCACGACGTGATCCGCCACGCCTCCCGCCTGATGCTGCCGCCCGGCACCGACCTCAACGCCTGGCTGCTCTCCGGCGGCCACGCCCCGGCCGTCGACGAGGCGGCCGGGCTGCGCCGGGCCCGGGCGGCCACCCTGCTGATGCTGGCGCTGCCCGGCTCGGCGTACGTCTACCAGGGCGAGGAACTCGGCCTGCCCGAGGTCGCCGACCTGCCCACCGAGGTGCTCCAGGACCCGATCTGGGAGCAGACGGGCCACGTCCGCAAGGGCCGCGACGGCTGCCGGGTGCCGCTGCCGTGGACGACGACCGGACCGTCGTACGGCTTCGGGCCGGGCGGCGCCTGGCTGCCGCAGCCGCCCGGCTTCGCCGCCTACGCCGTCGAGGCGCAGGACGGCGTAGAGGGCTCGACCCTGGAGCTGTACCGCACGGCCCTGAAGCTGCGCCGCAAACTGCTCGACGGGGAGGAGCTGACCTGGGCGGAGGACACCCCGGACGGCGTCCTGCAGTTCGACCGCAGCGAGGGGTGGCGCTGCGTGACGAACCTGTCCGGCACGGCGGTCCCGCTGCCGGCGGGCGAGGTGCTGCTGACCAGCTCCCCACTGGAGGACGGCCGGCTCGGACCGGACACGACCGTGTGGCTCGGGCGTTGAGGGGCGTCCTCGGGCGTTGAGGGTCGTTCCTCGGGCGTTGAGGGTCTGTCCGCGCCCCGGCCCCGGGGCGAGCCCCCGGGGCCGTACCACCCGCACGGCCCAGCACCATGCGCCACCTGCGGGAACGCCCCGCGAGAATCGCTGGCAGAGTGCCGTCGACGTCCGCACAGGGAGCCCCGCCCGCCATGTACAGGTCCAGGAAGACAGCAGCCGTGGCGGGGGCCGTCGTCGCCGGGGTGCTCGCGTGCCCCGGCCCGTCGGCGGCGGCCCGGGACGGTGAGCTGTGGGGCGCCGCGACCATCGCGCCCGGCCGCGAGGGCATCCTCGACGTCGCGAGTGCCCAGGGAGCGGCGCCGGGCGCCACGCTGACGCTGACGGCGCCCCGGGGCACCCGTGTGACGGCCACGCCGCTCGACGCGCCCGGCACCCTGGGACGGGTCGCCGCCGACGGCCGCAGCGCGGTCTACACGGTCAGTGGCGAGGCGGCCGCGCCGTCGTGGCAGGGCCGGACGTTCCCCTTCGTGCTCGCGGTCCCCGCGGACGCCGTGCCCGGCACGCGGCTGCGCGACTGCGTCCTGCGGATCACCGACGCGGCCGGAGTGCGGCGGGCGGCAGGCCGGTGTGCCGTGACGGTGGGCCTGGCCGGGCCGACGCTGACCCGCCCGCTGTCCGGCGTGGCGCTGGACGTCCGGCCGCAGATCGCCGGTACGGCCCATCCGGGCGCCCGCGTCACCGTCCGCGACAAGGACGACCGGGAGGCCTGCGCGACCACCGCCGCCCCCGACGGCACGTGGGCCTGCACGCCCGGGGCGCTCCCGGCGGGCGCCAACCGGCTCCAGGCGGTCGCCACGCTGAACGGCGTGAGTGCGATGAGCGAGCAGATCGACATCTCGGTGGCGGACGCCGGCGCCGGTCAGTAGCGCACGGCCCGGGCCACCTCGGCCCGGACCTCGCCGGACAGGTCGTGGGTGCCGCGGGCGGTGGCCGTGGCGGAGTCGCCCGCCTGCACGTGCTCCACCGTGACGATGACGGTGTCCACCAGACGCCCCCCGGCGTCGGTGAAATCGACCTGGACGGCGAAGGACCGTTCCGAGTCGTCGGTGTTGGTGACGGTGACCTCGGCCCGGGCCCGGCCGTCGGAGCCGACGGCGGCCCGGCCGGCCTTCACATCGCCCTTGACGTCGATGCCGCCCCGGATGTCGTCCAGCCGGCGTCCGGCCTCAGCCGTGGCCGACTCCACCGCCTCGGAGGCCTGTGAGGCGAACGACTCGACCGCCGACTCCGCCCTGCGGGCGGCGTCCCCGGGGCTGTCGCCGCCGCAGCCGGTGAGCACGGCGGCCAGGGCGAGCGGCAGCACCGCCCCGCCCGTCGCCGTCGCCAGGCGTCTCATGGCCTCAGGTGTGGCCGAGGCCGCCGCCGCCGAAGGAGCCGCTGGATCCGGGCAGCCAGCGGCGGGGCTTCTGGTCCTTGCCCGTCCTGGTGCTCGCGTGGTGCAGCTCATGGGGCAGGAGCCGCTCGCCGTCGCGCGTCACGACCGGCATCTCGTCGGGCTCCCGCATCTCCCGCGTCTCGCGGACCGGCCCGCCGTCCGGCAGGTGCGGCTGCTCCTCGGGGCCGGGGTGGTGGGTGTCCTTGTCCATGACGCGCATCCCGACCAGCACCGCCCAGATCAGCGCCAGGGCGATGATCGCCCCGCCGACGAAGGCGATGGTCACGGCGACCGCGTGATCTGACGAAGCCGCCAGCACTTCATACGTTGCCGTAGTCATGCTCCGATTATCGCCGACGTAATGCGATAAAGCGCCCGCAATGTCCACAGCTGGGCATCTGCCCCGGTGGCGCGGGCAACCTTCCCGGGGCCTGCGACGACCTGCCGGTGATACCCCGTCCCCCCACACGAGGGAGATCACCATGCGCAGACACCTCGCACGGCTGCTCACCGTGCTCGCCGTGCTGGCGGCGGCGCTCGCCACCCCCGGCATGGCGAGCGGCAAGGCGCAGGCCGCCGACGAGTGGAACCCGCCCGCCCACCTCGCCCAGCCCCTGAACGAGGTGTGGAACCACGTCGAGTCGACCTACGGGAACCTGTACGGCTTCCGCAACTACGGCTGGGACCAGGTCATGGCCAACCGCGGCAGCGTCAACTACTGCGTCCGCTGGGAGTCCGACGCCCCCGTCAGCGCCGCCCTGCGCGACCGGATCCACGCGGCGCTGAAGAAGCAGTTCGGCAAGTGGATGACGGCCATGACCGAGAACGGCAAGGGCCACAACGCCTGGCCGTACACCAACGTCTCCGTCAACATCGTCGGCTGGGCGGTGAAGAACCGCTCCACCCTCCAGTGGACCGACAACTCCGTCGACATCTACACGGGCGTCCTCGACAGCGGCGGCGCCCCGCAGTGCGCCCCGGACTGCGGCCGCTTCTTCCACCAGGACGGCGACTACTCGAAGTGCCCGGGCGGCGCCGCCCGCCACTACGACCAGTCACTGTGGCTGACCAAGGGCTTCGGCGGCGGCGCGGGCGGTGACTGGGGCCAGCGCATGGGCCAGGAGTACTTCACCGGCGCCTTGAACCAGGAGAACATCCACATCTACCTGCACGAGGTCGGCCACACCTTCGGCCTCGACGACTTCTACGACTGGTCGCCGACCGGCCAGTGCTGCTTCCTGATGAAGGCGGGCAGCGCCACGCAGATCACCGAGTTCGACCAGTGGATGCTGCGTGACTTCTGGCGCCATCTGAAGAGCCGCTACGGCCTCTGAGCCGTGCCGGGCGGTGCGGGCGGCCCCCGCTCCCGTGCCGCCCTCGGGGGTACGGTGGAGAGAACCGCGGGTATGCCGGAACCGGTGGCCGACGGTCTCCTGGCCACGCCCCCGTCCGCAGCAGGAGCCCTGATGACGTCCGCCTCCTCGCCCCCGCCGCCCCTCCCGGCACCCTCCGAGGTCCGGCTGAGACTCGCGGCGCAGCCCCGCCTCGGCCGCACGGCCCGCCGTATCGACGGAGCGTGGTGGCCCCGCTCGTACGACCTGGCCGCCGAGCTGCCCGGGCTGCTGGCCGTGCTGCCGCGCGCCTGGGGCCGGGTCAGCAGCGTCCTGGTCCACGGGGACACCTGGCTGCCCTGCCCGGAGCGGCTGGACGTCGCCGGCCGGGAGGTCCACGTGGGCCGCAGGGACGCGCCGGCCACCCCGGACACGGTCTGCCTGCTCACGCCCGGCCGGGGCCGCTGGGACCTGCTGGTGGTGCCGCCCTCGACCACGGAGGCGGAGGCGGTCGCGCTCATGGAACAGGCCGTCACCCAGGACGCCTGACGCGTCGCGCTAGCGCGCGAGCAGCACCAGGGTCAGGGCGATCAGCGCCGGGACGGTCTGGACGAAGAGGATCTTCCGGCTGGCGGTGGCCGCGCCGTACACCCCCGCGACCGCCACGCACACCAGGAAGAACACCGAGACCTGGAAGCCCACCGGGTCGGACGCCACCGCGCCCCAGAGCAGACCGGCGGCGAGGAAGCCGTTGTAGAGGCCCTGGTTGGCGGCCAGGGCCTTCGTGCTCTCCGCGAACTCGGCGGTGGTGCCGAAGGCGCCGCGGGCCCGCGGCGTGGCCCACAGGAACATCTCCAGCACCAGGATGTAGGCGTGGAGGGCGGCGAGGGCCAGCACCGCGAGGGTGGCGAGGATCGACATGCGCCGCATCATCGCAGGCTCGCGTGACCGTCCTGGCGGGGCCGTCCTGGTGGGGCCGTCTTGGCGGGGCCGTCCTGGTGGGGCCGTCTTGGCGGGGCCGTCCTGGTGGGGCCGTCTTGGCGTGACCGTCTTGGCATGGCGTCTCGCGTGGCCGTCCTCGCGTGGCCGTCCTCGCGTGGCCGTCTCGCAGGGCCGCCCTCGCATGGCCGCCCTCGTGCGGCCGTCCTCGCCGGGCCGCCCTTGTACGGCCGTCCTCGCACGACCGTCTCCTCCGGCCGCCCTCGTTCGGGCCCGCCCGGGAGGCGGAGCGGGGCGCCGGGTGGGAGATTGCGGGCAGTGGAAGGCCGGGCCGGGCCGTCGCGTCCCCGCGTGTGCCGCTCGGGAGCCCGGCCCGGCCTTCCCGCCCGCCGGTGTCGTCGTCCCGTGCGGTCAGTGGCCGATCCGGAAGGTCGCGTCCGCCCGGTCCGTGGCGGTGGCGGCGGGATCGATGCGCAGGGCGTAAAAGGCGTGGCGGATGTGGCGCGTCGGGGGTTGTGCGAGCGGAACGACGTCCAGGCGGCATCCACCCGAACGCGGTTCGGCGTCGGACGCGGTGAAGAACTCCCCGGCGCGGAGGGCGCTTTGAGGGCTCTGAGGCTAGGGCGCGATGGCCTTGCGCAGGGTGTGCAGGCACAGGGTCATGGCGGAGTGCTTGGAAGCGCCGGCGGTGCGGGTGTGTTCCCAGGCCGAGTACAGCAGCGCCCAGACCAGGTTGCGGACCCATTCCTCGTCCAGCTCGGGGTCGATGCCGCCCTCGGTGTGACCGCGCCGGATCGTGCGCAGGAAGTGCTGGTCGGCGGTGGTGTCCTCGTCCCAGCCGGACCAGTTGGCCAGCTGTGGCGTCTCGAACATCAGCGTGAGGCCGTCACCGAGCTCGAAGTACTCCTGGCAGAGCCGCTCCAGGGCCTTGGCGGCCGGGCCGTCGTCGAGCCGGGCGCGCTCGGTCGCCGCCGCGACCTTCTCCAGGACGTCCGTGCCGATGGCCGCCAGCAGATCGGATCGTTCGGGGAAGTAGCGGTGGACGGTCGTGCGTCCCACGCCCGCCGCTGTCGCGACGTCGCCGAGTGACGCGGTCGGGTCGCCGGCCAGCAGGACGACGGCGGCGTCGACGATGGCGCGCCGGGTGCGGGTCCGTGCGCCGCTCTCCGTCGTTGTGGTCCGGTCCTCACCCATACGCATACGGTAGCGCGCCTTCCACCGTGAAAATCCCTTGACCGTTATGGAACAACACTGTTCCACTCAGCGTCATGAATGTTCCGAAAGCTACGTCCAGCGCAGTGTCCGTTCCGCGGCTGCGGATCCTGTGGTCGTTCGCCCGCCCGCACCGGCGCGCCCTGGCCCTGGCCCTCGTCCTCGCCCTCGTGGGGTCGGGGATGGGGCTGGCCGCGCCGATGGCGACGAAGGGCGTGCTCGACGCGCTCGGCGGCTCGGGCTCGATGCGCGGGCCGATATCGGCCCTGCTGGTCCTGCTGATGGTGGGCAGTGCCGTCATGTACTGGCAGTGGACGCTGCTCGGCGCTCTGGGGGAGCGCGTGGTGCTCCTGGCCCGGGAGTCGATGGTGCGACGTTTCCTGCGGGCCACGGTGCCCGCCGTCACCCGGCGCCCGCCCGGCGAGCTCGTCACCCGCGTCACCTCCGACACGGTTCTGCTGCACCAGGCCGCCACCGGCGCCCCGGTCGGACTGATCAACGCCGTGGTCATGCTCCTCGGGACGCTGGTCCTCATGGCCGTCCTCGACCTGGTGCTGCTGGGCACGGTCGTGGCGGCCGTGGTGGTGGTAGGCGTCCTGTTCGCCGTCCTGATGCCCGGGATCGCCACGGCACAGCAGCGCGCCCAGGACCACCTGGGGCGGCTCGGCGGCAACCTGGAGGGCGCCCTGCGCGCGATCCGGACGGTGAAGGCAGGCCGGGCCGAGGACCGCACGGCCGAGCGCATCGTCGCCGACGCGCGCACCTCCGCCGAGTACGGCATCCGCGCGGTCCGCCGCGAGGCCCTGGCCTGGACGATCGCGGCGGCCGGCATTCAGCTGGCGATCATCCTGGTCCTGGGCGTGGGCGCCTGGCGGGTCGCCGAGGGGGCGTTGGAGGTGTCCAGCCTGATCGCGTTCCTGCTCTACGCGTTCGGGCTGATGGACCCGATCAGCGAACTCAGCCAGAACGTCACGGCGCTCCAGTCGGGGATCGCCGCGGCGGAACGGATCCGGGAGACCGGGGAGCTCCAGACGGAGGAGGCGGAGCGGTTCGTGCGGGACGTCCCGGTGAGCGGGGCCGCCCTGCCGGACACGCCCGTACTGGAACTACGGGACGTCACCGCGGTCTACGGCCCCGACGCCGAACCGGCGGTGCGCGGCGTCGGCCTGGTGATCCCCCGGCGCGGGCACACCGCGATCGTCGGACCCTCGGGTGCGGGCAAGACGACCCTGTTCTCCCTGGTGCTGCGCTTCCTGGAGCCGACCGGAGGCGAACTGCTCCTGGACGGGCGCCCGTACCGCGACCTCACGCACGACGAGATCCGCTCGCGCCTGGCGTACGTCGAGCAGGACACCCCGATCGTGCCCGGGACGATCCGTGACAACCTGCTGCTCTCCCGCCCCGACGCGACGGACGCGGAACTGCGCCGGGTCCTGCGCGAAGTGCGGCTGGACGAGAAGGTCGACGGCCTGGACCAGGGACTCGACACGCCCCTGTCCGGCACGGCCGTCTCGGGTGGCGAGCGGCAGCGCATCGCGCTGGCCCGGGCCCTGTTGCGCACGCCGGACGTGCTGCTGCTGGACGAGGCCACGGCCCAGCTCGACGGGTTGACCGAGGCCGCCGTCCAGCACTGCGTCCGGGCCCGGGCGGCTTCCGGGGCCGTCGTGACGATCGCACACCGGCTGTCCACCGTGATCGACGCGGACACCATCGTGGTGATGGAGGCGGGGCGGGTCCGCGCCCGGGGCAGCCATGGGCAACTGCTCGCCACGGACGCGCTGTACCGGGAGCTGGTGGAGGCGCTGCGGATCGCGGCGGACGCGCAGGCTGTGTGACGAGGGGGACCTGCGGCGAACTCGGGGTGCGGGGGGCGGCCGTCCGGGCCCGCCGTTCGGCCGGGCAAGGGGCTTGGGCGGCCGCGAGACGGTGGCCGTTCGGCCGAGGTGACGGGACCGGTCCTGGCAGACGATCGAGGCCCGGTCCTCGAACCGTGACAGAGGTGAGGGCCCGCGCCTCGTGCGACACGCACGCCCTGCCGGCCGACCACCATTGAAGTCCGTTGAAATCAATGGTGGTTGTGGTCATTTCTGCCACCGCCCGGCCGATAAACGATCATCCCGTGGGTGGATGTAAGGACCATCCGCTTCCCGTGACGATAACCCCGACCTTGTCAACACCGAGGAAGGGGAAGGCCGTTGCGTATCGCCCGGCTTCTCGGAACTGTCCTGGGCACCACGTTGCTGACGACCACCGCCGTACTGACCGCACCCGCCCACGCCGGCCCGGCCGCGCCGCCCGCAGGGCCCGCGGACCGCACGTCACTCGACAGAACCGCCCTGCGCGACTCGCTGGACGCCATCCACGAGGCGGGCATGTACGGCGTCTTCTCGTCCGTCAGGGACGGCCGCGAGCGGTGGACCGGAGCCTCCGGCGTCGCCGACGTGAAGACCGAACGCCCCGTCACCCCGGGCATGCGGCACCGCGTGGGCAGCATCAGCAAGACCTTCACCTCCGTCGCCCTGCTCCAGCAGGTGGAGCGCGGCCGCCTCCGTCTCGACGCGCCCATCGGCGACTACCTGCCCGACCTGATAACCGGGGAGCGCGGCCGGCAGATCACCGTCCGTATGCTCCTGAACCACACCAGCCATATCGGCGACTACGTCGTGGGTGCCTTCCCCTCCCTCGCGGAGGGCTCGACGGCCAGCCTCGACGAGGAGCGCTTCCGCTCCATCCGCCCCGGGGAACTCGTGCGGCTCGGCCTGGCGGCCCCCGCCACCGGACGCCCGGGCGAGCTGCCCGGCTCGTACTCCAACACCAACTACGTCATCGCCGGGCTGCTCCTGGAGAAGATCACCGGCCAGAATGCCGAGAGGCACATCACCCGCAACGTCATCGACCGGGCCGGACTGCGCCACACGTCCTTCCCGCGCACCCCGTTCATCAAGGGCCCGCACCCGCGGATGTACGAGTCGTTCTACGGCCTGATCGACCCGCCGCGCGACTACAGCGTCTACGACATGTCCTGGGCGTACACGGCGGGCGCGGTCGTCTCCACCACCGACGACCTGAACCGCTTCTACCGCGCCCTGCTCGGCGGGAAGCTGATCGGCAAGGCCGCCCTGGGCGAGATGACCCGCACGGTCTCGGTGAGCGGCCTCGACTACGGCCTCGGCATCTACGCACTGGAGATGCCGTGCGGCCGCTTCTGGGGCCACGACGGGGCGGTGTTCGGCGCCGGCATGACCGCGCTGTCCAGCCGGGACGGCAAGCGCCAGGTGGCTCTCGCGCAGAACCTGATGAAGTACCAGAGCGTCGACGAGAACGGCGACATCGAGCCGCACGCGATCGACGAGGCTCTCTACGCGTACGTCGTCCGCGCCCTGTGCCCGGCCGGGTCGGAGGGCACTCCCGGGTCCGCTCCCGGGGCCGGTCTCGTGAGCCCGGAAGACGCCCGTGACGGGCTCAGCAAGCGGTTGCCCGGAATTGACCATTCTCAGTTGACCAGTGGCCTCAAGTTTGGTCAGCTGTCCCACTGATCGTGTTCGATTCTGATCGAGCGTTTCACGGCTCCTTGGGGAGGAGCTGGTGACAAGTGGGGGAGTTTCCTTGATGCATCACGGTTCCGTCGTGCTGCGCCGCGCCGGATTAAGGCGTGGCGCGGCGGCCCTGAGCTTCGTGGCGTTGACCGCCGGCACCGCCCTGACGGGCGTGCCGGCCGCCACGGCCGCAGGCAGCGCGGTCCTCGCCGGGCAGACGTGCACGCCGACGGAGGGCTTCTCCGGCTGCCGGCTGTTCGATCCGACCGGCGCCCGCGAGGAGTTCCAGGTCCCGGCCGGCGTCACGGCGCTGGACGTGCGGGCCTGGGGCCAGGGCGGCGAGGGAACCCCCGTCGCCGGCGGCGGCGCGGGCGGCTACACCGCGGGCACGCTCAGCGTCACGCCCGGGGAGCGGCTGTCCCTCGCCGTCGGCGGTACCCGCTTCGGTGACGCGCTCGGCGGCGCGGGCGGCGACAAGTACGGCGCGGCCGGCGGCAACAGCAGCGGCGTCCGCACCGGCGACGGCACGCCGCTGCTCATCGCCGCCGGTGGCGGCGGCGGTGGCTACGGCGGCACGGCCGCCGGCCAGGGCGGCCCCGGTGGCGGCGAGCGCGGCCAGGACGGCACCGGGTCCGAGCGCGGCGGCAAGGGCGCGGCCGGGACCACCGGCGGAACGGGCGGCGGCAACGGCTCCTCCGGCGCCGACGCCTCCGGGAGCGGCAAGGGCGGTGCGGGCGGCTCCGGTTCGGGCGGCGCGGGCGGAGGCGGCGGTGCCGGTTACGCGGGCGGCGGCGGTGGCGGCGGCACGGACGACGACCGGGGCGCGGTCGGCAGCGGAGCGGGCGGCAGCAGCTACGTCGACACGGACCGGGTGACCGGCGCGCGGCTGCTCAGCGGCGACCGCACGGTGGCCCCCGCCAAGACGGACCCCTTCTGGCAGCCCGCCGACGAGCGGGTGCGCGGCGGCATCGCCGAGGGCGGCGTGAACACCGAACGCTCCGGCGGCGGGCGCATCGTGTTCCAGTGGAAGACCCCCGCGATCGCGGAGGTGACCCAGGCCTCCGGAGCCGGCCAGACCATCCAGCCGGGCGGCGGCGCGGAACCGGTGGCCGTGGTGGTCGAGGACAAGGCCGGCAACCCGGTCGAGAACGCCTCCGTCACCTTCACGGTCGAGGACCCGGACAAGCTCGGCGCCTCCTTCATCAGCAAGGACGGCGCCGACACCACCGAGCTGGCCGTGCCGACCGACGCGCGGGGCCGCGCCCGTTCCGCGCCGCTCAGGACGGGCCTCGGCAAGGAGGGCGAGTTCGCGGTCCGCGCCGAGGCCGGCGGCGCCTCCACGGTCTTCACCGTGAAGGTGAAGAAGTCGGCCTACGGCGTGAGCGTCGCGGGCGGTGACGACCAGCGCGCCGAACAGGGCGAGGCCTTCGAGGAGGCCCTCCAGGTCCGCGTGGTCAGGTCGGGCGCCACGGCACCGGCCGGCACGGAGGTCGAGTTCCGGGTCGAGGACGACAGCGACGACGCCCCTCGCTTCGAGGACGGCGAGCAGGTCGTCCGCGTCAAGACCGACGACTCGGGCAAGGCCACGGCACCGACCCTGACCGCCGGTGAGGGCACGGGCACGTACACGGTCGCCGCGTCGGTCGGTGACGCCATGGCCCAGTTCGCGGTCGAGGTCGTCGCCGGCGAGGCGTCCGGTTCGCCGTCCCCGAGCCCCTCGACCGACCCGAGCGCCTCGGCCGACCCGAGCCCGTCACCCAGCACGAGCGCGTCCGGCACGACCGGCGGCACCGGATCCTCGACCACGGGCGGCACGTCGACGGACTTCGACAGCGGCAGCCTCGCCTCGACCGGCGCCGGCGGCATCGGCATGCTCCTCGCGGCGGCCGCGGCCCTGGCCACGGCGGGCTTCGTGGCCTTCCGCTTCGGCCCGCGCCTGAAGCTCCGCTCGCGCGACAGCGCGTGACGCGGCGGGGATAGCACCTCGACGCGGCGTCACAGCGCCTGAGAGCACGTCACCGCGACTGCCCGCACCCGATCACCGGGTGCGGGCAGCCGCCGTTCCGGCGGCGAAAGAAGCAGACGGTGAGAGAGGGGCGCGTTTTGCGGAACCTTTGCCCGGGGGTCGGGCGTTGATCGGGTGAGCGCGCGGGAGCGGGTTCGCGAGATGACTTCCGACGAATACCGAGGTGACTCAATGGCAGTCTGGGACAAGCTCAAGGACCAGGCCAAGGCTCTCCAGCAGAATCAGGGCGGGCGGGGCGCCACCGCCGGCCACAGCGGCGGGCCCAGCGGGGGGACGCGGTCCGGCGGTGGCAGCAAGGCCCAGCTGATCGGCGTGCTGAAGACGCAGCTCGGCTCGCTGAAGACCGAGCTGAAGAGCGGTGCGTACCGGGACGCGAGCATGGCGGTCTGCGCGCTGGTCGCGGCGGCCGACGGGCAGGTGGACCCGGCCGAGCGGCAGCAGGTCGAGTCGATGATCCTGAGCAACGACGTACTGCAGAACTTCCCGCCGGAGCAGCTGCGGCAGCGTTTCAACAAGCACGTGGACCAGCTGACGATGAACTTCCAGCACGGCAAGGCCGAGGCCATGCAGGAGATCGCCAAGACCGCCAAGAAGCCCACGGAGGCCAGGGCCGTGATCCAGACTGGCATGGTCATCGCCGGTGCCGACGGCCACTTCTCCCAGGCCGAGGCACAGGTCCTGCGCGAGGCCTGCGCGGCGCTGGGTCTGTCCCCCGCGGAGTTCCAGCTCTGAGTCCCGGCTCTGAGTGCCGGCCCTAAGTTCCAGCCCTGAGTTCCAGCCCTGAGTTCCAGCTCTGCTCAGCGACCCGGCTCACCCACCAGGCGGCGGCTCGGCCGGGCCGGTCGTCCGCCGCCTGTTCGGTGAGAGGAGCACCACGCATGTCTGTCGACGGGCCCGTCTCGTCCCGCCGCGCCGTGCTGGCCGCCGCGGCGTTACTTCCCCTGGCCGGCTGTGGCACGGCCGACGGCGACCGCGTCGACCGAGCCGCCACGACCACCCGGCCCGCCCCGGAGCGGAGCCGCCGCACCCCCGCCCCGCCCGTCCGCCGCCCGCGCCTCGCGGACCTGGAGCGCGAGTACGGCGCCCGCGTCGGCGTCTACGCCCTCGCGACCGGCACCGGCGCCACGGCGGTCCACCGCGCCGACGAGCGCTTCGCGTTCTGCTCGGTCTTCAAGGCCCTGGCCGCCGCGGCGGTCCTGCACCACCGCTCCCTCGACGGCCTGGACCGGCGCGTCACCTACACGCGGGCCGACCTCAAGTCCACATCGCCGATCACCGGACGGCACGTCGCGACCGGCATGACCCTGCGCGAACTGTGCGACGCCGCCGTCCGCTACAGCGACGGCACGGCCGGCAACCTGCTCATGCGCGACCTCGGCGGCCCCCCGAAGCTCACCGCCTATCTGCGCGGACTGGGCGACAGCGTCAGCCGCATGGACCACTACGAGCCAGAGCTGCACGAGGTTCGGCCGGAGGACCCCAGCGACACCACCAGCCCCCGCGCCGTCGCCACCGACTTCCGCGAGCTGCTCCTGGGCAAGGCCCTGCCCGCCGGGGAACGCGCCCTGCTGACGGACTGGCTCTCGCACAACGCCACCGCGGTCGGCGCCCGGCGCATCCGGGCCGGGCTGCCCAAGGGCTGGCAGGTGGCCGACAAGACCGGCACGGGCAACTGGGGCAGGGCCAACGACATCGCGATCGTCCGCCCGCCCCGCACCGCCCCGCTCGTCCTGGCCGTCATGACCGACCGGGCCGGCTACGACGCCGAACCCTCCGACGCCCTGATCGCCGAAGCCACCGCACGCACCGTCACGGCCCTGGGGTTCTAGGGCCCCCCGGGCCCCCAGTGGCCTATAACGGGGCCATGATCTACCACTCCGTACCGCGCACCGACTGGCAGGCCGCCCCCGACGGGCCCTACGCACCCGCCTCCCTCGCCGAGGAGGGCTTCGTGCACTGCTCACCGGACGAGCCGACCACGCTCGCCGTCGTCAACGCCTTCTACCGGGACGCGCCCCGGCCCCTGCTGGTGCTCGCCCTCGACGAGACCCGCCTCACCGCACGGGTGGAGTGGGAGGCGGCGGACCCCGCCCCGCCACCCGGGGTCGACGAGGGCACCCTCTTCCCGCACGTGTACGGCCCCCTCGACCGGGACGCCGTCGACCACGTCCTGGAGGTGCGGTGGGACGAGCAGGGCCGGGCCGTGGGGCTCGGTAACACGAACGGGTGAGCGGTACGACAGGATGACCCGGTGAGCGATCAAGAACCACCCGTCACCGACAAGACCCCCGGCCCCACCCCGGGCCCCGCCCCCGCCCTGCGCCCGGTCCGTGGCGCGGCCCGCTGTGCCGTCGCCGCGCTAGGCCTCGCCGCGCTGGCCTGGGTGGCCCGGGCGGTCTGGCACATCCGGCTCGCCCTGACCGGGCAGCCGGCCTCCGGCCCGCCGGACCAGGGCGGCGGCACCCACCGCCCGCTGACCGCCCTGGAGGACTCCTACCACTTGGTCAGCTCCGTGGGCGCCGCCGTCACGGTGGTCTGCGCACTCGTGTTCCTGTCCTGGCTGGACCGCGTGCGGGACAACGCCCGCGTCCTGTCGGGCGCGGAACCGCGGTACGCGTCCCTCTGGCTCCTCCTGGGCTGGATCGTCCCCGTGGTGAACCTGTGGATACCCCGGGGCATCGTCGCGGACGCCCACCGGTCCGTCTTCCCCGACCGGCCGCTGCCGGCCGTCGTGAACTGGTGGTGGGGCCTGTGGCTGGCCGGTCTGGCCGGTGGCATGGGCCTCCTCTACTCCGACTCCACGGACGAGGTCATCGCCCGCGCCTACACCGACGTCCTGCCCCTGCTCGCCGCCGACGCGGTGATCGTGGCGGCGGCCGGGACCGCGGCCCTGATGATCCGCACGCTCACCACGGCACAGCAGCAGCGCCTGGACGAAGCCGCACGCCCCGCCGCCTGAGCGGCCCCTAGGGGGCTTCCCGGGGCCGGTACACCGACACCACGAACGAGGCGGTGACCCGCACCGGCACCGCCAACTCCCCTATCTGGTGCCGCAGTTCCGCCTCCCGGACGTGATGCGCGGACGGACTCATCGTCACCAGACCGGCGACGTCCTCGGCGCCGAGGCTCATGGCGTACTCCAACGGCTCGGCGCGCTCGTGCCGGAAGCGGTCCTCCAGAGTCCGGCGCAGGCGCTCCTCTTTCCTGGGGTCGACGGCCAGCAGCCCAACGGAGCGGCGCAGTTCGCGCAGATGCCGGTCGCTGGGCGTGACGACGAGCAGGGCGCCGTCCGGCCGCAGGACACGGTGGAACTCCGGCCCGTTGCGGGGGGCGAACACGTTGAGTACGAGGTGGGCGCTGCCGGAGCGGACCGGCCACGGCTGCCAGACGTCCCAGCCGACGGCCTCGGCGCGGGCGTGGGCGCGGGCCGCGGCGCGCAGGGCGTGCGCCGAGCTGTCCAGCCCGAGCCCCATGGCCCCGGGGAGCGCGTCCAGCACCGACGCGAGGTAGTGCCCGGTGCCCGCCCCGGCGTCCAGCACGACGGCGTCGGGCGGGGCGAGTTCGGTGGCGAGCCGCGCGAGGGTACGGGCGAGCGGGTCGTAGTGCCCGGCCCCGAGGAACGCGCCGCGGCACCTGACCATGTCGGCGGAGTCGGCGCTCGCGGCCCGCCGGTGGCCGGTCAGCAGACTGACGTAGCCGTGGCGGGCGATGTCGAAGGTGTGCCGGCCCGGGCACCGCAGCGCGCCGTCGGCGCGTTCCAGGCCCGAGTCGCACAGGGGGCAGGTCAGGACGGTCAGCAGCCGGTCGGACGGGCGGTGTCGGCCGGTTCCCGCAGGGGTGGTCGGCATGGATGCTCCTCGACGGCTCGGCGGGACAAGAGGCCTCGGCCGAGCTGGATACAGGCGGTGGACGGAGAGTCGTCGGCGCCCGCTTACGGCGGGCACGCCGAGGACGGCGACGTGATCGCCTCACGTCGCCGTCCTCACCGCGGTGTCAGAGGAAGCAGTGCGGAATGCCGGTGCATGCCATACGGCCAGGCTACCGGCTGCCGCCGAACGTCACGACGAGCCGTCCGTCCGAGCCGAACGACCAGCGCAGGGCCCCGGCGTAGGAGGAGCAGCGGGAGCCGTTCGAGCCGGACCAGAACTGGTTCGAGCTGTCGGAGCTTCCGATGATCCGGTCGTTCGACCCGCTGTCGCACGAGGTGTTGTTCCGGAACACCGACGTGCTGCCCGAGTCGAAGTTGAAGTTGCGCTGCTCGTTGCCGACGCTCACGTTGTCCGAGATCTGCATGGCGCCGGTGTTGCTGTTGTAGGTGAAGCCGTGCTTGCCGTTCTGGTAGGCGATGCTGCGCCGGACGATGTGGCTGACGCCGATGTCGTCGCCGCCGAGCTTGTAGCCGTTGCGGTCGCCGTTGCCGGCCTGGGAGCCGTCGCTGAGGGTGCCGTTGTCGTAGGCGAGGGAGTCCTCGATGGTCACGGCGCCGATGGGGCCGGTGTCCGTCTTGGTGTAGAGGTCGTAGCCGTCGTCGATGTTGTTGTGGGCGACGGTGTAGCGGAAGACGTTCCCGGGGCCGACGGTGAGCTTCGGGGCGAAGCCGTCGGCGTCCTCGCCGTCGGAGTCGACGTTGTCGTGCGACTCCGCGCTCAGGATCAGGTTGTTGGACGGCCACTGGTCCTTGGGCGTGCTGGACAGCGCCCGCGAGAGCTGGAGCCCCGAGTCTCGGTTGAAGCGGGTCACCGTGCGCTCGATGACGTTGTTGCTGCCGCTGAGGAAGATGCCGTTGTCACCGGCCCGTTCGACGACGACGCCCTTGACGTGCCAGTACGACGCGTTGACGGCGAGACCGCGGTTGGCCGGGTCCTCGCTCTGGGCGGAGAAGTTCAGCACGGGCGTCTCGCCCGGGTAGGCGAACAGTTCCGTGCGGTCGCCGGACGTGCCGTTCCTGCCCGCCGGGATGGTGACGGTCTGGGAGTAGCGGTACGTGCCGCCGCGCAGGTAGATCGTCCCGCCCGCGGAGATGCGGCTGATCGCCGAGGTGAGGGTCGTCGGGTTCGACTCCGTACCGGCCGCGCCGTCCGTGCCGCCCGGGGACACGTACAGGACCGGGCCGGTGGGCTGCGGGTCGCCGCCGCTCGTCTCGACGTCGGCGTAGTCGATGTTGGGCAGGCCGGCGGAGGTGGTCGGGGCGAGCCGGACGGTGTTGCTGCCCGACCGCAGCGGCACGGTGAGCGTCTTGGTGGCCCAGGTGTTCCAGGCGCCGGTGCCCTCGAAGGACGCGGTGGTGGCCGTCGTGCCGTTGACCACGACGTTCGCGGCGCGTGCGGAGGCCGTGCCGTTGGCGAAGCGGACCTTCAGGGTCGCCGTGCCGGCGGTGGACGCGGTCACCGTGAACTGGGCGTAGCCGCCCGTTGCGTTGTCGCCGTTGCAGAAGCCGCTGCCGGAGTATCCGGCCCAGTTCGCTTCGATGGCGCCGGCGCAGACGGCCGGCGACGTCTCGGCCTCGTACCGGACGGTCGCCGCCTGTGCCGTGTTCCCGGACAGTGCGACGAGGCTGCCGGCCAGGAGGCCGACGGACGCGATCACTGGTCTCAGGTGCATCTTCGTCTCCAGAGGGTGAGAGCGGACGCAGGGGACTGGCTGGAGTAAGCGCTTTCTGGGAACGTAGAAGCCTGCCGTGAACGCGTCAATAGACGTGTACATGATTCTAATTCATATTCATGAACTCCCGACCGCCCGTCCCCTTACTTTCGACGGCTACCGTCCGCCCGTGAGCGAACTGTCGGCCGTGTACCTGCCGGAGCTGACCGCCGGGCGGCTGCTGGGCTCCTGGCGGCTGGACGTGCCCGCGCTGCTGCTGGTCGTCCTCCTGGGCGCGCTCTACGGCCTCGGTGTCGCGCGCGTCCGCGGCCGGGGCGGCTCCTGGTCGCTCGCGCGCCTCGCCGCGTTCGTCCTGTTCGGGCTGGGCACGATCGTCGTGGCCACGATGTCCGGGCTGGCCGTCTACGACCGTGAACTGTTCTGGCCCGCCGCCGTGCAGAACGTCGCCCTCGATCTGCTCGCGCCGCTGGGCCTCGCCCTCGGCGACCCGCTGCGGCTCGCGGTCGAGGCGCTGCCGGAGGGCGGTGCGGACCGGGTGCGGCGGGCCATGACCGGCCGGCTGGTCAGGACACTGACGTTCCCCCTGGTCAGCACGGTCCTGGTACTGGCCACGGAACTGACCGTCTACTTCACGCCGTACTTCGCGACCGCGCTGCGCGTCGGCTGGCTGCACGAGCTGATGTATCTCCATCTGCTGGCGGCCGGCTGCCTGTTCGTCCTGCCGGTGCTCACCCGCGAACAGGCCCTGCCCGCCTGGTGCGCCCACCCCGTCCGGGCGGCCCTGGTCTTCCTGGACGGCATCGTCGACGCCCTGCCCGGGCTGGTCGTCATGACGCACGGCACCCTGATCGCGGGCGCCTGGTACCTGCACCACGCGCCGCCCTGGTCCCCCGACGTCCACCACGACCAGCAGGTCGGCGGCGGCGCCATGCTGGGCATCGCCGAACTGGCCGCCCTGCCCTTCCTGCTGACGATCCTCGCCCAGTGGTCCCGCGCCGAGCGTGCCCAGTCGGCGGCACTGGACCGCAGGCTGGACGGCGAACTCACCCCGGCCGCCCCGGAGTCCGGGGGCGGACCGGCTCCCGAACTCGTGCGCCCCTGGTGGGAGACCGAGAAGGGCGAAGTGGCGGAAAGGGTGCGACGCCAAGGGCACGGCGCCGGGCAGGCTGACGCGTATGGCGACCTATGACACGCTCGGCACGGCCTACTCCCGGACACGGCGGCCCGACCCGCGGATCGCCGCGCGCATCCGTGCCGCGCTCGGCGACGGCGTCACGAACGTCCTGAACGTCGGAGCGGGCACCGGCTCGTACGAACCACCACAGACGGTCCTCGCGGTCGAACCCAGCCGGGTCATGCTCGACCAGCGGCCACCGGGAGCCGCACCCGGCGTGCGGGCCGTCGCGGAACACCTGCCGCTGCGGGACGGCGCCGTCGACGCCGTGATGGCGGTGCTGACCGTCCACCACTGGTCCGACCTCGAGGCCGGGATCAGGGAGCTGTGCCGGGTGGCCCGCCGCCGTGTCGTCGTCCTGACCTGGGATCAGGAGGTCTTCCGGGAACGGTTCTGGCTGGTGCGGGAGTACCTCCCCGAGGCGGCCGCGTTCGACGACACCCGTGCCGTCCCCGCCGCCCGGCTGGCCGACCTGCTCGGCGGCGCACGTCAGGAGACGGTCCCCGTGCCCCACGACTGCACCGACGGGTTCGCCGCCGCGTACTGGCGCCACCCCCACGCCTACCTCGACCCGCGGGTGCGGGCGGGGATCTCCCTGTTCGCCCAGACCGGCGAGGACGTCATCGCGCCCGGCCTGGCCCGGCTCTCGGACGACCTGACGAGCGGCCGCTGGCACACCCGGCACGCCGGGCTGCTCGCGCTCGACAGCGTGGACGTGGGCTACCGGCTGCTGGTGGCCGACCTCTGATCCGTGTCCGGGGGAGTCGCCGAGGGGACCGGCCGGGCCGGGGTCGGTGTCGATGACGTGGTGCGGGGCTCGGCCGTCGGGCGGGCGGCGTCGCCGGGGGCGCCGGGGTGGGACGTGGCCGGGGCCGGGGCCTCGGACGGAGGCGCCGACGAAGGGTGAGGCGACGGCGTCGACGCCGGGGGAGAGGGAGCCGGTGCCGTGCTCGCGGGGGGCGCCATCGGGACCGTCGGGGAGCGGGCGGGCTCCGAGGCCGTGAAGCGCAGGGGAAAGGCGATGAGGGCCGCCGCCGCGCAGCACAGGCCCGCCCCGGCCGCGACGCGCAGCACCCGCCGACGGGTCGCCCTGCGGCGGACCACCTCGTACTGGCCGGGGGGCGCGCCCAGGTAGTCGGGGGAGGAGGGCCGCAGGATCACGGCGAGCGGGTCGTCGAAGCCGGACTCCCGGTCGTCCGGATCGTCGTCAAGGCGTGTGGTCAAGGCTTCTCCTCAGGTGGACGCGGAGCAGTTCCCGGGCCGCGTGCAGGTCGGCCTTGACGGTTCCTTCCTTGCGCCCGGTCAGTACGGACACCTCCCGGATCGGCATGTCAGCGTAGTAGTGGAGGAGGATCGGCACGCGGAGTCGTTCCGGGAGCGACTGCACGAGCAGGCGCACCGACGGGTCGTCCTGCTCGGGGTGGGGCCGTACGGCGGCTTCCGAGGTGACGCGGTGCATGGCCCTGCGCTCGCGCTCCAGTTTGCGCCAGTGGTCCCGCACGAGGTTGGCCGCGGTGACGTAGAGGAAACCGCGGGGCTCCTCCACCTTCGTCCAGCGGGCCCAGAGCCGGGTGAACGCCTCCGAGGCGATCTCGTGCGCCGTCTCGTCGTCGTCGACGAGCCGGCGGCACCAGCCGGCCAGGCGCGGGTAGAGGGCGGCGAACAGCTCGGACGCGGCCTTCTCACGGGACCGTTTCAACGCTCTCCAGGGGTGTGGGTCTCGGTGCCGCTCAGCGCGGCGAACACGATCACGTTGTCCGCGTATCCGTCGCCGGTGCGCGCTCCGCCGCACGTGATCAGCCGCAGCTCCGGGCGGTCCACGTTCCCGTAGACGTCGTCCACCGGGAAGCGGGTTCTGGGGACGGTCCGTACCTCCGTGACGGCGAACTCCGCCGCCGTGCCGTTCTCCAGGCGCGCCACGATCCGGTCGCCGCGGCGCAGTTCGGTGAGGCGGTGGAAGACGCCGTCGCCGTACCTGCCGACCGAGACGTGCCCGAGGATCACCGACGGGCCGGTCCGGCCCGGTGTCGGCGAGTGCCGGTACCAGCCCGCCCGGTCGTCCGCCGTCACCGGCGGCACCCGCACCGTGCCGTCCGGGGCCAGGCCCAGCCGGATGACAGGGGTGTCGACACCGATGGCCGGGACCAGCAGCCGGACCGGGACCGAACGGGCCAGGGGGCGCGCCTGGTCGGCCGGGACGGTCCGGTGCGGGGACCGCGGCTGTGGTGCGGTGGTCCCGGAGTCCGGCGCCGTCCCCTCGGGCCCTTGGCCCGCGCAGGCCGTGAGCAGGGACGCCAGCGCCGCCGTGGTGAACGCGCGCCTGGAGAACGCGGTCATGCCCCGGTCGCCCGGCGACGCCGCACGACGACGAACGTCCCGCCGCCCAGGGCGAGCATCGCGGCGGCGCCCGCACCGACCGCCGTGCCGCCGACGCCGGAGTCCGAGGACGCCTCAGTCACACCGGTGTCGGGCGCGCCGCTCGGCACGACGGAGACCTGGTCGTCGCCATCGGCCGGTGCGGGAGCCGGCGTGGCGCTCTCCGCCGGGCGGGCGCCGGTCTCGCCGCGGGTCGGCTCGGCGGGGGCGGCCGTCGGTTCGGCGCTCTCCGCCGGCACGGGGGTGGGCGCGGCGGCCGTCGGGACCGGGCTCGGGGTCGTCGCTTCGCTCGCGAACGCGGGGCCGGTGCCCAGGAGTACGGCGGTGCCCGCGAGGGCCAGGGCGGTGAGGACGGTTCGGCGCATGGGAACGCTCTCCTTCGTCGGTCCCGCCCGGTGGGGGCGGGGTGCGTGACGGGTCGAGCGGAGAGACGAGGCGGGCGGGGGGCGGGTTGTAAAGAGATGGCAAAGCCCGGATCGTGTGTGGCCTCACCCGCGCGTGGTCCGAGCCGCGAAATAATCGGCTGCGCGAGGGAGTCGGCGGCGATAGCATCCCGGCGATGACGACTCACTCTGTTGACAGATTGGGGGTCCCGTCCGCGCCAGGTGAGTGCTGATGCTCACCGACATCGCGAACGGGGACTTCCCGCTTTCCCACGGGCCGCCTGCCCACGGGCCGTCTTCCCACGGGCCGCTTTCCTTCTGGCCGCGCGTGCGCGAGTTCGCCGTGCCGCCCTCCATGATCGAGACCGCGACGGCCCGGCGCCGTGCCGGGGACTGGGCGGGTGCGTGCGCCGCCGCGGGCGTCGACGTCGACCTCCAGCCGCGTGCCGTGGCCCGGGTCCACGGCCGGGAACTCGCCGCCCGGCTCCGGGAGGACCTTCGTCACCTGGCCCCCGACCTGCTGCGCTGGCACCTGCCGAGGATCGCGCCCGACGGGCTGCTGCGGCCCGGGCTGACCGTCACCCTGGCCCGGTACGACACGGCCGGACGGGACGGCGCCCGTCCGCTGCACCTGGTGGTGCGGACGCCGCCGGCCTGGGCGGACGCCGGTCAGCGGATCAGCCTCGCGCTGTGGGACGCCTCCCGCGCGGAGGCGGCCGACCGCCGTCATCCGCATCCCCGTCCGAACCGGCGGTTCCGCCTCGACCTGCACCGCCATCTGTGGGACGCACGCCGGGCCGGTGAACTGGGGGTGCGGTGCGGGGCCGAACGGCCGCCCGGTGACGACCCTTCGGCCATGGCCGGGGGTACGGCTGTGGATACGGCCATCACTACGGAACCGGCCGGGCTGCTGCCGCCGGGGCACCACTGTGCCGTCGACCGCTGGGCCGCCGAGGCGGCGATCCTGCTGCGTGCCGAAGGGCGTTCGAGCAGCAGGGTCTGTGTGCGGCTCGCGGCGCGCACGCGGCTCGTGCTGGACGTGTCCGACGGTGCCGTGGTGGCGTACGGGCGCCGGGGCGACTCCTCGCTGCCCGTCCTGCCCGATGCCGCGACCTGGGTGCTGCCCGACCTGGCACTGCTGCGGGCCGGGGTGATCGACGCCGGACGGCTGCATCCGCTGGTCGCCTCCGCGCTGAGGGTGGAGCGGGTACCGGCCGGCACGTCCCGGCAGCAGCAACGGGCCGGTGATCCACGGCTGGTGGAGTGCCGGGGCGCCCGGCACCGGATCGGCCTGGTCGACGGTGTGCTCGCCGCGCTGGACCACGACCCGGCCGAGATCCGGCGCGAGGAGCTGCTGGTCGCCCTCGGCGGCCCCCCGCTGCCCTGCCTGCGGGCCATCGACGACGCACACCGCCGCCCCGACTGCCTCACCGGCGTCCGCGAACGCCTCGACCACGGCGACGTCACCGGTGCGCTGGCCGTCGTGGAGGGCCTGCTGGGTCCCGAGGCGGTGCTGCGCAACGGCCCGCTGCGGGACGCGCTGGAGACGGCGGCGCGGCGGCGTATCGCCTACGGACTGTTCCGGACGGGCCTGGACGGGCCCTCGCCCGGCAGCCTGCGCCCCTGGGACCGCCGCCGTTCCCGTGACCACGGTCCGCGCCCACGCCACATGTGACCTCGCCCTGCCTCTCTCCCTCCCCCTTCCCCCTTCCTCCCTCCCCCGAAAGCTTTCAGCCCCTCCTAGACCCACAGGTGATCACACATGCCCTCACGCATCGCGCCCACGCCCGGCACCGCCACCCAACTCGACACCGCCGGTGACCTGTTGTCCCTGCTGCGCGACACCACCACCGAACCCCGCCCCGACACCCAACTGGAGGCCCTGACCCTGGCCGTGGCCGCGGACCTGCCCGTGCTGCTGTGGGGTGAGCCGGGCATCGGCAAGACGGCGGCCCTCACCCAGCTCGCCACGGCCCTGGACCTGCCGCTGACCACGGTGATCGCCAGCGTGCACGAGCCGTCCGACTTCTCGGGGCTGCCCATCGTCGGCGACGACCCCGCCGAACAGGGCGTTCCGATGGCCCCGCCGGACTGGGCCGTACGACTGGTGCGGGCCGGCCGCGGACTGCTCTTCCTCGACGAACTCTCCACCGCGCCGCCCGCCGTCCAGGCCGCCCTGCTCCGGCTCGTGCTGGAGCGGCGGATCGGCGCGCTGCGGCTGCCGCCCGGCGTGCGGATCGTGGCCGCGGCCAACCCGCGTTCCTCGGCCGCCGACGGCTGGGAACTGAGCCCGCCGCTCGCCAACCGCTTCGTCCACCTCCAGTGGGCCCACGACACCGAGGTCGTCGTACGCGGCCTCGGCGGCACCTGGCCCCGGGCGACCCTGCCCCGGCTCGACCCCGGGAAGCTGCCGGAGGCCGTGGCCTTCGCCCGGCGTGCCGTGTGCGGGCTGCTCTCCGCACGCCCCGGGCTCGTGCACCGGCTGCCCAGCGGAGAGACCCGCCGGGGCGGGCCCTGGCCGTCGCCCCGCAGCTGGGAGATGACGCTGCATCTCATCGCCTTCGCGACCGCCGCTGGTTCCTCCCGGGACGTCCTCTCCCTGCTGGTGCGCGGCACCGTCGGGGACGGGCCGGGCCTGGAACTGCTGGCGAGCATCGACCGGATGGACCTCCCGGACCCCGAGACGCTGCTGGCCGACCCGGCCGGTGCGGTGCTGCCCGAGCGGGGGGATCTGCGCCAGGCCGCGCTGGACGGTGTGGTCGCCGCGGTCCGCGCCCGCCCGGAGAAGTCCCGCTGGGACGCGGCGTGGGCGCTGCTGGTCAGGGCGGTGGAGAGCGGACCGCCGGACGTGGTGGTCGTCCCCGCGACGACGCTCGCCGCGCTGCGCCGGGAGGACTGGGACGTACCGGCGACGATCGAGAGCCTCGCCGGGGTGGTGTCCCTGTCCCGCCGGGCGGACGACGCGGCGGCCCGGACGAAGCCGTCGGCCGCGGCACGGGCGGGCCGATGACCGGGCAGGAGCCGGACACGCCCGCAGGGGCCGAAGCCTCCGGCACCCCGGGCACCCTCGACCGCGCCAAACTCTTCGCCGCCCGTCTGCACGCCGCCCGGGTCCGCCCCTACCTCGCGACGGCCCTGTTCGCCCTGCACGTCGTCGAGTCACGGCGGGTCCCGACCATGGGCGTCGACCGGTACTGGCGGTGCTACGTCTCGCCGGCGTTCGTGGACCGTACGCCCGTCGAGGAGCTGGCCGGTGTGTGGGTGCACGAGGTGTCGCACCTGCTGCGCGACCATCACGGGCGCGGCGACCGGGTCGCGCGGGAACGCGGGCTGAGCGGCGCGGCGGAGCGGCTGCGGATGAACATCGCCGCGGACCTGGAGATCAACGACGACGTGTACGGCGAGGGCCTGGCCCGCCCGGAGGACGCCGTCCGTCCGGAGACGCTGGGGCTGGCCGAGGGGCAGTTGATGGAGGACTACCTGAGGCAGTTCCGCCTCGGCCCGCGGATGAGCGATCTGGCCTGGCTGGACTGCGGCAGTGGTGCCGACGGCCTGGACCGGGAGTGGGAGCTCGGCCCGGACGGAGCGCACGGCCTGAGCGAGCAGGAGCGGGACGGCGTCCGTTTCCGGGTGGCGCAGGGCATCACGGGCCGTCCCGGCAGCGCCCCGAAGGGCTGGCGGCGCTGGGCCGACGAGGCCTTCCACCCGCCCCAGCCGTGGCGGGAGCTGCTGGGCGCGGCGGTCCGCTCGGCGGCGTCCGGGCCCGGCGCGGGCGAGGACTACACCTACGGCCGTCCGGCGCGCCGCTCGGCGAGCGTGCCCGGGGCCGTGCTGCCGAGCATCAGACGCAGGCCGCCCCGGGTGTCCGTCATCATCGACACGTCCGGGTCGGTCAGCGACGCCGAACTGGGCAGCGCGCTCCTGGAGGTGGCGGCGATCTCCCGGGCCGTGGGCGGCCGGCGCGACCTGGTCACGGTGGTGCCGTGCGACGCGTCGGCCCGGTTCGTGCACACGCTGTGCCGGGCCGAGGGCATCCCGCTGACGGGCGGCGGCGGCACGGACCTGCGCGCGGGCTTCACCCGGGCCCTGCGCTCCCGCCCCGCCCCGGACGTCATCGTGGCCCTGACCGACGGCCAGACCCGCTGGCCGGGCACCCGCCCCCCGTGCCGGACGGTGATCGGCCTGTTCCCGCGCCGCTACCAGAGTCATGCCTACGACGAGACGAACCCCGAGTACGTCCCCGACTCACCTCCGGCCTGGGCCCGCGTGGTGGACATCGGGTCATGACGGCTCAACGGCTCAACGGCTCAAGGCCGGTGCAGCAGGCCCCGTTCCATCGCCACCACCACCGCCCTCGTGCGGTCGTTGACGTCGAGCTTGGCGAACAGGCGGAGCAGATGGGTCTTCACCGTGGCCTCGGCGATGACGAGGCGGCGGCCGATCTCGGCGTTGGTGAGGCCGTCGGCGACCGCGTTCAGGACGTCCGCCTCCCGGGCGGTGAGCGGGATCTGGGCGGGCTGGCGCATGCGGGCGACCAGGCGTTCGGCGACCCGGGGCGCGAGCACCGTCTCTCCGCGTGCCGCCGCGTGGATCGCGTCGGCCAGTTGCTCACGGGTGGTGTCCTTGAGGAGGTAGCCGATCGCCCCGGCCTCCACCGCGCGCTCGATCTCCGCGTCCGTGTCGTACGTCGTCAGGATCAGGACCCGGGTGCGGGGGAAGCGCGTCACGATCTCGGTCGTGGTGTCCACGCCGTCCAGGACCGGCATCCGCAGGTCGACCAGGGCGACATCGGGCTCGTGGCGCTCGACGAGGGCGAGGGCCGCGCGGCCGTCGCCGGCCTCGCCGACGATCTCGATGCCGGTCTCGGAGGCCAGGAGGGCCACCACTCCGGCCCGCATGACGGTGTGGTCGTCCACGACGATGATGCGCAGAGGGCTGTCCGTCATGCCGTCGCCCCGTTCTCGGAGGCGGTCGGCGGTATCAGCGCCAGCACCCGCGTCCCGTCGCCCAGCGAACTCGTCACCGTCAGTCTCCCGCCCAGCTCCGCCAGCCGTTTGCGCATGCCGTCCAGGCCGAAGCCCGACGACGACTCCACCACGAACCCGGTCCCGTCGTCGGTGATCTCGAGCTCCACGCCGTACGGCTGCCGGGCCAGCACCACCCCGACCGTGGAGGCGCGGGCGTGCTTGCGCACGTTGGCCAGGGACTCCTGGGTGCAGCGCAGCAGCGCGATCCGGGTCTGCTGGTCGCACTCCAGGTCCTCCAGGTCGGCGTCGACGGCGAGGCCGGTGTCCTCCGCGAAACGGTCCAGGGTCCGGCGCAGGGTCTGCGCCACCGAACCGGCGGCCGCCTGCCCGGGGCGCCGGGGCGAGCCGACCAGCTCCCGGGCCTCGGCGAGGTTCTCCCGGGCCGTCGACTCGATCGACCGCAACTGCTGGGCGCTGCGCGCCGGTTCGGAGTCGAGTCCGGCCCGGGCCGCCTCGGCCAGCACGATGATCGAGGCGAAGCCCTGCGCGAGGGTGTCGTGGATCTCGCGTGCCATCCGCTCCCGCTCGTCCGCCGCGCCCTGCCGCTGGTGCGCTTCGGACAACTCGGCCTGCGCCTGCTCCAGTTCGGTGATCAGTCGCGCCCGCTCGGCGCTCTGCCCGACCACCGAATGGGCCCACAGTCCGATCAGCGCCCCCACGGCGACGACGAGCACCGTGGACACGAGCGTCTCGGTGAAGAACTCCACGGTCCAGCCGTCCTGCCGCAGCAGGGCCGCGGCCAGCGTGGCGGCCGCGGCGAGCCCCAGGAACGTCATCGAGGCCTTCGGTGTCCGCCCGAACATCCAGTAGTGCGGCAGCGTCACCATGAACAGCGCCCCGTAGTTGCTCCGCAGATACGCCAGCCCGCCGAGCGCGACCACCAGCACCGACAGATAGACGTGCGGCCGTACGACCGGATTGGCCGGGAAGCGGTCCAGGACCGCGTACGACAGCACCACCCCGCCCAGCAGGGCCAGTGCCACGTACTTGCTCTCGCCGGGCCGGTCGATGGCGACGAGCCCGGCGGCCATCACGGCGAACAGCAGCCAGCACACCGTGTTCCAGCGGCGCAGTGACGTGGCCCAGAGGGCGTCGGGGGCGGCCCCGGCGAGAGCGGTCATGCCGATCAACGTACGTCGACCGCCGGACGGGAGGGAGACCTTTTCTCCGGGGCGGCCGCCGCCCGCCGTCCCGGGCGCGAGGGCCACCAACTCGCCTCGCCCAGCAGCAGCATCGCCGCCGGCAGCACCATGACCCGGACCACGAACGCGTCGATCAGCACGGCCGCCGCCAGGACGAAGCCCATCTGCTTCATCTCGATGATGTGCAGGAAGACGAAGCTCGTGAACACGGTCGTCATCACCGCCGCCGCGCTGGTCACCACGCTCGCCGAGGAGCGGATCCCGTCCAGCACGGCCTGCCGCGTGGGCACGCCCGCGAGCGCCGCCTCGCGGATGCGGCTCACGACGAACACCTGGTAGTCCATCGACAGACCGAACAGGATCACGAAGAGGAACAGCGGCACGCGCGACCCGATCGACCCGGTGGACTCGAAGTCCAGCAGCCCCTCGGCCCACGTCCCCTGGAAGACCAGCACGAGCAGCCCGAGCGCCGCCGCCGCGGACAGCAGGTTCAGGGCGACGCCGAGCAGCCCGAGCACCACCGAACGGAAGGCGTACACGGTCATCGCGAACGTCACCAGCAGCAACGCGCCCAGCACCAGGGGCAGTTTGCCGTTCTGGTGGGCGGGATAGTCGGCGTAGCGGGCGACGTCCCCGGACACGCCGTACTCGGCACCGGTGATCCGGCCGACGGTCGCGGGCAGGAAGCCGTCCCGCAGCCGGTCCAGGGAGTCGTACGCCTCGTCCGAGTTGCCGAGGTGCGGCACCTTCAGTTCGAGGGTGTGGGTGCGGTCGTCGGCGGAGGCGCGGACGCGCGAGGCGCCGCTGAACAGCGGGTCGGCCTCGGCCCGCCCGGCCACCTCGCGCAGCGCGTCGGAGACCTCCCCCGACCGTGAGGCGTCGGCACGCACGACGACCTGGTGGGTCACCCGACGCTCCGGGAACGCCTCGTTGAGCCGGTCGTAGACCTGCATCGCGGGGATGTCGCGGGAGTGCGTGTCCCGGCTCATCTCGGTGAGCTTCAGTCCGGCCAGCGGGACGACGAGGGCGAGGAGCGCGAGGACCGAGACGCACAGGGTGGCGAGGGGGTGCCGGGCCGCGGGCCGCAGGAGAGCACTCCACACCCGGCCGCCGCTGGTCCCGCCGCGCACCCGGCGTACGGGCTTGCCGCGCTCGGCCCGCCGCTGTGCCCGGCGTTCCGCCCGCCGCCCGAGCTTGACGAGCAGCGCGGGCAGGGCCGTCAGCGAACTGGCCACCGCGACCAGGACGACCACGATGGTGCCGGTGGCGAGGGAGGAGAAGATCACGTCGGAGGCCAGGTACAGCGTCGCCGTGGAGGCGACCACGGCCAACCCGGAGACGACGACCGCCCGGCCCGAGGTCGCGGCGGCCAGCTCCACCAGCGCCTCGGAGGAGAGCCGCCCGCCGGAGCGGGCCCGTTCCTCCCGCTCCCGCTTGAGGTAGAAGAGCGTGTAGTCGACGCCGACCGCGAGGCCGATCATCAGGATGACGTTCGTGCCGACCCCGGCGTCGGGCGACACGTGCGAGACGACCATGGAGAGCCCGACCGCCGCCGCGATCGACGACAGCGCCAGCAGCAGCGGCACCCCGGCCATGGTCACCGACCCGAACACCACCAGCAGCGTGAGCAGGGTGACCGGCAGGGTGATCGCCTCGGACAGGGCCAGGTCGTCACTGCGCTGCTGGTCGACTCCCTTGCTGACGGAGGGACTTCCGGTCTCCTCCAGCAGCAGCCCGGGGTGGCTCTTCTGCACCGCCGAGGTCTGCGCCACGAGCGCGTCGACCTTGTCCTTGGCGTCCCGCTCCTCGCCCTTCAGCGCCACCTCGACCATCAGGGTCCGTCTGTCCTCGGACAGCAGCGGGCCGGCCACGCCCGCCACGTCGGGCAGCCGCCGCATCCGGTCGGTCAGATCGTGCGCGGCGGCCCGGGCGGCGCCCTCGTCGAGAGCACCGCCCGAGCGGGAGGAGATCAGCACCTGCTCGGTGGCCCTGCGCTCCAGATGCGCCTCGGCCGCCAGGGCCTCGGCACGGCCGGCCTCGCCGACCCGGTAGTCCGCCGTCGTCGCACTGTTCGTGCCGACGGCACTGCCGGCCCCCAGACACAGGGCCACGAACACCAGCCAGCCGGCGATCGCCCGCCAGGGGTGCCGCGCACTCCAGCGCGCCACCCGCACAGTTAATGAGTTCATGCCCAAAAGCCTGGCTGAGCTGGGCAGTTGCCGGACAGAGGTACTCGGTTGAACCTGCCGTCCACCGGCCGGTGGACGGCGGCACTGGGGAAAACCCCACCTTCTCCCGGATCAGCTCGGGGCCAGGACGACCGCCTGGCCGCCCGCCGGGGCCATGGCCACGTCGAGCGTGTCGGCGGCGGTGACGGTCCGGGTGCCGACCACGACCGGGGTCCGGAACGGGCTGGAGCCCGGGGTGCCGTCGGCGTAGACCGTCGCCGTGTAGGTGCCGCTGCCGAGGAAGGACAGGGGCAGGGACAGCGTCCTGGACGACTCGTTCGTCATCGCGCCCAGGTACCAGGTGGCGCCGCTGCGGCGGGCGACCGCGATGTACTCGCCGATCGCGCCGGCCAGGGTGCGGCTCTCGTCCCAGGTCACCGGGACGGCGTTGAACCACGGCAGGCCGGGCCAGTTCGCCGGGTTGCCGTACTTGGACGGCTTGTCGTACCAGAAGAGGAAGTTGAGGGGCTGGTAGTAGACGGCCGCCATCGCCATCTGGTGGGCGTTGGTCGTCTTGTCGCGGGACTGGCCGTAGCAGATCGTGTAGTCCATCGGGCCGCCGATGTTGCGGGCGAACGGCAGCGTCACGTTGTGGGTGGCGGTCGGGAACTGCTCGTTGCCGCGCACGCCTTCCAGGCTGATCCAGTTCGGGTACGTCCGCTCGTAGCCGAACGGCCGGACGTCGTCGTGCATGTCGATCAGCAGCCGGTACTTGGCGGCCGTCTTCGCCCAGTCGGTGATCTGGTTGGTCATCGTCTGCGTGCCGTCGTTGATGAAGCCGAGCTTGATGCCCCGCACGCCCCAGCCCTTGTAGAGGCCGAAGAGGGAGTCGGCGTCGGTCAGCGCGAGCCGGTTGACGTAGAGGAAGACGCCGATGCCCTTGCTCGTGGCGTACGCGATGACCGAGGGCAGGTCGATCGCGGCGATCGGCTTCGTGGCGTCCGGGGTGGTGAACTCCGGGCCGTACCAGCCGGCGTCGTACTCGATGTACTCAAGGCCCCGGGCCACGGCGAAGTCGACGCCCGCCAGGCCGGCGGCGGTCGAGAGCTCGCAGCGGAAGACCTTGCCGGGCTTGATCCAGGAGGTGTCGGTCAGGGCGTTCGGCGGCACCAGGTTGAGCACCAGCTCGGCGTTGTCGACGAGTTCGGCGTGGGTGGCCCCGATCACCACCGCGCGCCAGGGCGTGGCGAAGGGCGTGGTGACGGTGGAGGCCGTCTCCACGGGGCCGGTGCCGCGGGCGGTGTGCTCCATCAGGAAGGCGGAGAGGGTGTTCGGCTCACCGGCGACCGAACCCAGCATCAGCCGGGGGTAGTCGAGGCGCGCGGACTCGCAGACGCAGGCGATGAGCCCGCCGGTGAGGGTGGCGGTGAGCGGGAGGTCGGTGAGCGGGCCGTTGTCCGTGGTGGATGTGCCGGTGACGGGGATGGAGCCCGGCGCGACCGGCTCGTAGGCGTTCTCGTCGCGGGCGCTGTAGACGGTGGTGCCGTCGGGGAAGACGAACGTGGTCAGCTCGTCGGCGACGGTGGCGGTGCCCTCGCCGAGGAGGAGGTAGCGCAGGGCGACGCCGGTCCGGTACGCGCGGACCTGGACGCCGAAGCGGGTGCCCGAGGTGCGGTCCTCCAGGTCCCAGCGCTGTTCCTGGTAGTGGTCGGTGACGGTCGCGTTGCGGCCGTAGACCGGGGTCCAGGTGGTGCGGTGGGTGCCGTACCGCTCCCGGACCACCCGGACGTCGGAGCCGAGGACGGTGCCGTCGCCGAGCCTGAGGCCCAGGGCCGAGGAGTCGATCACCGTGCGGCCGTTGCGGCGGGCGGACCAGCGCAGGGCGCCGTCCACCAGGGACAGGGTGACTGCGGTGCCGCCCATCCGGGCGGTGACGCTCTCCGGGCGGCCCGGCTGGACGTCCTCGGCCCAGGCGGGCCGGGCCGTGGCGATCCCGGCCGCGGCCAGCCCGGCGGTGACGGCCGCGCCCTTGAGCACGACCCGGCGGGAGGCGGGCACCCGGCGGCCGGCCGTTCTGTCCGCGGCGGGCTCTTCCCGGTCTCCAGAGGCTCTCATCGTGGGGACCTTCCCTTGCGGTAAGTGGTAGTAACCGGTTTCTGCGAGTGCAGTTCTACGTGCCCGCGCAAGAGGGGGTCAAGGGTCGGGCGGCACAGGAAACGCGCACACCCCGGGTCCGGGCCCGGTGAGGCCCGGCACCGGGGTGCCGTGGTGGGGTTCTGCGGTCGGTCAGCGCAGGGAGCCGAGGCGGTCCAGACGGTCGTTCACACCGTTGCGGAGCTCGCCGAGGGTCGTGCCCGGAGGGGCCACCTTCGGTGTCGCGGACGGCGGCTGGGTCTCGTCCGCGCAGGTCGTACCGCGCGCCGGGACCTTCAGGTCCGCCAGGTATCCGGTGACGGCGTCCGTCGCGCAGGCGCTGCGCCCGAAGGCGGTGTGGCCCTCGGCCTCGAAGGTCAGCAGCCGGCCGTTGTCGAGCGTGCGGGACAGGGCCACCGCGTCCCGGTACGGGGTGTCCGGGTCACCGGTCGTGCCGAGCACGAGGATCGGCGCGGAGCCCTTCGCCCGGAAGGAACCGTCGTAGCGGCTGGGCTTCTCGCCGGTCCACTGGGCGCACGTGGTGGCGTGCTGGTGGTCGTAGAGCGGCGGGCCGAACGCCATGGCCGGGCCGAGCAGCGGGGCCAGCTTGGCGTTGGTGGTGACCTGCCGCTTCAGCAGGGCCGGGCTGCGCGGGTAGTCCTTGTCGACGCACTCGACCACGACGTTCGGGTTGAGGAAGTCGAAGCTGGCCGGGGACGGCGGCCGGAGCAGGAACGAGGTGGTGTCGCGCTGCTGGGCCTTGCGCAGGGCCTGGCCGAGTGAGGGCCAGATGACCTTGCCCTCGTTGATGTTGAACATGAGGCGGTAGACGACGGTGTAGCCGTTCGCCTGACCGCCGTTCGCGGTCGGTACGGGGTTGGCGTCGAGGTCGGCCTTGAGCTTCTCGAACGCGGCCCGGGGGTCGCCGTCCCCGAACCCGCACGTCTCCTGGTCCGCCTTGCACCAGTCCAGGAAGCGGCTCATCGCGCCGTCCAGAGCCAGGTACTGGGGCCGGTCGTAGGCGTACGGCTGGTTCGCGTAGTGCTCGGGGTCGTACCCGCCGTCGAGGACGAGGGCGCGCACCCGCTCGGGGAACATCGCGGCGTAGACGGTCCCGATGTAACTCCCGAACGACCTCCCGTAGTACGTCAGTTGCTCCTCCCCCAGAGCCTGACGCAGCAGATCGATGTCACGGGCGACGTACCCGGTGCCCACGTACGGCGCCAGCTCGCCCGCGTTGTCCTTGCAGGCCTGGTCGAACGCGGCGCCCTGGCGGACGGCGGACTCGTAGGCGTCCGGGCCGGGGGCGCCCTTGGCGGCGGTGACGGCCTGCGTGTACGTCGGGTCGTCCCAGCAGGTGACCGCCGAACTGCGCGCGACGCCGCGTACGTCGTATCCGAAGACGTCGAAGGAGTCGCGCAGGGCGGCGGGCAGGCCGGCGTAGTTGCCGCGTACGAAGTCCACGCCGGAGTTGCCGGGCCCGCCGGGCTGGAGGAAGAGCGTGCCCTTCTTCTTGGCCTGGTCCGGGGCCTTCTTGCGGATGACCGCGAGGGTGATGGTCTTGCCCTGCGGGTCGCGGTAGTCCAACGGCACGTCGGCGTTGGCGCATTCGAAGCCGCCCTGGCAGTCGGACCAGGACAGGGACGGCACAGTCGGCTGCCCGTCGCCGCCCTCGGGCTGGGTGGCAATCGCCTGGGCGGCGGTTCCGGCGACGGCGAAGGAGACGGCGGCGGCGAGGGCGATCCTCAGACGCGGGAAGCGTCTGCCCGCGCGGGTGCCGGACCGTCTCGGTCCATGAGCTTGCTCGGTCACTGTGGTGATTCCCCTCGGGCGCGGCGCGTGTGCCGTGGAGCACCCTGTGGTGCGGCTGGGTCGTTGAAGTTTCTAGCTCAACTGGAGAGGGAAGGGAACGACGATCACTCTTGTGGCCCGTCTTCCACGTGATCTCCCCACTACCCGGCGGTAGTTGCGATGCCGTTCACTTCCGGAACGGTGGAGGGTACGCGCATCCGACACCGGCCGCCTCGGCCGCTCGGCCGATCCGCGGGGCGGGGGGCCGCTGCCTACGCTTGACTGCGTAGTCTGAGGCCACGCCTGGCCAAGTCCGCCATCCGGGCGCCTGGTTCACCCGAGCAAAACCCTCCCCCACTCGAAGGACCACCCCACGTGTCGTTGTCGAAAAACAGTCGTCTCAAAGTCGCCCTCCTCGCCGCCGCTGTCGCGATCACCGGCCTGACCACGGCGGGCCCGGCCCTCGCGGCCGCGCCGACGGCCCCCGCGGCGGCCTCCCAGACACAGGACCCCGCCATACCCACCGACTTCGTGACCCAGCCCACGAGCCCCCTCCGGCCCGAGGGAAGCCAGGAGGTCACGCTCACCTACCGCAACACCACGCCGAAGCCCACGACCGTCGCCCCCCAACTCCTGCTGACGTTCCCGGACACCGGGCCGTACCTGTCACCGTCGGACGTCAAGGTGGAGCGGCGCACGGGACACGGCTGCTGGGTGCCCGTGCCGCTGGGCAGCCAGACGGGGACGCTGTTCACGGATCTCGTGGGGGCGCGGCAGACGTTGAGGGCGGGGGAGACGCTCAGGGAGCGGTACCGGGTGACTGTGCTGAATCCGAAGGCTGGGGGGACGGTGGAGCCGCGGGTGGCGTTGTACGGCTGACCTCGGAATGCGCGGCGGCCCGGTCGGACTCACTGCGCAGAACGCAGAATTCGTTGCCTTCGGGATCAGCGAGGATCACCCAGTCCGAACCGTCGGGATTGCGGTGATCCGCGACGAAGGTGGCACCGAGACCCAGCAGCCGGCCCACCTCCTGGTCGCGCGAGGTCTCAGGGCGCAAGCACAGATGGATCCGGTTCTTGACCGTCTTGGCCTCGGGCACCTGGTTGAAGTACAGCACCGGACCCTCCGCCAGCAGCACCTGAGTCTCCCGGGCGCCCGGCCGGTCCTCCGGATGCAGCGGGCGCCCGGTCGCACTGCTCCAGAACCGAGCGAGCTCGTAGGCATCCGCACAGTCAATCGCCACGTTCTGCACAACAGAGACCATGCGCGCGAGCCTTCCTGATCTTGATGCCGAGCGCCATCGGGTTGCGCGCATTCCCGCTGACTGGCGTCGCCGTATCAATGCAGGGCGTCGATGGCCCGAACGATCAACGCTCGGGCCTCCGCTCCGTACACGGCGTCACCACGGAGCTGTTCGAATGCGCGAAGGTACAGGGCGATCTCGGAGGGCTGGGTGATTTTCACTCTGGCCGAGACGAGTTCGACGGACACCAGCCGGTCGTCGTAGACGTGGAAAGTCTCGCGTGGCCACTGGGCCCGGTCGGGCGCGGACATGGGGATGATGCCCAGGGATACCTGGGGCAAGGCTCCCGCAGTGAGCAGGTATCCCAGTTGGGCAGCCATCTCGTCGGCACCGCAGATCCGGTGCCGTAGGGCGCCCTCTTCGACGACGAACACGAAACGGTGCCCCGGCTCGTGGATCACGCGAGAGCGCTCGACGCGGGCACGTGCGGCTTCGGCACTGTCGTCAACCGGGACATCCCGGAAACGTGAGCTGATCCCGAGGACCCCCGCGGCGTAACCCTCGGTCTGGAGGAGCCCCGGCACCAGCGTCGAGGAGTAGACCCGGAACAACTCGGTGTCCCGGAAGAGACGGGGCTCGCTGCCCTGCAAAGCCTTGAGCCCGGCACGCACTTGGGTCCGCCATTCCGTGTACATGGACTCGGCGTGGAGAGACTGGCCGATAAGGCCCTCAGCTTGGTCGACGGCGCCGCAGGCCGTGCACCACTTGCGGATGTCGGTGGCGGTGGGCGCCGTGCGCGCGTTCTCGATCCGAGAGGTCTTGGCGTGATGCCACTCGCACCGAACGGCCAGCTCAGTGACCGTCAGACCTGCGGTCTTGCGCAGGTCGCGCAGCCGCTGGGCAACTACCTCGCGCGCAGCCTGGGCGGACGACGAGGGTGAGATGGGCATGAGCTGGCCTGTCCGGTGCGTGCTGGGTCAGTGGATCTCGTACTGGTCGTGCGGGACGGCGCGCGACCATACGGCATCGAAAGCCCTGGCGCACAGCTTTACGGCCGCCGGATCTTCGGACACTTCCCCGCCGGCGGAAACGCCGTCGCCGGTGAAGTGGTTCCAGTAGATCGTGCGGTCGTCGAACAGCCAGAAGTCATTGCCGGGTAGCGCGAGTTCGGATGCCTGGCGCCGAGGAAGCCAGCGTACGAGTTCACCTGCGACGACGTTCGTGAAGGTGAAGCTGTGCAGGAACCGGGTGTATTCGCTGACCGGTTCCGACACGATCCGAGCTCGTCTGATCACGACGCCGCGTGCGACCGTCTCCTCGACCAGGCTGAGCCAGGGCCGCCACCAGGAGGCCCGGTCGGCGGGATCGTGCCGGTATCCGCGGCGCCACTCGGCGAACGGTCCGGACTCGTAGTCGACGGCGTACGTGTCCCGCATCTCGAGGTGGACGGCGGAACGGGTGGCACCGGCGAGCAGGTCAGTGAAAGCGGGCGGCGGCACGCTCGGCGACATCGCACGCCTCCCTGATCATCGGAACCATCCTGGCGGGGATACGGACCACGGCCTCGTTCTCGGGAATGCCGACCGCGTGGCCCGGCACTTCGAACGCGGCTACCTCCGCTTCGAGTTCAGGCGACGGCTTCCACCCCTGAAAGACGAGTTCCTGCCTCTCCCCGTCCACCCAGACGGTAGGTGACTCGTGATCTCCGGTGTTCGGGTCGATGCCGATGAACAGTAGCGGCACGGCTGCCTCCGTCTCTGTGATGTGCAGGACTGTGCAACACGCCGACCCCGACCGGGCCGCCAGTCAAGATGTCATAGCGGACATCAGTCGAGAGAGTGAGACGGCTGCACATATGTGCACAGGCCTGGAGGTGCGGCCCCCACTGCGACGAGCGTCGACACCATGAGCGCTATGACACTGACGACGGTTGCCACGGACCCGCCAGACCTCGTGGCCATGCTTCGGACCGCGCGGCTTCTGGGCCCCGACTCCGGGCCGGACGCCCTCCCGCCCGTCGACGAGGAGCTGGACACACTCATCGCCCAACTGCGCGGTCACCTCGAACTGCTGGTGCCCGAGGTCGAGCAGGCGGCCGGGCGGCTGCCGGTGAACAGCCCGACCCGCCACGGCGCCCTGACCTGTGCCGGAGAGGCCCGCCGCAAGCTCCGCGTTCCCGAACCGAGCTGTGCCCGGCTGAGCGGCAGCGTGATGTACGCCCGCGGGCTCGCCCGCGTCCTGGTCGCCCTGTGCGAGCACTACGAGATCGTCAGCGCGGGGGTGGCCGAGACGCCCGAGCAGAGCGCGTTCGTGCGCCTGGCGGACCACTGCCTGACGTGTCCGACCTGCCGGGCGATGGACGAGGAGGGCGCGAACCTCGGGCTCCCCTGCGAGATCCACGATCGGCTGTACGACGAGTACCGGGAAGCCCGGGCCCGGGGTCGCCGCCGACGCCCTGTGGGGGTTCTGGCGTGACCACCGGCGGCACCACGATGCCCGACGCTGATGACGACGCCGACGACGCCGGGTTTCGAGAGCTGTGCGAGCAGCTGGTGCGTACTGCGACGTCGCCCCTCGAACGGGCGGCCGTCCAGGCACTGGTCGAGGAGCGGACGATCCTGGAGGTGACCGCCGTACGGCACGCCCTGATCGTCGACACCGAGCACGGCCCGACGGCTCACTTCGAAGGGCTGTCGGGGTGGCAGCACACGCTCGGCCTCGACGAGGAGCAGCGCTCGTTCCTCGGTCTGGTCCTGTCGATGGTGGGCATCGGGCTCACCACCGTCGCGTCCGTGCAGGACCTCGACGAACGCCGCCTGCCGATCATCCTGCGGGCGATACTGCGGCTCGCGGGCAACGAGACGATCGCCGTCGGCACTCGTATGTAGTCCACCGAGTCGGCAAGGCGACACCATGTCTCAGCCGCGCAACGGCCCGGCCAGAAACGGGGATGCTGTCGTAGCTGTCATATCCGTCGAGAGCCGAGGAGAGTGCGTCGCGCATGGCCGAGCTCCATCCCCCCATCGAGCCGTACGAGCACGGCATGCTCGACGTCGGTGACGGCAACCGCGTCTACTGGGAGAGCTGCGGGAACCCGGCCGGCAAGCCCGCCCTCGTCCTGCACGGCGGGCCCGGCTCCGGCGCGGGGCCGTTCTGGCGTCGGCTGTTCGACCCGGCGGCGTACCGCATCGTGCTCTTCGACCAGCGCGGGTGCGGCCGCAGCACACCCGACGCCGCCGATCCGCGGACCTCGCTCGACACCAACACGACGCCCCGTCTGATCGCCGACATCGAGCTGCTCCGGCAGCACCTCGGCATCGGGGAATGGCTCGTCCTCGGCGGCTCCTGGGGCGTGACCCTCGCGCTGGCCTACGCCGAGCAGCACCCGGGGCGCGTGTCCGAGCTGGTCCTCTTCAGCGTCACCAACACCACGCACCGCGAGGTCGAATGGGTCACGCGGGACATGGGGCGGATCTTCCCCGAGGAGTGGGCCCGGTTCCGTGACACCGTCCCCGAGGGCGAGCGCGACGGCAACCTGGTGGACGCCTACGCCCGGATGCTCGCCGACCCGGACCCGGCCGTACGGGAGCGGGCCGCGCGGGAGTGGTGCCGGTGGGAGGACGTGCACGTGTCGACGCACCCCGGGCACCGGCCCGACCCCCGCTTCGAGGACCCGCGCTTCCGGCTGCGCTTCGCCCGTCTCGTCACGCACTACTGGCGGCACGCCGGCTTCCTGGAGGACGGGGCGCTGCTGCGCGACGCCGGGAAACTGGCGGGCATCCCCGGCGTGCTGATCCACGGACGGATGGACATCAGCGGCCCTCCGGACGTGGCGTGGCGGCTGGCCCAGGTGTGGCCGGACGCGCAGCTCGTGCTGATCGGCGAGGAGGGGCACGGGCTGTCGGGCGACGCGACGACGGAGGCGGTGCTGGCGGCGACGGACCGGTTCCGGCCGGTCCGCTCCGCATGAGAAAGGCCCCCGCCTGACTGACCTGTCACCGGCCCCCGGCCGACCGCTTGGCACCGCACGTCGCCAGACTGCACCACCGGCGCCGCCCGCTCTCGTCGAGGAACAGCCAGCCGCAGTCCCGGCTGGGGCAGCCGCGGACAGTGAAGCGCCGCGGGTCGGCGAGCAGTTCGCCCGCGCTGCGGGCCACCGCGCAGACGGGCAGGCGCAGTCCGGCGGCGGGCGAGGGCTGCCAGCGTCCTAGACCGTCCTCGCCGCGCGTGAAGACCGACAGCCGCGCGGCGTCCTCCACCGCAGCGGCCACCGCCTTGAACGCCCGGCCGTCCTGCGGATCGGTCAGACAGGCGTACAGGTCCGTACGCAACCGCCGGGCCTCGTCGAGGACGGCGGCGGCCTCGGCCGGCTGCCGCAGGGCCTCTTCCCGCAGGCGGGTGACCTGCCGGTCCTCGATCAGGTCGAGGTGGCCGGCCCATACGGCGAGCGTGGCGTAGCCGCGCAGCCACTCCGACCCGGGCAGCGGCTCCCCGCCCCACCCGGCGTAGGTGTTGCAGAACTCCAGCGCGGGGTGTCCGCTCGTACTCCACGGCAGCCACTGGTCGCCGACCCGCACCGCGTAGACGGGCCCGGGGGGCCGGTCGAGCCGGGGGTCGGCGCGCAGCACGCGCTCGTGCAGGGTGCGGAGTTCGCCGTTCGGTTCGACGCCGAGTTCGCTCGCCAGCAGCGTGTGCGTGCTGCGATACAGCTGGAGCGCATCGGCCTGGCGGCCCGCGCGGTACAGGGCGGTCATCTGGGCGCCGACCAGCCGTTCACGGGTCGGGTGCTCTTCCAGCAGCGGCGTCAGGTCCGCCACGACACGGTCGTGCAGCCCCATGGCGAGCTGGGTCTCGGCTCGCCGCTCCACGGCGGACAGGCGCAGTTCGCCCAGCGTGCCGCCGAGGCGGGTGCGCAGCCGTTCGTCGGCCACGTCCGCGAGCAGCGGGCCGCGCCACAGCCCGAGGGCCTGGTCGTACAGGCGGATCCGCTCCGCGGGATCAGCACAGTCCGCCGCCTGCCCGACGAGCCCGGCGAACTCCTGGGCGTCGATCCCATGAGGGCCCTGCTCCACGGCATAACCGTCGTGCCGGGTCTCGACGGACACCCCGTGCGGCCTGAGCGCGGCACGCAGGCGGCCGACGTAGGTGTGGACGGTGGCGCGGGCGGCGGCGGGCGGCTCGTCCTCCCACAGCAGGTCGATGAGGCGGTCTGTCGTGACCGCGCGGCCCGCGTGCAGCAGCAGGACCCCCAGCAGGCACCGCTCCTGGCGGCGGCTGCCCACCAGCACCTGCCGTCCCTCGTGGCGGGCGGCGAACGGACCGAGCAGTTGGAACTCCATGGCTGTCCGGCAGCCTAACGGGACGTCGATGGTCAGGCTTTGGTCAGAGGCCGGGCAGAGACTGGCGCACGCCCCTTCCATCCACCCGTCTCATCCCAGGGAGAACCATGCGCCGAACAGCTCTCGCCACGCTGGCACTTGCCGCCGTGCTCGTCGGGACGCAGCCCGCGTCCGCGTCCACTGAGCCGGCGCAGGGCTGGGAACCGGCACCCTCCGCGCCGTGGGACGTCAGCGCCGGTGCGCGGTGCGACTTCCCCGTCCACGGGGAGCCGGTCGTCGACGAGGTGGTGCGGCGCGTGCTGAGCACCTACCCCGACGGCTCCGTGCGGCGGGTCGCGTACAAGGGCGATCTGGTCGTACGCGTCACGAACACTGACACCGGCGCCTCCTACGACGCCGACGCGAGCGGCTCGGCCGTCGTCGAGCACCGGCCCGACGGTTCCCAGCGCTGGGCCGTGCACGGGCCAGTGCTCGTCGGAGTCGGCCAGGACCAGGGGACCCTGCCCCGGGGCCTGTACCTCGTCGACGGCGTCTACACGATGGACATCAGCTCCACCGGATACAAGTCCGTACGCCTCCTCCACGGGACGACGGACGACCTGTGCGCGCACGTCGACTGAACGGGTCTGCCCTCCCCGATGCCCGGACCCGGGCTCAGTGCGCGTCGTAGATGCCCTGGTAGTGGGCCAGCGCCGTCTCGCGGACCTTCTGGTCGCTCCAGGATGCGAAGCGGTCGGGGGCCAGCCGGTCGGGGGCGACGAGCGGGTCGCCGGTCTCCAGCAGCATGTTCGCGAGCTGGCGGTCGACGCCGCCGGCGTGCGTGACCCAGGACGCCTCGGCGAACCACAGTCCGACGAGCCCGGCGGCGGGTCCGACGGAGTTCGTCGGGGGTCATGGCGAACACGCCGTTGGGGTGGCGTCCCCTGGGAGCGGTGCGGAACGCCGGCACGAGCCTGGTGGCCTCTTCGAGGGCGGCACCGAAGTCCGCCGGTTCATCGATGACGGACCGGAGTTATCGGTCGCAAACCAGCACCCGGCTTACTGCTGCTGCCGTCATCGAGTCGTCAGCCAAGCCGTGAGCGCGGAGGCGCCGCACATTGCGAGGACCGTCACCAGGCGTACCGGCACCCGCTGAAGGGTCATGCGGAACCCGCGAACTCGGACCTCTAGATCGGGAGTGCGCTGGTCTGCGGTCATGACCTCACCTTTCACCAATGTTTGTGGGCCTGGAAGTGGTGTGGTGTTGAAGTTAAGGGCGCCCAAGCCTTGTCTGGCAATCCAGAGTTGCGTGTGAAAGCTCACTAGCTTTTCAAGACCCTGAGGCCTCGCTCCCGATGAGCCGGCGGCCTGATGCGCGCGGTAGTGACCTCACGGCGGGCCCAGATGATCCTTTCGTTCACCAGCGCCGACCTGGAAAACCTCGCGCGGCCCTGACTATGGGGCCAAGCCAGCGAGGATCGAGCACTTCTGCATGCAGTGGTCGACAGGCGAACGTGACGGGGCGTGTCCGCTGCACTTGCGGTGACCGAAAGAGTGCCCAGACTGAAGGGAAGGTTCGAGTGGAGGTGACCTTTTCATGGCCAGGATCACGCGGGAGACCGAGAATGAGTCGATCAAGGAGATCGAGCTTTTCGACCTCGACTTGAGCGAGGCAGAAAAGGAATTGTTTCGGTCGGCCCCCGAGCAGTTCGCCAAGGATTTCCTCGAAAGTGAAGGATTCACTGTCAATCGCATCGTCGTCGAGCGGCGTCTGCAGGGCGACGACGACACCGACCCCGGTTTCTGCGACAGGCCGTTGAAGCTGGTCCACGCCAAGGTGGGGAGCCTGAACTCCACCTGGATCTGGCTGTGCCCGCACCCCATCTAGGGTGTGTTGTCTGGTCCAAGCGGCAGCTGATCAACGGCATACGCTGGCGGACCGGACCGGTGCGCCCTGGCGCGACGTCCCGGCCCGATACGGTGAGTGGGAGACCGTTTACGGTCTCTTCCGGCGCTGGCAACGTGACGGAACCTGGAGCAGGATCCTCACCCACTTGCAGGCCGAGGCCGACGCGAAAGGACTGTTCACCTGGGATGTGAGCGTGGACTCCACCATCGTGCGGCCCATCAACACGCTGCAGGTGCGCGTAAAAAGGGGACCTGCAGTAGGACAAACCCGGCGGAGTCGCAGTCGAGCTCGCAGACCACGGACTCGGGCACTCACGTGGTGGACTGACCACAAAGGTGCACCTGGCGGTCGAGCACGCACAGAAGCCACTCTCTTTCCGGGTCACCGCCGGCCAGCGGCACGACAGCCCCGAGTTCCAGGCAGTCCTGGAGCGCATCCGGATACCCCGCGTAGGCGTCGGCAGGCCGCGCCGCCGACCGGACCGGGTGCGAGCGGACAAGGCCTATGGCTCCCGAGCCAACCGCGACTACCTGCGCCGACGTGGGATCCGCTGCACGATCCCGGAGAAGTCCGACCAGATCCGCAATCGCAAGAAGCTGGGCGCCCGCGGCGGGCGTCCGCCGAAGCTCGACAAGACCGACTACCGCGAACGCCACGCGGTCGAGTGCGGGATCAACCGCCTCAAGCGCCATCGAGCGGTGGCAACGAGATACGACAAGCTCGCCGTCCGCTACGAGGCCACCGTCACCATCGTCGTCATGAACGAGTGGCTCTGATCTCGCTCGCCAACCTCGGTCAGCGAGAAACGCGGTATCGCTCCAGGTGGCCAGGCATCTATCCTCTGGTCCGTGCATCAGCCCCGAAGTCGCGACCGGCGCCTGGCCCGCCGCGTTCCGCCGGAGCCAACCCGGCGCCATGCGTCTCGGCACACGGCCATGGGCGCTGATGTAGTCCTGGTTGGCTATTTCTCCGCGAAGCAGAAGGACTTCGAAACGCTCATGGCGTCAGCAGCCACAGAACTGGCAGCGCGCGGCGCTCGGGTCGTCGTGCAGATTGTGCAGCGCCGAGGCGTCTCGGACGGCGGAGTCCAGAAAATGGGCCTGCCCTACTCCTCGCGGACCCTGCTGAGCTATGGAAAAGTCCGTGAAGTAGCTCAGGCCTGCGACCAGGCCAACGCCGACGCAGTGATCTTCGTTGCCTCCTTGACCGCGCGCCAGAAGCGCACGCTGGCAGCCATGTTTGGCCGCCCCGCTGTGAGTCTTTCCGACATCCTCGCCGCCGACTGACCACTCACTCGAAGCGGGCTTCTGAAACACGCCCTAAGCTTGTTCTTTAACCTTTCAACCGTTGCAGGGCGGTAACGGTCTTCTCGCGACGGACGGTTTTGCCCACGTCATAGCGGGGTGCCCGGTGCTTATTCGGGGTGCCGGGCGGTCGCCCGGGGCCGGGCCGGTGTGGTTTTGGTGCTCTGGCGGGGCAGGGCATGTGCTGGCGGAGGTTCCGAAACGTGCGGCGGATCCGCGCGGGAGTGAGCCGGTGTGGTGCGGTCGGCTTCTCCCACGGGTGTCGCAGATCGAGAGTGATCAGGCGGGCGAGTCTGAGCTGGGTGTAGGCGGCGGTGATCAGCCACGTCCACCGGTCGGCCGCCTCGGGTTCTCGCAGCCGGGGCCGCGTCCAGCCCAGCGTCTGCTTGAACAGGCGGAACGTGTGTTCCAGATCGAAGCGTCGCAGGAATGTCTGCCAGGCCCGGTTGACGTCCCCGTCGTCGGTGCCGGTCTTCGAGGACCACAACCACACCGCCGGGGCCGCCCGATCCTTCGACAGGTGCTCAACCTCCAGCCGGATCAGCGTGCCCTCGACCAGCGGGAGTTCGCCCTCGTGATCCAGCCAGGCGGCTCGATGGGTCAGACGCGGGTGGACCCGGTCCCACGCCTGCGCAGTCGCCTTGCTGTAGTTCGCGGTGGCGGTGCGGGTGGTGACGGCGGGCTCGGGCCAGGTCTCGGGCTTGGTGAAGCGGAACTCCGGGCCGTGCTTCGGAGGGGCGGCCGCCCTTCGGGTCGTAGACGCGCGGCGGCTTCGGCAGCCGCATCACACGGTCACCGCGAACACGGCCGACCAGCTCAACGGGCAGATCCCGCAACACCCAGGCCGGACGGGTCACGTCGTAGCCGGCGTCCGCCACGATGACGATGTCCGGTTCACCCGGCGCCCACTGCCTCGCCGCGACGAGCCGTTCGACAACGCCGCGGAGCTGGGCGGCGGTAACCGCGGTGGCGTCATCGGCCGGTCCCAGACGGACCGCGTCCAGGATCTGCGTCCACGAGGTGGCGCCCATCTCCAGCACGGCGACGAACGAGTACGGCCAGCCGGGGATGAACTGCGAGGCCGTCTTCGCCCGCCCGTAGACGTGGCAGAACAGGCGGTCCGGCGAGCACGGCGCGTCCGACCGCAGCCACGGCGACACATCGACGGCCAGGACCAGGCGCCCGTCCGGGAAGCGGGGCAGCGACAGGCCAGCCAGCGACGACCGCAGCCGGTCGGTGTCAATCCGGCCCCGGTTGAGGCCGTCGTACATCGCACCGTGTCCACGGCGGTGTTCGGGCAGGAGCGTCAGCTCGACTGCCGAGCGCATCGCGCCGGGCGCTTACAGCACCGCGTCCGCCAGCTCGAAGAGCTCAACCACGTCCGGTCAGACACGCGTATAAAACGTCCCGGAAGCGTGACGCTTCTCCTACCGCAGTTTCAGGCAGCAGACCCACCCTCACGACCTTCGTCTCGCTCAGCGCACTTTGATCGAGGTACATGATCAAACGAAGGCCGCCTCAGGTCAGGAGAATGCCCAGGTGAGCGGCTTAGTTCGAGGCCGTTTCGACACGGGAAGGTCGAACAGGCCGCGCTACGCGGGTGCAGTCGATGAGTTTGGGCGGCGATAGGAGTCTGATGCAGGACACCGATCTCTGGAGGCTGCCCTATGGCTGAACCACACGCTTTGGAAACTCGAAAAGCTCTGGAACGGGCGATCCACGTCGAGCGGTTGGCGCTCGCTCAAGACCTCGCCGAGCTCAGCGAGGCCCAATGGGCGAAAGCATCACTGTGCGAACGCTGGACCGTGGAGCAGGTCGTAGCCCACCTGACGGCAGGTGCCAGCACGAGGATGTGGCGCTGGCTGCTGAGCATGCTGGCCGCACGGTTCAACCCCGATCTGCACAACGACCGACGGCTCGCAAAGCACCGCGGTGCTACACCTGAAGAGACCTTGCGGCGATTTCGCGCAATTGTCGCCGGGCCCGCCGGGCCGACAGGACATACGGCGGCCTGGCTGGGCGAAATAGTCGTCCACAGCGAGGACATCCGTCGGCCATTGGGTCTTGTGCGTACACCCCCGGTGGCCACCACGACTGCCGTGGCCCGGTTCTTCGCCAGCCGCGATTTCACCGTCGCGAGCAAGACTGCAATCGCGGGCTTGCGGCTCGAGGCCACAGACGGACCGTTCACCACCGGCTCGGGGGATCTGCTCCGGGGGCCGACCCTCTCGCTGGTGATGGGGATGGCAGGCCGCGCAGTGGCCTGCGAGGACTTTGAAGGGGACGGTGCGGCAGTCCTGCGTGCCCGACTGCGCTCAGGTTAAAGAACAAGCTAAGTGTCGTGACCGAAACGATCACCGGAGTGGTGTTGATCGTCCTTGCGCCGATTGGATGTGACACATCCGTTCGGGGCGGGAGGCGGCACGAGCGGCCTCGCCGCAGGAACAAGCCCGGTCAGGGCCTTTCGGGCTTGCGGGCCAGGAGGCAGGCGTGCGGTCTCCTCATCCGCCCGCCGGGCTCCTGCTCCAGTCTCGCGGTGACAACGAGTCCGGCCTGGACCAGCAGGCCGACCATGCGGTCCAGCGGCAGAAGGTACGACTCGTAGGACACCGGACGGCCATAGCCCTGGGTCGGATGCAGCTGTTCGTCGCCGACATAGTCTCCCCAGAGCAGGTAGCCGCCGGGCGCGAGCGTGCGGTGGAACTCGGCGAACACCGCCGGCAGCCATTGCGGGGGCGTGTGGTGGGTGGAGTACCAGGCCAGGATGCCGCCGAGCTCGCCGTCCCCCATGTCCAGCGAGGTCATCGAGCCCTCGGTGAACCGCAGGTTCGGATAGGCGTGGCGGGCCAGCTCGATCATCTTCGGCGACAGATCGACGCCGAAGGCGGACACCCCCAGCCCGGCCAGGTGCGCCGTCACGCGGCCGGGGCCGCATCCCAGGTCCGCGACCGGCCCCGGACCGGACGTTCGCACGAGTTCGGCGAACCCCGCCAGCATCGCGCGTGACAGCGGGTCCATCTCGGCTGGAGGCGGGACGCGTTCGACGTAGTCGACGGCGACCGTGTCGTACGACTCACGCACGGCGGTCAGAAAGGACGGCTCGGCCATGCGGGCGACCCTAGACCAGGGAACTGACAGCCATGGCGCGACATTATCGACCTGCCTGACACCACCGCTGCGGCCGCCCGGCCGCCTGATCGCCCTCACACCGAAGACTCATGCCCTGCCGCCCGCAGATCGAGTGGCGGAGGCTGCGGGCAGGTCGTACCGGGCCTGCTCCACTCGCGAGATGGCGCTGTTCGCCTCCTCGTCGCGGCGTACGGTGGCAGCGTGGCAAACGAAGACCTGGGGCGGACCCTGCGTCGCTTGCGCCGTCTGGCCTCTTTGACGCAAGAAGAACTGGCCGAACGCTCGGGTGTGTCCGTCGATGTGATCCGCCAGCTCGAACAGGGACGGAAGCACTCGGCATGCCTGCCCACACTGCACGCACTGGCCAACGGTCTCGGAGTGGAACTGACCACGCTCCTGGGTGATCCGCCCGCGGTCTCCTCCACCGGTGAGAACGACGGACCACGCTTCGTGGCCGTGCGCCGCGCCATCATGCCCGTGCTCTGGGGGCCCGCTCCCGAGCCACCAGGACCGGGCTTCTCTTCGGAGCGCCTGCGCGAGCAGATCGCGGACGGCTGGACGCAGTACCACGCCGCCGAGTTCGACACAGTGATGAAGGCCTTGCCGGACCTCATCTCGGACGCCCGCACCGCCACCGCCTCGGGCGACGATGACGACCGCAAGGCCGGGTACGGGGCCCTGGGCAAGGCGCTTCAGCTCGCCGGACACGTCGTCGTGCGGATGGGCAAGACGGACCTCGCCCTGACGAGCCTGGAGCGAGCCATAGACGCTGCCGGGCAGTCCTCCGATCCGCTGCTCGTGCCGATGATCGTCAACTCCACGGCGTGGACCTATCAGCGGCAAGGGCGGCTGGAGGACGCGTTGAACATCGCGCTCCATGCCGCCGCCGACATCGCGGACAACGGACGGACCGGGACGGCCGACGGGCTGAAGGTGTGGGGCGCGTTGACCATGAGCGCCGCCACGTCCGCCGCGCGCAGCGGCGACTACGAGCGCGCGGCGGCGATGATGGAGGCAGCGGAGAAGGAAGCGGCCCGGGTCTCGAAGCTGCCCGATGGTGGCGACAACCGCATGGTGAGCGTCTTCAGCTCGTCGTCGGTCCGTATCGAGCGCGTCCGTCTCGCCGTTCAGTACGGACACCCGCGGGACGCCCTGTCGCTGGCCAAGGGGATGCGACTGAGCAAGGACACCCCACCGTCCTGGCGGACTTGGCTGCTGCTCGACGTGGCCCGGGCCCACACCGACATCGGGGACGCGGCAGGGGCGGTGAAGACCCTGGAGTCCCTCCGCCGTGTGGCGCCGACGTGGATGCAGCACCACACGCTGGCCGTGGCCATCGTGCGCGATCTCTGGGCGCTTCCCAACCACCCGCAGGGCTTGCGTTCATTGGCGGAGTTTCTGGGCGTCGGCGAATAGCGTGGTGAAAGTGGGACGTTGCACCCCTGTCGGCATTCCCGGCTTGTCGCTTGCATAACGGACAGCACCTCGGCGACCGTGCGAACGGCCCCGGGGCTTGGCCGATCCGAGAGAGCAGACCGACATGCCGCAACCTACGACGCAGGCGCGTCCCACCGGCTGTCCCGGGTACAGCGAGATCCTGCCGCGTGAGCCCGAGAGCGCGGGCAGGGCCCGGCGCCTGGTGAGTGTCGCGCTGGCCGCCTGGGGTCTGGACGAGCTGGCCGACGACGGGGCCCTGATCGTTTCCGAGCTGGTGTCCAACACGGTCCGGCACGCGCGATGCCGTTCCATTCGCGTCACGGTCACCAGACCCGAGCCGTCGCGGGTGCGCATCGGGGTCGTGGACAAGTCCAAGCGGTTACCGGAATTACGGGAACCGTGCAGGGGCGACGAGAGCGGGCGCGGCCTCGTGCTCGTCGGAGCGCTGGCGAAGGACTGGGGAACCGATCACCTGCCGTGGGGCAAGCGGGTGTGGGCGGAGCTACACGGAGAGGAACGCGGCTGACCGGCGAGCGGAGTCCCTGGGTGGGCGACTTGGTCCAGGACGAGATCGCCGGCCGGCGCGGCGTCGCCACGGATGTGCGCGGCGGCGCGGTATGGGTGCTGCGGCCGGAGTCCGGCCCGGGGCAGTGGACCTCGCGGCAGCCCGAGCGTCTGACGGTGGTGACGCCCGCGAGGACAGACGGACGTGGCCGTGACGGATCCCTCACCGCTCTCTCGTGCAAGGGAGTGGACCGACCGCCTCGCCCGGGCCGATCGTGGGCGGCATGGATGATCACCCTGTGGCGCCAGCCGACCCTGCCGGTCCGGGTACGGAAGCGGAGGAGGTCCGTCGATTCTGGGGGCGGCTCGGGCTCCCCGGGCTGGTCGACGTGCACACCCACTTCATGCCCGAGCGGGTGCTGCACAAGGTGTGGGAGTACTTCGACGCGCTGGGGCCGATGACCGGCGGGCTGGAGTGGCCGATCACCTACCGGCAGGAGGAGGCCGAACGGGCGGGCATCCTACGGGAGTTCGGCGTGCGGGCCTTCACCGCGATGCTGTATCCGCACAAGCCGGGCATGGCCCGCTGGCTGAACGACTGGGCGGTCGACTTCGCCCGCCGCACCCCCGACTGTCTGCACACCGCGACGCTCTACCCCGAGCCGGGCGTCGAGGCGTACGTCCGGGAGGCCGTCGAGGCGGGCGCGCGGGTCTTCAAGGCACATGTGCAGGTGGGGGCGTACGACCCCGCCGACGACCTTCTCCAGCCGGCCTGGGGGCTGCTGGCCGAGGCCGGGATCCCCGTGGTGATCCACTGCGGCTCCGGACCCGCCCCCGGCAAGCACACCGGCCCCGAGCCGATCGCCCGGGTACTGGCACGGCACCCCCGGCTGCGGCTGGTCGTCGCGCACATGGGGATGCCCGAGTACGAGGAGTTCTTCGCCCTGGCCGAGCGGTACGGGGAGGTGCGGCTGGACACGACCATGGCGTTCACCGACTTCACCGAAAGTTTCATGCCGTTCCCCCGCCGGGCCCTGCCCCGCCTGGCCGCACTCGGCGACCGCGTCCTCCTCGGCTCCGACTTCCCCAACCTCCCCTACCCCTACGTGCACCAGCTCCACGCCCTGGAACGCCTGGACCTCGGAGACGACTGGCTACGGGCGGTGTGCCACGACAACGCGGCGGGGCTGTTCGGGCTGTGAGCGGGTTCCGGAGCATGATGCGTGCCTGGATTCTGCCGATGCTGCTGGTGCTCTGCGGCTCAACCGTCGCGGCCGGCCTCGTCTCGGCGGGCGACGGTGGCGCGGCCACAGCAGTCCTGCTCGTGTTCCTGGTGCTGGCGGGCGTGAACTCACCCCTGGTTTTCCCGAGGTCGATCGGTGCCGTGGAGGCACAGCGCCGCAGCGCGGTCGACGGGCGGCCGGTCGTCTACTGGCGGCCGGGCTGCGCGTACTGCATGCGGCTGCGCATCCGACTGGGTCGCAGCGCCCGCCGGTTGCACTGGGTCGACATCTGGCGGGACCCGGCAGGAGCCACAGCGGTGAGGGCGGCCAACGACGGTGACGAGACGGTGCCGACCGTCGTCGTGGCGGGCCGGCCGCACACCAACCCCGATCCTGAATGGGTGCGGGACCAGCTGCCTTTTTCCCCGTGATCTCAGACGGGCGGGGCGTCAGAATGGCGTGATGGACCATCACTTCGTCGGCATACCCGAGTTGACCGGCGTTCCCCGTGTCGCGGTCGTCATCGACGTCATGCGCGCCTTCACCGTGGCCGCCTGGGCCTTCTCGAGTGGCGTCGAGAGGATCGTCCTGGCTTCATCGGAGAGTGAGGCACTCGCCTTGAAGGAGAGCCACCCGGGCTGGCTGGCGTTGAAGGACGGACCTCCGGCTGCGGGCTTCGACGCGGTGAACTCGCCCGGCCTGCTCAGGTCACGCGACTTCGCCGGTCGCACGCTGGTGCAGAAGACGACGGCGGGCACCGTGGGCGCCCTGGCCGTCGCGGACGCGCCGCTCGTCCTGTGCGCGAGCTTCGTGGTGGCCGGGGCGACCGCGCGGTTCCTGCGGGCCGGGGATTCCTCACCGGTGACGTTCGTGGTCACCGGTGAGGACGGCCAGGCCGACGAGGACCTGGCCTGCGCTGAGTACATCGGTCGATCCATGGGCGGGGGCGAGGTCGAGGCGGCCCCGTATCTCCAGCGCGCGCGCAACTCCCGTGCCGCAGCCGATCTCGCCGGCGGGCGGCGGAGCGGGTACCACCCGGACGATGTCGAACTCTGCCTGGAAGTCGACCGGTTCCCCTTCGCGATGGTGGCTCGGCGGGAGGAGTCTTTGATGGTGCTCCGTCCTCGCGGTGTCGTCTGAGCACCCGATACCCGGCCCCGAGACGACAAGGAGCAGGAGCACAGGATGACGACCCGTCTGGGGTCATTGAACGAGTTCTGCTGGATGGACCTCAAGACCCGCGACTCGGCCGGCACCGCCACCTTCTTCTCGAAGACGCTGGGCTGGCGCTTCGCGGTGGACGAGGCGGACTGGCGCAAGGCCACCAAGATCGCTGTCGACGGCCACCTGATCGGCGGCGTGAGCGACCTGGCGAATCCTGTCTACCCATCGGCGACCCCCGCCCACATCGCCTACTACTTGTCGGTCGACGACGTCGATCGCCGTGCCGAAGCGGCGGTGGCGAACGGTGCTCGCCTCGTCGTGCCTCCCTTCGACGCGGGCGATCAGGGCCGCATGGCGACATTGATCGATCCGCTCGGTGCCGCTTTCTCGCTGTGGCAGCCACAGCACTTCACCGGATGGGCGTTTCCGCCCCACCTGCCGGGCGCTCCCCACCGCATGGTCCTGGCCTGCGACCAGCCCGAAAAGGCCCGGCAGTTTTACGGGGAGACGACCGGCACCCCTCTGAATCACGCCGATTTCATCGCCACACGCGAACCCAGTGCGTCCGCCCCGCAGTGGGAACTCGCGGTCGAGGTCGGTGATCTCGACAGCGTCGTCGCCCGCGCACAGGACCATGGCCACGCCTCGGACACCCGGTGCGGAGAGACCGGTCGTCGTGTGGTGCGGTTGAGCAGCCGGGAAGGACTGACATTCCAGGTTCACAGCCGCGTTCACCGCTGAGCGGCCAGCACTGCCGCGAGGCCCTCCTGCAGATCCTTGACGAAAGACTCGGGAACCTCCAGCGACGGGAAATGCCCCCCGTTCTCGGGCGTGCTCCATCGGACGATCCGCCGGTACCGCTCCTGCGCCCAGGGACGCGGACACTTCTCGACGTCGCGGGGATACATGGTGAGTGCTGACGGGACGTCGACCCGGAGTTCGGGGTCCAGCGAGTTATGGCTTTCGTAGTAGATGCGGGCCGCCGATGCGCCCGTCCGCGTCAGCCAGTACAGGGTGACGTCGTCGAGAACGTGGTCCATGGACATGGTCTCGAACGGGCTGTCTTCGGTGTCCGACCACTCGGCGAACTTGTCGAGGATCCAGGCGAGAAGCCCGACCGGTGAGTCGACGAGCGAGTAGCCGATGGTCTGCGGTCGGCTCGCCTGCTGCTTCGCGTACGCCGCGCGGTGGCTCCAGAAATCGCGGGTTTCCTCGGCCCACTCGCGCTCGACCGCCGTCAGCCCGTCCGTCGTCAACCCGGGCGGTCCCTCCGCGAACGTCGTGTGGATGCCGAGAACGTGCGCCGGGAACCTGCCGCCGAGAACCGTGGTGATATTGCCTCCCCAGTCACCGCCGTGGGCTGCGAACCTGCTGTAACCGAGCCTTCCCATCAGTTCCACCCATGCGGCCGCGATCTTCTCGGTTCCCCACCCGGTGGTGGCCGGCTTGTCGCTGTAACCGAAGCCCGGCAGCGACGGGACCACGACGTGGAACGCCGGCGCGTCCGCGTCCTTCGGGTCTGCCAGCTCGTCCACGACGTCGATGAACCGGACAACGCTGTCCGGCCAACCGTGCGTAAGGATCAGAGGAGTGGCATCCGCGCGCGGGGACCGGCGGTGCAGGAAGTGGATTCCCAGACCATCAATGGTCGTGCGGAACTGGCCGATCTGGTTGAGGCGCTCTTCGAACGACCGCCAGTCGTAGCCGGTGCGCCAGTAGTTCACGACATCCGCGAGGTCGGCGAGCGGAACTCCCTGTTCCCATCGGCGGGGGCCGGGCGCGGCGCCATGGACCGTCTCGGCCTCCGGCAGCCGCGCCGCGGCCAGTCGCGCGCGCAGATCGTCGAGATCGGCCTCGGTCGCGTGGGTTTCACATGCTCGTACGTCGCTGGTTGGGCGGGGCATGAGACCTCCTGGCCATCTCGGAACCGGCTGCGACCCATCGCGAACCGGCTTAGACGGTTCTAGCAGGCCCCCATGCCGGGCTGCAACCGGCTAAGGTGGTTCCATGCGTTCCGGGTTTCCTGAATTCCGCCTCGGCAGCGTGCTGGCGACCAGCTTCACGGGGACTCTGTCGGAGCGTCACGGCGACGCTGTGGAGCGCATTCCCGTGCCGCAGCGACTCGTCGACTGGCTGGCGGTGTACGGCCTCGCCGTGGACTCCTGCACCCCTGCCCAGCTCGACCTCGCTCGGGAACTGAGGGAGTCGATTCACGCCGCCGCGACAGCGGCCGCGCTCCAGGCCCCTCTCCCTGCGTCTGCTGTCCAAGTCATCAATGACCGCAGCGCTCAGGGCCGGGCCGCGGCGATCCTGACGCCCGAGGGAGAGCGGCGATGGCGGCTCAGCTCGGCTTCCCGCGTGGAAGACGCCCTCGGCGTGATCGCCGCCGACGCGATCAGCATCATCGCAGGCGAACGCGACGGAAAACTGGCCTTGTGCGCGTCACCGACCTGCCGGGCCGCCTTCTTCGACACCAGTCAGAGCCGCACCCGTAAGTGGTGTGACATGAACACGTGCGGTAATCGTCAGAAGAAGGCGCGCTTCAACGCCAACCGGCGTCAAAGCACCAGCTCAGATAAGTGATCGTCACCTCGGGGAGGCGGTCGGTCTCAGCGGCCGCTCGGCCTCAGCAGCCGGTCGGCCTCAGCAGCCGCTCGGCCCGTGCGTCCCACATCTAGGCGCCCCAGTGCTCTCCCGCCGTACCAACCGCGTGGGCACCAGCGTCGTCCCGTGCTCCTCCCCGTCCTGCCGCATCTTGCTCAGGACGCCCTCCACGCACAGCCGTCCCACCTCGGCGAAGTCCTGGTGGATGGTGGTGAGGGGCGGGAGGAAGGACGCGGACTCGGGGATGTCGTCGAAGCCGACGACGCTGATGTCGCCGGGGACGCGCAGCCCGCGTTCGTGCAGGGCCCGGAGCAGGCCCAGGGCCATCTGGTCGTTGGCCGTGAACACCGCCGTGCAGTCCGGCTCGTCGGCCAGCCGCAGTCCGGCCCGGTAGCCCGACTCGGCCGACCAGTCGCCCCGGACCAGGGGCGGCGGGACGCGGCCGGCCGCGGTGAGCGTGTCGCGCCAGGCGTTGGCGCGGCGCTGGGCGGCGAAGGAGCCCTCCGGGCCGGCCAGGTGCCACACCGTCTCGTGGCCGAGGTCCAGCAGGTGCCGTACGGCGTCCCGCGCTCCGCCCGCCTGGTCGGTGTCGACCACGGTGTAGCGGTCACCGGCGTCCGAGTCGGCCACCACGACCTGCACACCGGGGGGCAGTGAGACCGTCGCCGCGTCCAGCAGGTGGATCTCCATGATGACGATCACGGCGTCCACGGCGAGCTCGCCCAGGCGGGAGAAGGCGCCGTTCACCTCGTCCTGGGTGGGGACGGCGACGGGCAGCAGCGTGACGGCGTAGCCGTGCCGGGCCGCGGAGGTGGCGATGGCCTCCAGGGTGCGGATGTTGCCCATGGTGGAGAGGGAAAAGGTGATCACGCCGAGGGTGCGGAATTCGCCGCGCTTGAGCGCCCGTGCGGCGCTGTTGGGCCGGTAGCCCAGCTCCCGCATCGCGGCCAGGACCTGCCGGCGGGTGTCCTCCGTGACGCCCGGGAAGCCGTTGGAGACGCGGGAGACCGTCTGGGAGGAGACACCGGCGAGCTGCGCGACATCGGCCATGGAGGCGCCCTGGCGCGGACGGGCCGGACGCCTTCTCGTACGGCTCGTGCCCTGCGGTTCTCTCTCACCGTCCACTGTGCCCACCTGCCCCTCGTGCCCCTCGCAGCGCAGCCGGCGCGATTTTCCGTCCGGAACGACTCCTTGACCCCTGAGATTCGGACAGTGTAGACATCCCGCCAGTGGATGTTTACGTAAACATCGCACACAGGCCCCGATCTCTGTGCCCCGCTGGGACGCGCGGACGCAGAAGAGTTGGAGTACTCGGAATGGCACACCGCACCGGTAAGAGAAGGCTCCTCGGGGCCATCGGCATCACCGCCGTGGCGACCGGAACCATCCTGGCCACCAGCACCCTGCCCGCCGCGACCGCCGAGCCCGCCGCGCAGGCGGCCGGCGTCACCGTCCGACCCGACCCCTCCTACAAGCACGAGAAGTTCGAGGGCTGGGGCACGAGCCTGGTCTGGTTCGCCAACGCCACCGGCGACTACCCGCCCGCAGTGCGCGAGAAGCTCTACAAGCTCCTCTTCGGCGACGAGGGCCTCGCCCTGAACATCGCCCGCTACAACATCGGCGGCGGCAACGCCCCGGACGTCAAGGACTACCTGCGGGCCGGCGGCGCGGTCGAGGGCTGGTGGAAGGCCCCGGCGGGCACCACCCGCGAGGACGTCGACTGGTGGGACGCCGAGGACCCCGCCGACTGGAACAAGAACGCCGACAAGACGCAGCGCTGGTGGGTCGACCGCATCAAGAAGGACATCACCCACTGGGAGACCTTCAGCAACTCCCCGCCCTGGTTCATGACCGAGAGCGGCTACGTCTCCGGCAACTTCGACGCGGGCAAGGACCAGCTGAAGCCGGAGTCGGTCGATGACTTCGCCAAGTACCTGGTGGGCGCGACCGAGCGGCTGGAGAAGGCGCACGGCATCAAGGTCGACACGCTCGACGCGTTCAACGAGCCGAACACCGACTACTGGGGCACCAAGCTCGGCCCCGACGGCGAGCCGACCGGCGGCCGCCAAGAGGGTGCCCACATCGGCCCCGAGCTCCAGCAGAAGGTGCTCCGCGCGCTCGCCCCGGTGCTCAAGAAGTCCAAGTCGGACGCGGAGATCTCCGCGATGGACGAGACGAACCCCGGCACGTTCGCGACCAACTGGAACTCCTACCCCCAGGAGGTCCGCGACCTGGTCGACCAGATGAACGTCCACACCTACGGCACCGGCCAGCGCACCACCGTCCGCGACCTGGCCAAGGCCGCCGACAAGCCGCTGTGGATGAGCGAGGTCGAGGGCGACTGGGGCGACGGCCAGAGCTTCACGGACATGCGGCCCGGCCTCGGCCTTGCCCAGCGCATTGTCGACGACCTGCGCGAACTGGAGCCCAAGGCCTGGGTGTTCTGGCAGCCCGTCGAGGACTACGACAACATGAAGCCGGGCGGCGAGTCCGCCAAGGGCGGCAACTGGGGCGAGATCCAGCTCCCCTTCAGCTGCACCTCCAAGGACACCCTGAAGTCCTGCCCGATCTACACCAACACCAAGTTCGACACGGCCCGCAACTTCACGCACTTCATCAAGCCCGGCGACCGGCTCATCAAGACGAACGACACGTCCAGCACCGCGGCGGTCTCCCGCAAGGGCGACGCGGCGACGGTCGTCCACGTCAACAGCGCGACCGAGTCCCGTGAGGTCACCCTCGACCTGTCGAAGTTCGGCCGGGTCTCCTCGCACGCCACCGTCACCCCGGTGGTGACCAGCGCCGACGGCAAGCTGGCGAAGCAGAAGGCGGTCCGGGTCTCCGGCAAGCAGGCCACGGTCACCGTGCCCGCCCAGTCGGTGACGTCCTTCCTCGTCAAGGGCGTCTCCGGCGTCGCGAAGGACGCGGCCGAGCTGCGCAAGGGCCACACCTACCGGCTGACCGGCGTCCAGAGCGGCAAGGACCTCACGATCGCCGGCAACGGCACGGGCCTGGTCATCAAGAGCGCCAACGCCGCCGACCCCAGCGGTCAGCAGTGGCGGGTGGAGCAGATCCGCGGTACGGACAACCGCAAGCGGTACGTCTTCACCGAGACCGCCTCGGACAAGCGGCTGGCCGTCCGCAACGGCGCCCTGGTCGCCGAGCCTGACGAGGGCCGTCGCGACAAGGCCGCCGAGTGGACCATGTCCTCGACCGGTGACGGCACCTGGACCCTCGTCAACGCCGCCACCGGGCAGCTTCCGGACGTCGGGGGCCAGTCCACGAGCGAGGGCGCCTCGGTCGGCCTCTGGCAGCCGAACTCCGGGTCCAACCAGCGCTGGAAGGTGACGGACGTGACGGACACCCCCTAGCCGCGCACCCGCCCGCTACGACGCCCCCGGGCCTGCCGCACCGCATGGTGACGGCGGGGCCGGGGGCGTCGTGTTCGGGCCTCGTTCCGCTATCGGATGCCGGGCTCGCCCACGGACGGACAGGACGGACAGGGGATGCGGAGGCCGATTCCTGACAGACCCTGCCGAGGCGGACGTTCCGCCCTTACCGTCGAGCGGTATGAGCCGAAGTCGGGTGCTGGCGTATCTGCTCGCAGGCGCGGTGGCCGCGGTGATCGCCGTTCTCGCAGTCACCCAAGGGCCGGCGGGCACCAAGGACACGGGCACACCGGGCACGGGCGGGGACAAGGGGACGGGACCCTTCACCATCGCCGTCGTCACCCGCGACACCGGCCAGGACCGCGGCGCTGCGGCCCGTGTCGCGCTCGCCGAGCTGCGGGACCTGCTGCGCACGAACAAGGCGGAGGGCGCGCTGCCGCTGGAGTTCGTCGGCGTGGCCCCGGGGGACGGCCTTTCGCTCGACACGCTGCGGCGGAAGCATCCGCGGCTCGTGGCGGCCATCGCGGACGACCCCGGCCTGGACGGCATGGACGAACTCAGCGTGCAGGTGCCGGTGGTCGGGACCTGCCGCTGGGAGAACCCGCCCGGTTTCAGTCGCAGCTTCCGGTGGACCGTCGCCCCGGAGATCACCGAAGTGGGCTGGCAGGTGCGGGCCTACCTGGGCAAGAAGCACCGCACGCAGCAGCTGGTCGTCTTCGGCGCCTACGGAACCGACGCCGTCGAGGCGGAGCAGCTGGGGAAGGGCGAGCCCAACCCGGCGTGGGACGGCCCGCGCCCGCCCCCGACGGCGGTGCACATCGACAGGCCGGCCCAGATGTCCGCCCCGGAGCTGCGCTCGGCCCTCTCCAAGGGGCGCGGTGACGCCGTGTATCTCGCCGGCTCGCGCTCCTCTCTCACCGACGACCTGCGCGCCCTGGCCCGCGCCGGCTTCCGCGGCCCCGTGGTGCACGCCCCCGGGTTGCTCAACACCTGTCTGAGGACGGAGCGCGAGGATCCGGGCCAGGTCCCGGACGGCATCACTCTGTACCGCGTCGGCACGGCCGCGCCCGGCGCCGTACGAGCTGAGGACTGCTTCACAGTCGACACGGAACACTGCCCGTATTTCCAGCAGCTGCCCGACGGGCCCGGCGCCCTGGAGGAGTACGAGGCGGCGCAGACGCTGATCCGGGTGTACCGGACCGCGTGGGTCGACGGCCGCGGAACCGTGCCGTCCGACCCGGAGGAGGTGGCCTCGGCGCTCTGGACGAGCCTCAGCGGGCAAATCGTGCGCGGCATTTCGGGCTGGTTCGAGGTGGGCGGTCCGCCCGGGAAAAGCTACACGCTCAGTTTTGGACACGACATATGGCTGGAGCGGTGGGCGGCCGGGAACGGGCGCTGGACCGTCCTCGGCCCCGTCTCCGCCGAGTACATGTAGCGGCGCGCCTCCCACGGGGCGACGCGATCGGCCGGCTCGCACCGGTGCTCGCCGGATCGAGAAGGGGCCGCCGAATCTGTGGCAGGCTCCCTCAGCCACCGTCCCCCGGGGTCACCAGCCCCGCCTCGTACGCCACGATCACCGCCTGCGCCCGGTCGCGGAGTTCCAGCTTCGTGAACAGGCGGTTGATGTGGGTCTTGACCGTGTGGTCGGTGATGGTCAGACGCTCGGCGATGTCCCTGTTGGACAGGCCCTGCGCTATGAGAAGCAGGACCTCCGTCTCGCGGGCGGTGAGGCGGTCGAGGAGGGACGTGGGGGCCGTGACGGGGCGGCGAGGCGCGAACTCGGCGATGAGGCGGCGGGTGATGCCGGGGGCCAGCATGGCGTCACCGGCGGCCACCACCCGCACGGCGTGCAGGAGTTCGGGGAAGGTCGCGTCCTTCAGCAGGAAGCCGCTGGCACCGGCCGCCAGCGCGTCGAAGACGTACTGGTCGAGGTCGAACGTGGTGAGCATCAGCGCCTTGGTGGCACCGTCGGTCTCCCTCAGGATCGTGCGCGCGGCCTGGATGCCGTCCAGTCCGGGCATCCTGATGTCCAGCAGGGCCACGTCCGGCCGGTGGGCCAGGGCGAGGGCGACGGCCTGTTCGCCGTCCTCCGCCTCGGCCACGACGTCGATGTCGTCCTGGGTGGACAGCAGGTTCACGAGCCCCGTGCGGACCACCGCCTGGTCGTCGGCCACGATCGCCCGGATCGGTTGCCCCGCCGTCACTCGTACACACCCTCCGCGAAGCTCTTCGCGCCCGCCCGCACCGGGAGTTCGGCCTCGATCAGGAATCCGCCCCCGGGGCCGGCGGGCCCGCAGGTCAGACGTCCGCCCATCAGGTTGGCACGCTCCCGCATGCCGCTCAACCCGTGCCCACCGGAGCGGAGTTGAGGGTTCCCGGGGTCGGGGCCCGGGCCGTCGTCGGTGATGCGTAGCCGGACCTCGTCCTCGTCGTAGGTGAGACGGATGCCGACCGCGGCGCCCGGGGCGTGCCGGCGGGCGTTGGTCAGGGCCTCCTGGACGATGCGGTAGATCGTGAGTTCCAGGGAGGGCGGAAGCACCGCGGGGCGGGTGCCGGTGGTGTGCAGGGTGACCTCTCCGCCACCCGACCGGTGGGCCTCCAGCAGCGCGCCCAGGGAATCGAGCGTCGGTTGCGGCACGACGGGTGCCGCCTCCTCGGCTCCGGTCTCGTCCGCGCGCAGCACGCTGAGCAATTGGCGCAGTTCGGCCAGGGCCGAGCGCGCCGAGGCGGCGATCTGCTGGAAGCCGTCGCGCGCGGGCGGGGACAGGTCGGGTGTGGTGTACGTGGCGCTCTCCGCCTGGACGGCGATCACGGACACCGAGTGCGCCACGATGTCGTGCAACTCCCGTGCTATGGCCGCCCGTTCCTGGGCGGCGGCGTGCCTGCGCTCCATGGCGATCAGTTCCCGCTGGGCCGCCGCGCGCGCCTGCCGGGACTCCTCCCGGCTGCGGGCGGCGTCCGCGACACCGACCGTCGCCACCACACCCACGGCCAGCACGAACGACTCCGTGAAGTACGACAGCGAGCCGTCGGCGCCGACGGCGGGCGCCCGGCCGCCCAGGTCGTACACGCCCATCGCCACATGGCCCACGTTGACCAGCAGCGAGCCGCCGATCGCGACCGCGACGAGCAGCGCGGGGTGCAGCACGCGGTGACGTGCGAGCGTGTAGAGGCCCATGACGCCCGCCACCGCCGCCGTCATCAGCAGCTCGGGCCGGAACAGGAAGTTCAGCAGCGCCGCCGGCACCACGAGGAGCCCGATGCGGGGCTCGCGTTGCCGCAGAAGCAGGGGGAGCACCACGAAGGGCAGTGTGGCCAGGACCGTCGCCGAGGTGATGCGGGCGTGCAGGGCCTCGGCCGCGGCCAGGACGACCAGCAGGACGCCGCTGACGTAGGCGTAGTGGGGGGAGCGCGGCCAGGTGGTGGGGCGCAGGGACGACTGACGCATCCCCGCATTGTCGGCCGCACCGGTCCCGGCCCGCGTCACCGTACGGGTTGATCCGGCTGCCGGACGAGTACCAGGGGTTGACTCCCAGGATCGGTGCCCGGTGTGACGCTTCCCGTCCGCCCCTTGCCAAGACTTGCCGGCAGGAAGGTCGGCAGTGGAGAAGGGGGAGCGGGATGACACGCACCGGGTCACCGGTCCGCCCGGCGGTGGCCCTTTCCGGCCCCGTCGCCGTCTCCCTTCCGCCGTCCCGGCGGAACACCGGCCGCCGCTGGGAGCCCCGGTGCTGGGCCGCCTGTGCCGTCTTCGCACTGCTGCTGTGTCTGCGGACGACGCTCGCCCCGCACCAGGTGTGGGGTGCCTGCGCCACCGCTGGATACGGTCTCGCCGCGCTCGTCGCCCGGCTGTCCGCGCGGCCCTGGGGCACGGCGAGCGCGGCGGTGGCAGCCGTCGGATCCGTCCTGGTGCCGCTGACGCTCCTGATCGCCGACGGGGCACGGCAGTTGGAGGTCACGGTCGTCGAACGGTCAGGCCGGCTGCTGCTGGACTCCGGCACGCCGTACGTCCCGGGCCCGGCCGGACTGCGGGACTACAACCCGTACCTGCCCGGCATGGCGCTCTTCGGGCTGCCCCGGGCCGTCCTCGGTGACGTCCCGCTCGCGGACGCCCGGCTGTGGTTCGCGCTGGTGTCACTCGGGGCCATGGGGGTGTCCGCCGTGCCGGGCAGGGGCTCCCGGTCGTCTCGGCACGGCATCGCGCGGCCCCTCCTCTGGTTCGCCGCCACCCCGGCCGTCGCCCTCCCGCTCGCCGTCGGTGGTGTCGACCTGCCCGTCATCGCGCTGATGTGTCTCGCGCTCGCCCTCGCGGGGCGGGGCGGCCCCGTCGCCGCCGGGCTCGCGCTCGGCGCCGCCGCGTCGCTGAAGTGGACGGCCTGGCCGGTGCTGCCCGTCGGGCTGGCCCTGCTCGCGGTGACCGCCGGGCGGCGGGCCGCCGTACGGGCCGGTGTCACGGCCGTCGCTCTCGCCGTGCTCGCGGTGCTGCCGGTCGCGTTCGCCGACCCGCGGGCGTTCGCCGAGCATGTGCTGCTCTTCCCGCTCGGCGAGGGAGGCACCGGCTCCCCGGCGGCCAGTCCGCTGCCCGGGTACCTGCTGGCGACGTACGTGCCGGGGGGCTTCGCCCTCGCCGTGACGGCGCTCGCGCTGAGCGCGGCGGCGGTGGCAGCGTCCCTCGTGACGTGCCCGCCGCGCAGCACCGTCGCCGCCGCCGACCGGCTCGCGCTGGGCCTCGGGATCGCCATGTGCCTGATCCCCGCCACCCGCTTCGGGTACGTCGTCTACCCGCTGGTGCTGCTCGGCTGGTTCCGGCTCGGACCGGCGGGCCGGCGGTGGCCCGTGACCGGGTCACCGAGGCGCACCGCACCCACCCACCCGCTCACCGCGAAGCCGCCGGAGGATTGACCGACCATGCCGCGCACGCTCGTCGTCACCAACGACTTCCCGCCCCGGCAGGGTGGCATCGAGACCTTCGTACACGCCATGACGGTCCGCTTCCCGCCCGGCCGGGTCGCCGTCTACACCTCCGGCACGCCGGGCGACCGGGCCCACGACGCCCGGCTGCCGTTCCCCGTGGTCCGGGACCGCAGCCCTGTGCTGCTGCCGACCCGGCGGGTCACGGCCCGGGCGGTGGAGCTGGCCCGCCGGTTCGACTGCGACAGCGTCTGGTTCGGGGCCGCGGCCCCGCTCGGTCTGATGGCGGGCGAGCTGCGGCGCCGTACACAGGTGCGGCGGCTGGTCGCCACGACGCACGGGCACGAGGTGTGGTGGGCGCGCACGCCCGGGGCCCGCGCGCTGCTGCGCCGCATCGGCGCCGGGGTGGACAGCGTCACGTATCTCGGCTCGTACACCCGGGCCCGGATCGCGGCCGCCGTCGGACCGGATGCGGCGGCGCGGATGCGGCGGCTGGTGCCGGGCGTCGACGCCGACGTCTTCCACGGCTCCGAGGCGGCGGCGGCCCGGGTGCGGGAGCGGTACGGCCTGGGTGAGCGGCCGGTCGTGCTGTGTGCGGCGCGGCTCGTCCCGCGCAAAGGACAGGACGCACTGATACGGGCTTTGCGCCTGGTGCGCCGCAGCGTGCCCGGCGCGGTGCTGCTGCTGGTGGGGGACGGGCCGCACGCCCGGGCCCTGCGCCGGCTCGCGGACGCCGAGGGACTGGCCGGGGCGGTGGTCTTCGCGGGCGGGCACCCGCACGAGGAGATGCCCGGCTTCTACGCCGCCGCGCAGGTGTTCGCGATGCCGTGCCGGACCCGCAGGGCGGGCATGGAGGTGGAGGGCCTCGGGATCGTGTTCCTGGAGGCGGCCGCCGCCGGACTGCCGGTCGTCGACCGGACGGGCAGGGGCGGTCCGTCGCGCCGAAGCCGGTCCTCCTCACGCTCCTGAGCGGCCCGGCCTCCGAGCCCTCAGCCCCGCTCGACCACGTCGATCATCCGCAGCGCGCGCGTGACCGTCTGCGCGAACGACGGCCCCGCCGGCCCGTCCGACCGCAGGGCCCAGTCCTCCACCGCGATGCGCATCGCGGTGTTCAGCACGCCCGCCTCCACCCGGACCGCGAGATCGCCGGCCGGCCGGCCCGTCCGCTCGGCGATCATCGCGGCGAACGCGGCCTCCGCGTCGTAGTGCGCCTCCAGCCACACCGCACGCAGTCCGGGCTCGTCACGGGACAGCCGCAGCAGGTCGCGCAGGGCCCGCACGCGCGGTGAGGTCTCGTCGTCGAACCGGATGCTCAGGATCGCCTCGGCGAGCGAGGCGTGATCGCCCCCGCACTCCCGCAGATGTTCCGTCAGCAGCTCGAGGCCGGTGGTGAGCAGGGGGCGTACGCACTCCTCCTTGGAGCGGAAGTACCGCCACAGCGTGCGCGTCGACACCCCCGCCGCCGAGGCGATGTCCTCCGCCGTGACCGCCGCCACGCCCTTGACGGCGAAGAGCCGGACCGCCTCCTCGGCGATCTCCATACGCGTCTCGGCGCGTCGCCGCTCCGTCAGGGGTGGCCGCCCCGTGGCCCCACCCGATCGTCCGGCCATGCGTCCTCCTCGACTTGCCGCGCCCACCCTATTTTACGTCGCGCCATGTCTGCCTGGCGTGAAATGACCTCTTGGCACGTCGCGTCTTTATGTCGCACTGAGACAAAAACCAGTACTGTGCCCGCACGCCGGGCCAACGCGACGAGCAGAGGAGCGCCATGGGTGCCACGGGTCTGTCAGGCAAGAGCGTCATCGTCACCGGAGCCGCCTCCGGCATCGGCCGCGCCACCGCCCTGCTGTTCGCGGCGGAGGGTGCGCGGGTCGTGGTCGCCGACCTGAACGCGGAGGGCGCCAAGAGCGTCGTCGGGGCCATCGAGTCCGCCGGGGGCACGGCCGTCGCCGTCACGGGCGACCTGAGCGACAGCGCCGTCGTCGACGCGGTCGTGGCCGCCGCGGTCGGCACGTTCGGCGGCATCGACGTACTGGTCAACAACGCCGGCGTCATGGACAGCATGTCCGCCGCGGCGGACGTCACCGACGCCGAGTGGGAACGGGTCCTGCGGATCAACCTCACCGCGCCGTTCCTGCTCACCCGGGCCGCCCTGCCGCACATGATCGCGGCGGGTGGCGGCGCCATCGTCAACACCGCGTCCGAGGCGGCGCTGCGCGGCAGCGCGGCCGGCACGGCCTACACCGCCTCCAAGCACGGCGTCCTCGGGCTCACCCGCTCCCTCGCGGTGATGTACCGCGACCAGGGCATCCGCACCAACGCCATAGCCCCGGGCGGCACGGCCACCGACATCACCGCCGACATTCACATCGACCGGGAGGCACATGGCCCGTCCGTCGTCGGACGGCACTTCGTCAACATGGGCCGCCTCTGCGCACCGGAGGAGCAGGCCGCCGCCATCGTCTATCTCGCCTCCGACTCGGCGAGCAGCGTCAACGGCGTCGTCCTGCCGGTGGACAACGCCTGGGCCGCGGTCTGACCCCAACCGACCTCCCCGTACCGCGCCCCGTACCGCGAGAGGAAGAGGACACGCATGTCCACCCCCCACACCCCCGTGCCGGCCCTGGACTTCGACCCGGACGCCCTGCGCGAGCGCTACCGGGCCGAGCGCGAGCGGCGGATCCGCCCGGACGGCAACCGCCAGTACCGGCGCACCACCGGCGAGTTCGGCCACTTCGACGAAGACCCGTACGCCGAGCCCGGATTCACCCGGGAGCCCCTGCACGACCACGTCGACGTGGTGGTCGTCGGCGGCGGTTTCGGCGGCCTGCTGACCGGTGCCCGGCTGCGCCAGGCGGGCCTGGAGAGCGTCCGGATCATCGAGAAGGGCGCCGACTTCGGCGGCACCTGGTACTGGAACCGGTACCCGGGCATCCACTGCGACATCGAGTCGTACGTCTACATGCCGCTGCTGGAGGAGCTCGGCTACGTCCCGAAGTGGAAGTACGCGCCGGGCGAGGAGATCCGGCAGCACGCGCAGGCGATCGCCCGGCACTTCGGCCTCTACCGCGACGCCTGCTTCCGGACCCAGGTGAGCGAACTGCGCTGGGACGAGGGCGAGTCCGCCTGGATCGTCACCACCGACCGCGGCGACCGCATGACCGCACGGCACGTCGTCGCGGCCACCGGGCTGCTCAGCCAGCCCAAACTGCCCGGGATCGAAGGCATCGAGACCTTCAAGGGCCACATGTTCCACACCAGCCGCTGGGACTACGACTACACCGGCGGCGACGCGAACGGCGGACTGCACAAGCTCGCCGACAAACGCGTCGCCCTCATCGGCACCGGCGCCACCGCCATCCAGGTCGTGCCGCACCTGGGCCGGGACGCCCAGCACCTGTACGTCTTCCAGCGCACCCCGTCCTCCGTGGACGTGCGCGGACAGCGTCCCACCGACCCCGAGTGGGCCGGCTCGCTGGAGCCCGGCTGGGCGCGGCGGCGCCGGGACAACTTCCTCGCGGTCGTCACGGGCGCCGGGGCCGACGAGGACCTGGTGGCCGACGGCTGGACCAGCACCGCCCGGCTCCAGCAGAAGCTCATCCCCACCGACGGCTTCACCGGCCTCACGCCCGAGGAGCGCGAACGCCTGGAGGAGATCGCCGACTTCCAGAAGATGAACGAACTGCGGGCCCGGGTGGACGCGATCGTCGCGGACCCGGCGACCGCCGAGAAGCTCAAGCCCTGGTACCGCTACATGTGCAAGCGGCCCACGTTCAGCGACGGTTACCTAGAGACCTTCAACCGGCCCAACGTCACTCTGGTGGACACGTCCGACGACGGGGGCGTGGAGCGCGTCACCGAGCGGGCCGTGGTGGTCGGCGGGGTGGAGTACGAGGTCGACTGCGTCATCTTCGGCACCGGCTTCGAGGTCGGCGTCTCGGGCCTGCTGTCCGGGCGGCTCCCCGCGTACGGCAGGGACGGCGTCGCCCTGCTGGACGCCTGGCGGCAGACCGGTCCGAGGACCCTGCACGGCTTCTACAGCCGCGGTTTCCCCAACCTGTTCATGCTCGGCTCGGTGCAGTCCGCCAGCTCCGTGAACTACGTGCACGTCCTGGACGAGCAGGCCACGCACGTCGCCGAGGTGATCGCCGAGGCGCGCAGGCGCGGGGCCCGGTGCGTGGAGCCGACGGCGGAGTCGGAGGCCGCCTGGGGAGCCACGATCCGCGCGAAGTCCGTGGACCTGTACAAGTTCCAGTCCGAGTGCACCCCCGGCTACTACAACGCCGAGGGCATGCCGAGACCCCGCAGCGAATCGTACGGCGACGGCCCGATCGCCTTCTACGAGCTGATCCGGCGCTGGCGTGCGGAGGGCGGCATGGACGAGGTGCTGGGCTCGTGACGGGGCGTTCGAGCAGGTACGAGGCGGGTGGCATGCGCAGCACCCGCTGGCAGGCCCGCCGCCTCAACTCGCCCAATCCCCTGTGGGGTTCCAACGGCGTCGCGTTCGGCCCCGACGGGCGGCTCTACGTCGCGCAGTTCCTGGCCGGGCAGATCAGCGCCGTCGACCCGGCCACCGGGGACGTCGAGGTCGTGGTCCCGCCGGACGGCCCGGTCCAGTCGCCCGACGACCTGGCCTTCGGGGCGGACGGGTCGATGTACATCGCCGACCTCGTCCCCGGCCGGGTGTGGCGCCGCAGCCCCGAGGGCGAGTACGGCCTCGTCTCCGACGAGGTGAAGGTGCCCAACGGCATCACGTGCGTCGGCGACCGGCTGTTCGTCAACGAGATGCGGATGAACGGCCGGCTGCTGGAGCTGTTCCCCGAGGGCGGCGACCCGGTCGTCCTGACCGACGGGCTGGCCTTGGGCAACGCCATGCAACTCGGCCCCGACGGCTGCCTCTACTACCCGCACATGGTCAGCAACCAGGTCTGGCGCATCCCCACCGACGGCGGGGTGCCCGAGGTCGTCGCCGAGGACGTGCACGACCCGGTCGCGGTCCGCTTCGACCAGGGCGGCGTCCTGCACGTGCTCTCGCGCGGCCCCGAGGGCATCGTCACCCGCGTCGACCTGCACGGCACGGGCTCCCGCTCGCTGGTCACCAGCGGGGTCACGGGCCTGGACAACGCCGCGTTCGACGGGGAGAACCGCATGTTCGTCTCCAGCTTCGCGAGCGGCGGGATCACGGAGCTCCACCCCGACGGACGCACCCGGCCCGTCGTCCCGCGCGGCCTGGACGGCCCCTACGGCGTGACGATCGACCTCGGCGGCACGGTGTACGCGGCGGACCACTACCGGGTCGCCCGCCCCGAGGAGCCCGACGCCGACGCCTCGGGCGACGTCACCACGGAGATCCTCCAGCCCTTCGCCCACGGCATCACGGCCGACGGCGAAGTCCTGCACACGACCTCGCAGTTCGGCACGGTCCAGACCTACGACCCCGCCACCGGCACCACCCGCACCAGGGCGACCGGCCTGAACCGGCCCCTCGGCATCACGACCCGGCCCGACGGCACCCTGGTCGTCGCCGAGACGGGCGCCGGCCGCGTCCTCGCCATCGACGGGACGGACACGGTCACGGTCCTGGCCGAGGGCCTCGACCACCCCGTGGACGTCACACTCGACGCCGAGGGCCGCTGCTACGTCAGCGATGACCGGCGCGGGGCGGTACTCCGCCTCGACGACGGCGAGCCGGTGGCGGTCGCGGACGCCCTCGGCGCCCCGCAGGGCCTCGCCGTCCACGGCGACGAACTCTTCACCGTGGACACCGCGCACCGCCGGCTCTGGTCGATCTCCCTGACGACGGGCGACACCCGGATCGAGGCGGAAGACCTGGCGGTCGGCACCCCGCCGGAGGCCGCACCGCGCCAGACCCCGGCCCTCTTCGCCCACGGCCTCCCCGGCGTCGCCCCGCGTTTCGCGGGACTCACCGCCGCCCCCGACGGCTCCCTGCTCCTGTCGTCGAACGGGGAGGGCACGGTAGTGCACCTGTCACCGCCGCGAACCGGCACCTGACACGGACCACACGACGTCCGCTCATGAGCGGCGGGGCGCTGAGGCCCGTCGCGAGCAGCGAGGAGGGGGCGAGGCGGCGGCGCCGGTAGGGCCTGCCGCGCGCCGGGCGGAACCCGTGCGCGCGGGGCCGCTCAACGCCCGCGCCGACCTGCCTCCCTGACGACGGGTGACACCCACGTCGAGGCGAAGACCTGGCGGTCGGCAGTCGGCCGGGGCCGCGCTGCGCCAGGCTTCCGCTCCCGGGAGGCCTCCGCGGAGGGACCCGGCGGGCGATCCGGGGTGCGGTCAGCGGCGGCGCCGGGAGGTCCTGCCGCGCCGGGCGGAACCCGTTGCGCGCGGGGGGCGCGCACCGTCGGCGCCGTCCGGTCTGCCTGACGACGGGCGACACCCGAGTCGAGGCGGAAGGCCTGGCGGCCGGCAGCCGGCCGAGGGGCGCGCCGCGCCAGGTCCCGGCTCCCGGGATGGATTCGGGGAGGGACCCGGCGAGCGCTCCGTGGAGCGGGTCAGCGGCGGCGGCCCCGGGAGGGCCTGCCGCGGCGGGCGCGCGGGGCGGAACCCGTGCGGGCGGGGCCGCTCTCGGAGGGCGGCGGGGTGAGGACGACGGGCACGCCCGAGGGGGCCTGCGCGCCGGTGATGCGGGTCAGTTCTTCCGCGCCCGAGCGGACCCGGGTGACACGCGGGGTGATCCCGGCGTCGGCCATCAGGCGGGCCGTCTCGCGGCGCTGGTGGGGCAGGACCAGCGTGACGACGGTGCCCGACTCGCCGGCCCGTGCGGTCCGGCCGCCGCGGTGCAGATAGTCCTTGTGGTCGGCGGGCGGGTCCACGTTGACGACCAGGTCGAGGTTGTCGACGTGGATGCCGCGGGCGGCGACGTTGGTGGCCACCAGGACCGTGACCTCGCCGTCCTTGAACCGGGCCAGGGTGCGGGTGCGCTGCGACTGGGACTTCCCGCCGTGCAGGGCGGAGGCGCGCACCCCGACGGCCAGCAGCTTCTTGGCCAGCCGGTCGGCGGCGTGCTTGGTGTCCAGGAACATGATCACGCGGCCGTCGCGGGCGGCGATCTCCGTCGTGGTGGCGTGCTTGTCGTCGTCCTCGATGTGCAGCAGGTGGTGCTCCATCGTGGTGACCGCGCCGGCGGACGGGTCGACCGAGTGCACGACGGGGTCGTGGAGGTAGGTGCGGACCAGGCGGTCGACGTTGCGGTCCAGCGTGGCCGAGAACAGCAGCCGCTGGCCCCCGGGCTGCACCTGGTCGAGCAGGGCGGTCACCTGCGGCATGAAGCCCATGTCGGTCATCTGGTCGGCCTCGTCCAGCACCGTGATGGTGACACGGTCGAGCCGGCAGTCGCCGCGGTCTATGAGGTCCTTGAGCCGGCCGGGCGTCGCGACGACGACCTCGGCACCGCCGCGCAGCGCGCTCGCCTGGCGGCCGATCGACATGCCGCCGACGACCGTGGTGAGCCGCAGGCGCAACGCCTGGGCGTAGGGGGTGAGGGCGTCGGTGACCTGCTGGGCCAGTTCCCTGGTGGGGGTGAGGACGAGGGCCAGCGGCTGCCGGGGTTCGGCCCGCTGCCCGTCGATGCGGGCCAGCACGGCGAGACCGAAGGCGAGCGTCTTGCCCGACCCGGTGCGCCCGCGGCCCAGTACGTCCCGGCCGGCCAGGGAGTTCGGCAGCGTAGCCGCCTGGATGGGGAACGGCACGGTCATGCCCTCGGCGCGCAGCGCGGTCAACAGCCGCTCGGGCAGGGCGAGTCCGGCGAAGTCGTCGACGGCGGGCAGCGCCGGCGTGAGGGTGGCGGGCGGCGCGAACTCCCCGCCGGGCGCCGGACGGCGCCGGGGGCCGCCGCGGCCCGCACCGGCCGTACGGGCGGAGACACTGCGGCCCGCCGCCTTACGGGAGTGGGGCGAGCCGTTGTTCTTGCGAGCGGTGCGATCCAAGGGGATCCTTCCTCGATGCGGCACACGTATCGGGGAATTCCCGGCAGCCGGGAGGGGCCGCACCAGGATTCGCAACACTGAGCCGGGGTTTTGGATGAGAACGAGGCTGGGGCCCGCACCTCACGGTGCGGGCCCCGGTCACGTCGGACGCGTCAGCGTCAGGCAGGGACGATGTTCTCGGCCTGCGGGCCCTTCTGGCCCTGCGTGACGTCGAAGGTAACCTTCTGGCCTTCCTGAAGCTCGCGGAAGCCGGAGGTGGCGATGTTCGAGTAGTGGGCGAACACGTCAGGACCGCCACCCTCCTGCTCGATGAAGCCGAAGCCCTTTTCCGCGTTGAACCACTTCACAGTGCCAGATGCCATGCTGAATCTCCCTTAGGGGGACAAACCCGAGACCCGCACTTTACGGACTCGGAGTTGCTGAAATGATCACCCTCGGAGAGATCCGAAAATCCTCGAAAACTAAAAAGAGTGCTCGTCGACAAAGGTCGATAGAGCACTCGAAGTCTCTGGGAACCAAAACTGCAACAACAACGACGGTAGCACAGGCCGCGCCGGATGGCCCGGGAATCTCGTACCCGAGGTGTACGGGCGGCCCGCTCGTACTGCGTGGCGAGTAGCCAGGATTGTCGGCAGCCGCACGACGACGGGACGGCACGCCGCCGGAGAGCCTTGGCAGACGATCGACACCCGGATGTGGAGACCTGCTGCCGTGGCGACTTTTCTGTATCGAGTGGGCCGACTGGCCTTCCGGCGACGTTGGTACGTCGCCCTGGTCTGGGCGGCCGTGCTGGCCGCCGTCGGGCTGGGCGCCCTCAAGGCCCCGGGCGCCGGCGACGAGGGATTCTCGATGCCCGGCATCGAGTCCCAGAAGGCGTTCGACCTGATGGAACAGCGCTTCCCCGGGGCCACGGCCGACGGGGCGACCGCCCGGGTCGTGTTCATCGCGCCCGGCGGCGAGAAGGTGACCGCGGCCGAGAACAAGCAGGCCATCGAGAAGGCCGTGACCGGCCTCGGCGACGGCACGCAGGTCGCGAGCGCCGTCGACCCGTTCCAGGCGAAGACGATCAGCAAGGACGGCTCGACCGCCTTCGCGACCGTCACCTACAAGGTCGGGGCGGAGGAGCTCAGCGACGCCAGCCGGACCCATCTGGAGCGCGCCCTCGTCGAGGCCCGGGACTCCGGGCTGACCGTCGAGGCGGGCGGCACCGCGCTGCAGGCCAACGCCGGGCCGGGCGGCACGGCCGAGGTGATAGGCGTCACCATCGCCGCCGTCGTCCTGCTCGTCACCTTCGGCTCCCTGGCCGCCGCCGGGCTGCCCCTGCTGACCGCCCTCATCGGCGTCGGCGTCAGCATGGCCACGATCCTCACCCTGTCCCAGGCCCTCGGCCTGTCCACCACCACCGGCACCCTGGCGATGATGCTGGGCCTCGCCGTCGGCATCGACTACGCCCTGTTCGTCGTCTCCCGCTACCGGGAGGAACGCGCCAAGGGCCGGGCCCCGCAGGAGGCCGCCGGACTCGCCGCCGGCACGGCCGGGTCCGCGGTGGTGTTCGCCGGGCTCACCGTCGTCATCGCGCTGGCCGGGCTCGCCGTGGTCGGCATCCCGATGCTCACCAAGATGGGCCTGGCCGCCGCCGGCGCGGTCGTCGTCGCCGTACTGATCGCGCTGACGCTCGTCCCGGCCTTCCTCGGCTTCTGGCCGAACGCCGTGCTCACCCGGCGGGCCCGCAAGAGCGGCCGGGTCGAGGGGAGCGACGGCGACAACGGCGGCAGCCGCTGGGCCCGGTTCGTGCTGCGCCGCCCGATACCCGTCCTGCTCCTCGGCGTCGTCGGCCTCGGCGCCCTCGCCCTGCCCGCGGCAGGCCTCCAGCTGGGTATGCCGGGGGACGAGGCCAAGCCGGTCTCCACCACCGAACGCCGCGCCTACGACGCGCTCGCCGAGGGCTTCGGGCCGGGCTTCAACGGGCCGCTGACCGTCGTGGTGGACGGCAGGGGCGTCGCCGACGCCAAGGGTGCGGCGGCCGAGATCGCCCGGGAGATCGGCGCCACGAAGGGCGTCGTGTCCGTCTCCCCGGCCCGCTTCAACGACGCCGGTGACACCGCCGTCTTCTCCGTCGTGCCGTCCACCGCGCCGACCGACGAGAAGACCAAGGACCTGGTGACGACCATCCGGGGCGAGCGGCCCGGCATCGAGTCCGGCACCGGCGCGAGCTTCGAGGTCACCGGCACCACCGCGATGAACATCGACATCGCGGAGAAGGTGCAGGCCGCGCTGGTCCCGTATCTGACCGTGGTCGTCGGCCTGGCGATCGTGCTGCTGCTGGTGGTCTTCCGGTCCCTGCTCGTCCCGCTCAAGGCGGCCCTCGGGTTCCTGCTGTCGGTGCTGGCGTCCCTCGGCGCGGTCGTCGTGGTGTTCCAGCAGGGCCACGGCGCGGAACTCCTCGGCGTGGAGCAGACCGGCCCGATCATGAGCCTGATGCCGATCTTCCTGGTGGGCATCGTCTTCGGCCTCGCGATGGACTACGAGGTGTTCCTCGTCTCACGGATGCGGGAGGCGTACGTCCACGGCGAGTCGCCCGCGCAGGCGGTCACGTCCGGCTTCCGGCACAGCGCCCGGGTGGTCGTGGCGGCGGCCCTGATCATGATGGCGGTCTTCGCCGGGTTCATCGGCGAGAGCGACTCCATGATCAAGATGATCGGGTTCGGGCTCGCCTCCGCCGTCCTGTTCGACGCCTTCGTCGTCCGGATGGCGATCGTGCCCGCCGTCCTCGCCCTGCTCGGCGACAAGGCCTGGTGGCTGCCGAAGTGGCTGGACCGGGCGCTGCCCCGCGTCGACGTGGAGGGCGAGGCCCTCAGCCGGCCGGAGCGGGAACCGGCCCCGGACCCCGCGCCGGAGCCGGAGCCGGCGCGCGCCTGAGGAACCCGCACCCAGGGCCGCCCGTGGCGAAGGACACGGGCGGCTCCTCGGGCGTTCCCGCCCGACGTCGACCACCATGGTCCCCAGCCCATCCCCCGGAGAGCCCGATGAGTATCACCCTGGAGCGGCGCTACGCGGATCGCCTGGAGGAGTTCTCGGCCCGCCACGCGTTCCTCGTCGATCTGGCGATGGTCCTGGCGCTGATGGGCTGCGCGGCCCTCGGCGGCTCGCTCACCCTGCCCAGCGCCGACCCGCCGGACCAGGACAAGACCGCCACCGTCCTCATGGGCGTCGCCTGCCTCGTCCTGCTCAAGCACCGCACCCACCCGCGCACCGCCGTCGTCGTCGCCGGGGGCTGCACGGTGGCAGCGGTCGCGCTCGGCTACCTGGTCACGCCGCTGCTGCTGGCCCCGGTCATGGCGGCGCTGTACTGGCTCGCCACCCTCACCGACCGCCGGACCACCCGCGTCTACGGCATCGTCACCATGCTGGCGGTGATCGTCGCGGCCGTGTTCTCCCACTCCATGGACCACCTCTCGCTGCTGCTGAGGACGATCGGCCCGTTCTTCTGGCTGATGCTGCCCCTCGCCGCCGGCAACATGACGCGGCTGCGGCGCGCCTACCTCCAGGCCGTGCAGGCCCGGGCCGAACACGCCGAGCGCACCCGGGAGGAGGAGGCCCGGCTGCGCGTCACCGAGGAACGGGTGCGCATCGCCCGCGAGCTGCACGACGTCGTCGCCCACCACATGGCCCTGGCCAACGCCCAGGCCGGCACGGCCGCGCACCTCGCCCTCAGCAACCCCGAACAGACCCGGAAGATCCTCACCGATCTGACCGGCACCACGTCCTCCGCGCTCCGCGAGCTGAAGGCCGCCCTGGGCCTGCTGCGGCAGAACGACCACGAGGACCACTCCGGCCCCGGCTCCACGGCCCTGGAACCGGCCCCCGGCCTGGCCCGCCTGCCCGAGCTGGTGTCGGCGTGCGCGTCGGCGGGCCTGGAGGTCACCGTCACCACGGAGGGGGAGCCGCAGCCGCTGTCACCCGGCGTCGACCTGACGGCGTTCCGGATCGTGCAGGAAGCGCTCACCAACGTCACCAAGCACGCCACCGCCGAGGCCGCCCGCGTGCGCCTCGCCTACACCGGCAGCCGCCTGCTGATCACGGTCACCGACGACGGCACCGGCAAGCCGGTGGCCGAGGCGCCCCAGGGCCGCGGGTTCGGCGTCATCGGCATGCGCGAACGCGCCCGCTCCATCGGCGGCGAACTGTGCGCCGGCCCCCGCCCCCAGGGCGGCTTCGAGGTCACCACCGCCCTCCCGCTGCAGCCCACCACCCACCCCGCCGAAGGAACCACGCCATGACCATCAGGGTGCTGCTCGCCGACGACCAGGCCCTGCTGCGGGCCACCTTCCGGATCCTCATCGACTCCTGCGCGGACATCGAGGTGGTGGCCGAGGCCTCCGACGGCGCCGAGGCGGTGGAGCTGACCCGCGTCCACCACCCCGACATCGTCCTCATGGACATCCGCATGCCCGGCACCGACGGCCTCACCGCCACCGCCGCGCTGTGCGCCGACCCGGAGCTGTCCGCCACCCGCGTCCTCATCCTCACCACCTTCGAGACCGAGGACTACGTCGCCCAGGCGCTGCGGGCCGGTGCCAGCGGCTTCCTCGGCAAGGACGTCACCGCCGACACCCTGCTGGCCGGGCTGCGCACGGTGGCCTCCGGCGAGGCGCTCCTCTCACCCGCCGCCACCCGCTCCCTCATCACCCGTTTCCTCCTGGCCCCCGCCCCCGGCACCCATCTGGCACCGCCGGAGCGCCTCGCCGAGCTCACGGTCCGCGAACGCGAGGTGATGGCCCTGGCCGCGGAGGGCAGGTCGAACACCGAGATCGCCGAGGACCTCACGCTCAGCCCGCTGACCGTCCGTACGCACATCCACCGGGCCATGACCAAACTGAACGCCCGCGACCGTGCCCAACTGGTCGTCATCGCCTATCAGACGGGCCTGGTGCGGGCGGCTCCGCCGGCGCTGTGAACGTGGCTGCTACGGCCGCCCGTACACCGCCACCATGATGTTCTCCGCCACCTTGTTCATGTCCTGGCCCTTGGCGTCCGTGGAGTTGACGCTGTAGACGAGGGTGCGCGAGCCGTCGCGGGTGGAGGCGATGGCCGTGTTGTAGCCCCAGCGCCCGCCCGTCTTGCCCCACACCTCGCGGCCGCCCAGCACCTTCATCGAGAGGCCGACGGAGTACGCGGCCGGCTTCCCGGTCCTGAAGTCGGTCACCTCCGGCAGCGTGAACATCTCCTCCAGGAGCGGTCCGCGCACGACGCGGCCCTGGAACAGGGCCTTGGTGAACCGTTCGAGATCCGCCGTGGCCGAGATGATGTCCCCGGCCGCCCAGCCGTCCGTGGACCCCCACACGGACACGTCGCGCAGCCCGGTCGTGCCGTCGTCCAGCCGCATGGTCTGGTAGCCGTGGTTGTGCCGGCCGGTGATGCGCGGGTTCTTCCCCGGCAGGTACGTGTCGTGCAGCCCGAGCGGGCGCAGGATCCGCCGGGCGACCTGACGCTCGTACGTGTCACCGGTGACGTGCTCGATCAGCAGGCCGGTGATCGTGTAGCCGATGTTGAGGTAGTGCTGCCGCTCGCCCGGCGCGAACTCGGGCTTCTTGGAGGTCGCCGAGCGGACCATGTCCCGGGGGTCGTGGACCCGGAAGCGGTCGGCGTACACCTCCTCGACCGTGGTGCCCGGGAAGTCGGGGGCCGGGATGCCGTGCGTGTGGTTCAGGAGCTGCCGGACGGTGACGTCCCCGTACGCCGCCGGGATCAGCTCGGGCAGGTAGGAGCGGGCGCTGCGGCCCAGGTCCAGTCGGCCCTCGGCGGCCAGTTGCAGGGCGACCGCCGCGGTGAAGACCTTGGTGACGGAACCGGCGCGGAAGCGGGCGCCCGGATCGGCGGGCCGGCCGGTGCGCAGATCGTGCACGCCCGAACTGCCCCGCCAGACGCCCTCGTCGCCTCCGACCCGCACGAGGGCGGCGGTCGCGTCGGCGCTGGGGAGGCCGGCGATGGCGGCGGCGAGGGCGGGGTTCCGGGGCTGGGCGGCCAGGTGGGCGGGGGCCCGGTCAGGGGGCGTGGCGGCGGCGGCCGGGAGGGCGGACGGCCCCGCCACGACGCCCGCGAGGAGTACGGCGGCCAGCAGGGAAGCGGTGCGGGGCATGGTCAACTCCGTGGGTGTGAGCCGGTGTTGTGGGTACGGCTCCATCCTCGGGACCGGCGGTGCCGGGCGGATCGCCCGCGCAGGGGGTCTCGGAGGGTCAGTTCCTCGCCGACGTGGGGGAGGGGCCGGCCCGGTCCGCTCCCCCGGGCGGGGGACCCCCGGCCGCGACGAGCCCGGTCTCGTACGCGCAGATCACGGCCTGGATCCGGTCGCGCAGGCCCAGCTTGGCCAGGACGTTGCCGACGTGCGTCTTGACCGTGTGGTCGCTGACCACCAGCTCCGCTGCGATCTCGGCGTTGGACAGGCCCCGGGCGAGCAGCAGCAGCGTCTCGCGCTCCCGCCCGGTCAGCACGTCCAGCCGGGCGGCGGGCCGCGGGTGCCTCGTGGAGCGCGTGTACTGCTCCACCAGACGCCGGGCCACGGAGGGCGCGAGCAGCGCGTCGCCCGCGGCGACGACCCGTACCGCGTGCACGAGATCGTCCCGGCGGACGTCCTTGAGCAGGAAGCCGCTCGCGCCCGCGTGCAGCGCGTCGTACACGTACTCGTCGGAGTCGAACGTCGTGAGCATCACGGTCCGGCAGTCGCTCGCGGCGCTGATCGCCCGGCAGGCCTCGATCCCGTCCATGCGCGGCATGCGCACGTCGAGCAGCGCCACATCGGGGGCGTGGCGCCGCACCGCCTCGACGGCCTCGGCCCCGTCGCCCGCCTCCGCGACGACCTCGATGTCCGGCTGGACGTCCAGGATCAGCGCGAAGCCGCTGCGCACCAGCTCCTGGTCGTCGGCGACCACCACCCGGATCGTCACCGCCCGGCCTCCACCGCGGCCGCCACGGGAATCCGCACCCGCACCTCGAACCCCCGCCCGTCCGCTCCCCGCCCGGTCACCGCGCTCCCCCCGAGCGCCGCCGCCCGCTCCCGGATCCCGACGAGCCCGTGCCCGCCCCGGCGGCCGGCGGCCCCGGTCTGCGCCCCGCGCCCGTCATCGGTCACACACACCATTAAGTCGTCATCCCCATAGGTCAGTTGCACGGTCACGGTACGGGCGCCGGCGTGCCGGACGGTATTGGTGAGGGCCTCCTGAACCACCCGGAACACGGTCGCCCCGACCGCCACCGGCACCGGCCGGACGGCCCCCGCGGTCCGGTACACCACCTCCAGCCCGCTCCCCGCCCGCACCCGGTCGCACAGACCGGCCAACTCCGCGACCCCGGGCTGCGGTTCGCGCGACCCGGTGCCACCGCTGTCGCCGTCACCCTCACGCAGCACCCCCAGCATCCGGCGCAACTGCGTCATGGCGTCCCGCCCGGTGGCGGAGATGGCGTCGAAGGCGGCCTCGGCCCGCTCCGGCGCGGCCCGCACGGCCACCGGCCCGGCCTCCGCCTGCACGATCATCAGGCTCACGGCGTGGGAGAGGATGTCGTGCATCTCCCGTGCGATCCGGGCCCGTTCGCGGGCGGCGACCTGCTCCGCCTCGACGCGGTGCGCCCGCTGACGGGCGTCCGTGAGCCTCCCGAAGACATAGGCGGCGGCGAACACGAAGACGGAGAAGGTCAGTTCCCGGGCCGACCGGGTGTTGAGCCACACGCCCACCGGCACGGCGGCCAGCAACACGAGCCCGGTGACGAGCCGTTTGCGCGCGGGCGACAGCGCGGCAATGGTGTACACGACCACGAGCCCGGTGTACGGCAGCGGCTGCCCGGGCCCCTCCACGGCCAGCCGGTACAGCCCGTTGGCGGCCAGCACCGCGAACAGCACGGCGACGGGGGCGCGCCGCCGCCAGACCAGGGGCAGCACGGTGAGCGTGGTCAGTCCGTACGCGGCCCAGGTCGCCGGCGGCGCCCCGGCCGCCCGCGGCACGACGAACGGCATGGTCATCGCGGCCTGGACCAGGAGCGCGACACCGATGTCGACGACAAGCGGATTGGCCGCCCCCAGCTCCCGCCCGCGCTCCCACCACTCCCGTAAGCCCCCGCGTATGTCCATAGGCGGTACACGGTAACGACTCCCGGCGCGGCGCACCGGGAGTCGGAAAGGGGGAGCGTGCCGACTGGGGGCTTGGGGGTGTCCGCTAGCTCTCGCCGCCCCGCGGCGCCCCCTCCGCCCCGTACAGCCTGGCCGAGGCGTCGACATGGGCCAGGCGGCGCAGCGCGCTGAACACCGCCTCGCCCAGGACCGTGCCGATGACCACGCCCTCCACCATGTCCTCGACCGCGACCCGCCGGTCCACGTACGCGAGGTCGGCCCGGGCCACCTGTTCGGCGGCTTCGGCGTAGGTGTCGAGGAGTTCGGCGAAGGTTCCGTGGCCCAGCCGGGTCAGGGCGGCCAGGGCTCTGGAGAGGTCGGCGGCGGCGGGGTTCGAGGCGTGGGTGCGCCAGCCGCGTCGGGAGATGAGGTCGGACACGGCGGTGCGGGCGGCCGCCGCTTCGGCGTCGTCCTGGTCGGCGGCCGGGCCGCCCATGCGGTCGGCTGCCGCACCGAGCACCTTGTGCAGGGGGCGGTCCGGGTCGTCGACGGCCGCCAGGACGTCCGCGATCTCCGCCACCTTCATGCCGCCGACGTCGAGCAGGGCGCGGATCAGCCGGAGCCGGCGTTCGTGTGTCTCGTCGTAACTCGCCTGGTTGCGGCTGGTCAGCTCACCCCCGGGGAGCAGCCCTTCACGGACGTAGTACTTGATCGTCGGCACCGGCACCCCGGTCTTCCGGCTCAACTCTCCGATGCGCAACGCCGGTTCACTCCTCGAAATTCGCCCTGCCCGTGGGACCGACTCTTGCCGACCCGGCTCCCATGATAGATAGTGGGGCTATCCGATAGCGGATAGTGCCGCTATCCATTAGCTGGTCATCTGAATCAGGGGTGGGCATGGTGTTCTTACGTACGTCCTGGCATCGGCCGCTGGCGGTGTTCTCGGCCGCGATGGCGGTCCTGGCGGTCGTGTCCGCGGTGGGAATCGTGGTCGACGACCGTGTGCTGGTGGGGGCCCCGATCTGGGCCAAGCCGTTCAAGTTCGCGGTGTCGTTCGTGGCGTACTGCCTGTCGCTCGCCTGGATGCTGTCGCTGCTGCCCGACCGGCGGCGCGTGGGCTGGTGGGCGGGGACCGTCGTCGCGCTGGCGAGCCTGGTCGAGATGGTGATCATCACCGGGCAGGTCGTCCGCGGCAAGCGCAGCCACTTCAACCACGAGACACCGTTCGACGAGGCGCTGTTCAACGCGATGGCCGTCACGGTCGTCGTCCTGTGGGCCGGCACGCTCGTCGTCGCCGTGCTGCTGCTCGGCGCCCGGATCGCCGACCGGGCGTCCGCCTGGGCGATGCGCTCGGGGATCCTGCTGGCGCTGGCCGGGGCAGCCGTCGGCTTCCTGATGACCCAGCCCGCGCCGGGGCAGGAGCGCGGCGTCTCCAGGGTGGTCGGTGCGCACAGCGTGGGCGTGCCGGACGGGGGCCCCTCGATGCCGCTGACCGGCTGGTCCACGGCCGGCGGTGATCTGCGCATCCCGCACTTCTTCGGTATGCACGCCCTGCAACTCCTGCCGCTGCTCCTCATGGTGCTGACCGTGCTCGCACCGCGCTTCACACGCCTCGCCGACGAGCGGATCCGGCTGCGTCTCGTGCTGGTCGCCTCGGGTGCGTACGCCGCCGTCTTCGCGCTGCTCCTCTGGCAGGCGTTGCGCGGACAGCCGCTGATGCGTCCGGACGGGGCGACGCTGGGGGCGGCCGGGCTGATCCTGCTCGCCGTCGCCCTCGGGGTGTACGGAGCTGTGCGGACGGGCCGGACCTCTCCTCCACACGGGGTGACAGACGCGGCAGGTGCTCCCGCCTCGAAGGACCTCGTGGCATGACCGGATTCCTCTTCGACCTGTCCTTCCTCCTGGCCGCGCCCGTCTGGCTGCTCATGATCTTCGCGCCGGCGTGGGGGCCGACCGCTCGCATCGCCGGGTCACCGCTGACCGTGCTGCCGGTGCTCTTCGTGTATGTCGCGCTCGCGGTACCGGTGTTCCCCGAGCTGTGGACCGCGGTCAGCAGTCCGGACCTCGGCAGCTTCCGCGAGCTGACGGCCCTGCCGGACGGGGCCGGTGCCGTCTGGGCGCAGGTCATCGCCTGGGACCTGCTGGTCGGGCAGTGGATGTACCGGGAGGGCCGGCGGCTGAAGATCCCCGCCCTGCTGATGGGACCGCTGCTGGTCCTCACGATCCTGCTGTCGCCGTTCGGGCTGCTGGTGTTCCTGGGAGTGCGTGCGGTGCGGGTGCGGCGGGCGGGAGCGAGGCCCTCGACCGGTGCGCCGGTGCCCGGTCAGGCCCGCAAGTAGGCCAGTACCGCCAGTACCCGGCGGTGGTCGTCGGGGGCCGACGGGGGCAGGTCCAGTTTCTGGAGGATGCTCGCGATGTGCTTGGCGACGGCCGCGTCCGTGACGACCAGGCGGCGGGCGATCGCCGCGTTGGAGCGGCCCTCCGCCATGAGGGCCAGGACCTCGCGTTCGCGGGGCGTGAGCCGGTCCAGGGGGTCGCGGCGGCGGGCGAGGAGCTGGCGTACGACCTCCGGGTCGACGACCGTCGCCCCGGCGGCGACACGGGCGACGGCGTCGGCGAACTCCTCGACGTCGCCGATGCGTTCCTTCAGGAGGTAGCCCGTGCCGACGCTGTTGCCGCGGTCGTCCAGGAGTTCGTCGGCGAAGGTCTGCTCGACGTACTGGCTGAGCACGAGGACCGCCAGCCCGGGCTGCTCGGCCTGGAGCCGGCGGGCCGTGCGCAGGCCCTCGTCCGTCTGGCCCGGTGGCATACGGACGTCCGTGATCACCAGGTCGGGGCGGTGTTCCCGGGCGGCGGCGAGCAGGGCCAGGCCGTCGCCCACGGCGGCGAGCACCCGGTGGCCGAAGCGCTCCAGCAGATGGACGAGACCCTCCCGCAGGAGGACGGCGTCCTCCGCGATCACCAGGCGCAGGGACTGCCGCATCAGAAGCCCCCTAGGTGGACGGACCGGCGCACGGGATCTCCGCTCTCAGCAGGGTGGGTCCGCCGGGCGGGCTGGACAGGAGCATTCTGCCGCCGGCGGCGGCGATCCGGTCGGCGAGGCCGACGAGACCCGTGCCGCGAGCGGGCTCGGCGTCGCCGGAGCCGTTGTCCTCGATGTCGAGGCGGAGCACGCCGTCGCGGCAGCGGGCGCTGACGCGGCAGCGGTCGGCACCGCTGTGCCGGGCGATGTTGGTGAGGGCCTCGGCGGTCACGTAGTACGCCGTCTGCTCGACGGCGGCCGGCAGCCGGCCCGGGAGGTCGAGGCCGAGGTCGGCGGGGACCGGGCAGCGCCCGGCGATGTCCCGTACGGCGGCGGGCAGTCCGCGTTCCGTCAGGATCTGCGGATGGATGCCCCGGATCAGTTCGCGCAGCTCGGTGAGCGCCTCCTTGGCGAGAGCGTGGGCCTCGCCGACCTGCCGCGCCGCCGCGCTGCCGGGCGGCAGGTCGAGGGTGGCCAGGCCCAGCTTCATCGTGAGGGCGACGAGCCGCTGCTGGGCACCGTCGTGCAGGTCGCGTTCGATGCGGCGGCGTTCCGTCTCGAAGGCGTCGACGAGTCGGGCCCGGGACCGTACGACCTCGCGCAGTTCGCGGTCCTTCGGGAAGAGCACGGCCCGGCCCACCGCCGCACGGACGGCGGCCCACGCCCCGATGGGATACGCGGCCACGGGCAGCAGCAGCGCGCCGGCGACCGGGCCCGCCACGGTCTGCCAGGGCAGGGCGGTGGGCTGGAAGGGCGTCAGCAGGAGGAAGCCCGGGATGCCGAGCGAGACCAGGGCCACGGCGAGGTCCATCCAGCCGACCGCCAGGACCGATACGACGCCGTAGCCGACGGCCCGTGGACCGCCCGACGACTCCGGCCGGTCGCCGGCGTCGACGAGGGAGAGGCGACGCCGCTCCAGGGGCCCCGCGAGGGCGGCGGCGAAGACCACCACGGCTCCCGCGCAGAGCACCTTGGCGATCGTGCCGATGGGCGCGGTGAACAGCCCGGCCACACCGAGGTAGACAGCGGTCGCGAACACGCCGCCGGACAGGAGATATCCCAGGGCGCGCCACGGCCACGCGGTACGGAGGAACCCCAACGGGCTGCGGGTGAGGGCCTCCAGGACGGTTCGGGGGGTGGTCACGCGGTCGACCGTAGCGGCGCCGGGGGGTGGAGGCAGTAGTGCCAGGTGGAGTATCGGCACTCGCCCTGGCGGCAATGTGCCGGGTGGTGTCCGCGTCGTTGGCTTGAGGGCATGACCACGACCCGTACGACCAAGGCGCACGGCACTTCAGCAGTCCTGCCCGTCCAGCTCCGGTCGCTCACCAAGCGCTACGGCACCGGCGACCGCGCCGTCACCGCACTCGACGACGTCACCCTGGACTTCGCGGCCGGGACGATGACGGCCGTCATGGGCCCCTCGGGCTCCGGCAAGTCCACCCTGCTGCACTGCGCGGCGGGCATCGACCGGCCGAGCGCCGGCGAGGTGCTGATCGGCGGTACGGACCTGAGCGGGCTGGACGAGAACGCGCTCACGGTGCTGCGCCGGGACCGGATCGGATTCGTCTTCCAGGCGTTCAACCTGGTCTCGGCCCTGACCGCCGCGCAGAACGTCGAACTGCCCCTGAGACTGGCCGGGTCACGCCCCTCGGCGGACGAGGTGCACGCCGCACTCGCCGCGGTCGGACTCGCGGACCGGCACGGACACCGGCCGAGCGAACTGTCCGGCGGCCAGCAGCAGCGCGTCGCGATCGCCCGGGCGATGATCTCCCGGCCCGCCGTCCTCTTCGCCGACGAGCCGACCGGCGCGCTGGACAGCACCGCCTCGCGGGTCGTGCTGCGGCTGCTGCGGTCCCTGGTGGACGGCCGCGGGCAGACGGTCGTGATGGTGACGCACGACCCGGCCGCCGCGGCGTACGCGGACCGGGTGCTGCTGCTGGCCGACGGCCGGCTCGCGGACGAACTGCCGGGCGCCGAGGGCGCCGAGGCGATCGCGGCGCGGACGGCCGCCCTGGAGGTGCGGCCGTGATCAGCCTGGCGACAGCGAGAGAGCGGTGGACCTCTTTCCTGGGGTCCTTCGTGGCCGTGGCGGTGGGCGTCGCGGTCGTCACGATGAGCGCGCTGGTGCTGCTGTCGGACGGCACGGGGGTGCCGCAGCGGCTCGCGGGGGCGCCGGTGCTGGTGCGCAGCCCGGCGGGGGCGCCGACCGCCGGGGTGTTCACGGAGAACCCGCCGTGGGCGCCGGAGCGCGCCGGGGAACTGCGCCGTGAACTCGGCCGGCTGCCGGGAGTGGCCGCCGCGGTGGCCGACCGGTCCTTCTACGCGCAGGCACCCGGCAGCGATCAGCGCACGGGGGAGCGGCAGGGCCACCCCTGGTCGGCCGCCGCGCTCGCCACGTACGGCCTGAGCGGGGGCAGAGCGCCGACGGCGGACGGTGAGATCGTCGTGGACGACTCCCTCGGACACCGGCCCGGCCAGCCCCTCACGGTGCTGACGGCGCGCGGACCGCAGCGCTTCGTGGTGTCCGGCACGGTCGACGGCCCCGGCTACTACGTCACCGACCGGCGGGCCGGGGAACTGGCGGGCGGGGTACGCACCATCGGCCTGGTCCTCGAACCCGGCACCGACCCCGCCCGCGTCGCGGCCGCCGCCCGGAACGCCGTCGGTGATGACGGCACCGTCCTGACGGGCGCCTCCCGTGACGTGCTCGCACCGCAGCAGGACGAGATGACCCGGTGGATCGGCGGTCAGGTGCTCACCGCCATGGCACTGCTGTCCGCGTTCGTCACCGTCTTCAACGTGTCCTCGACGTTCGCGTTCGCCATCGCCCAGCGGCGCCGTGAGTTCGGCCTGCTGCGCACGATCGGCGCGTCACCGCGGCAGGTGCGGCGGCTGGTGTACGGGGAGGCCCTGGCGGTGGGCGCCGTCGGCGCGGCGGCGGGGGCGGCCGCGGGAGCCGTCCTGGCGCCCGCGATGACCGGGCTGTTGATCGACGCGGGCTTCCAGCCGGCCGGCTTCGAGGTGAGCGTCCGCTGGTGGGTACCGGCCGTCGCCTGGGCCCTGGGCGTGGCCGTGGCACTCGCCGGAGCGGGCGCGGCGGCGCGTCGGGCCTCCCGGGTGAAGCCGCTCGAGGTGATGCGGGAGGCAGCGGTGGACAACCGGCCGATGACCCGCCGCCGGTGGGCCACCGGGCTGACGGCGACGGGCCTGGGCGCGGCCTGCTCGGCGGGTACGGCCTTCGCGGGGGCCGACGCCATGGTGCTGCTGGTCCTGGGCGCGGCCATGAGCCTGACGGCCGGACTCACCCTCCTGCTGCCGGTGTTGACCCGGCCCGTGATCGGGGCACTGACCCGCCCGCTCGCCCGGCGCCCCGGCGCCACGGCCGTGCTCGTGCGCGAGAACATGCTCACCGCGGTGCGCCGCACCTCCGCCACGATCGCCCCCGTGCTGGCGACCGTCGCCTTCGCCGTACTGATCACCAGTGCCGTGCAGACCACCCGGAGCGCCGACACCACCCGGCAGGCCGCGGCCGTGCGGGCCGAGGCGGCCGTCGTGCCCCGGGGCACACCGGGCCTGTCGGACGCCGTGGTCGACCGGGTCGGGGGCACGGCGCTGCTGTCGACGACGGTCCACGGCGGCGAGGGCAGGGCCGCCTTGTCGGCGGCCGGGGTGACGCCCGGCTTCGAGAGGACGTACCGGGCTCCGGCGCCCCGCTCGACCACCGTCGCCGTCACCGCCGCCGTGGCCGCCGCGCACGGCTGGCGGGAGGGCCGGACCGCCACCCTCACCTTCGAGGACGGCCGCACCCGGCACCTGCGCGTGAGCGCCGTGCTGGACGACTCCATGCCGTACCAGGTGTTCCTGCCGCGTGAACTGGTACGCGCCCACGACCCGTCGGCCCTCGCGGACGTCGTCTACCGCACCACCGCCACACCGGCGCCGTCCCTCTCGGGACTGGGCGCCGAGGAGGTCCCGGTGGCGGTCCACGCGGCATCGGACGACGCCGAGGAGGACCGGCTGGTGTGGCTGTTCACCCTGATCCTCGTCACCCTCACCGCGGGCTACACCATGATGGCCGTCGCCTCCACCGTGCTGACGGCGACCGCCGGCCGGGTACGGGACCTCCGCGTCCTGCGCCTGTCCGGTGCGACACCGCGCCAGGTGCTGCTGACGCTCGCGGCCGAGACGTGCTGCGTCGTCGCCCTGGGCGCCGCCCTGGGCGTGGCGGTGGCCGCTCCGGCCCTGTTCGGCATGGCTCAAGGGCTGCGCCGGGAACTGGGGCTGCCGGTCGAGTTGTCGGTGGCCTGGCCGTGGCTCGCGGGTGTGGTGGCCGGTTGTCTGCTGCTCGCCACGGTGGCCACCGTGCTCCCGGCCGGGGGCACGCTGCGGCGGATGCGGCGGGCGTGAGGGCCGGGCCGGGCGGATGGTCATCGTCGGACGACCGGGCGGAACGCCTCCCGTACGCCCGACGTGGACGTCGAGACGAACTGGTCGCCCGGTCCCAGGCCGTACATGTAGTACTTGTAGCGCAGGACGCTCGGGCAGCTCCCGCCGCCGATCTGGACCGAGCGCGGGTCGAGGCGCTTGCCGGTGCGCAGTTCGTAGACCTTCAGGGGGATCTTGACCTTGTAGAAGGTCACTTGGTGGGGCAGGTACTTCGACTTGTCGTTCTCGTAGGGGCAGGTCTGCACGGCGGCTCCGTTCTCCGCCGCGCCCGAGCAGACCACGAGCGCGGCCTTGGCCGGGTCGCCGGTGCGCCAGGAGCCGGGGAGCTTGTCCGTGTACTCGGAGTCGCCGAGGAACAGGGCGCGGTGGGTGCCCTTGCGGTACGGCGGGGCTCCGCTGTACTTCGCCGGCTTGGAGCAGTAGCCGGAGTCGGCGCCGTAGGTGTTGTCCACCAGGCCGCGCACGTGGTCCAGTTCGATGGCGAGGGTGGCTTTGCGGACGCCGTCGCGGGCCTCGTCCGTGCGGGCGTCGTCGGGGTAGGCGTCGAGGAGCCGCTGGTAGTGGGTCCGGGCCTGCTGCCAGGCGTCCTCGGTCATCAGGTGGTCGCCGCAGCCCACCAGGGCGGCGGGTTCCGTGCGTGCCGCCGTGCCGGCGGAGCGGTCCAGGACGTCGTGGGTGGGGCCGCGGTCGCGGAGCCAGGCGGTGAGGGCGGCGGTGTCGCAGGAGTCGTCGGTGGGCAGGCCGGCGAGGAAGGTGTCCAGGGCCGTCCTGACGGTCTGCTCGTTGCCGGGTTCCTTCAGGACGTCGGCGAGCGTGCCGAAGCCGCGTCCCAGGTCCTCGGTGCTGCCTCTGCGGGTGGCGCGGGCCAGGGTGTCCGCCGCCCCGGCCAGCCGGCGGCAGGCCGCGACCACCGCGTCTCCGGGGTCCACCACGGGCGCGCCCGCCAGGCGGTGGCCCCACCACACCTCGCCCTGCGCGGCGACGGCCGCCTCGCAGTCGCCGCCCTCGCGGGCCTCGGTCACGCGGCCGGCGATGCCGTACGCGTCGGCACGCAGCAGTACGGCGGTCAGCACCACCGCGAGCGCCAGGGCGAGCGTGCCCGCGCGCTGCCCGCGTCGCACGGCCCGTTCCGGGCGGCGACGGGCCAGGAACCAGCCGTGGGCGATGCCCGCAGCCCACCACAGGAGCAGCAGGATCTCGTAGCGGCCCTGGGCGGTGGAGGCGGTGAGGCCGAGGAGCACGGCCGAGCCGAGTGCGGCGACCGCGGCCAGGCGCCACCGGCGCAGCAGCAGATAACCGATGCCGAGCAGGGCCGCGTTGCCGAGGGCCACCGCCCACGGGTCGGCGGGGACCGGGGGCCGCGGCGGCGCGGAGGGCTCCGGCGGCAGGGGCGGACCGGGTTCCGACGGCAGGGGCGGGCCGGGTTCGTACGCCGGGTACGTCATGCGGTGATCACCCCGTGCCGGGTGTGATGGCGTCCGTGCATGGCTCTCCTCCAGCCTGTCGCGGATGTGTGCGGACGTGTCCAGGAGGGCGGGGCGGCCCGAGCCCTCCCCTCGCAGGGTTCGGACCGCCGCCCCGGGGCCGTCCGGCCACGTCCTTCGGCCATTCGACCGCCGTGCGCGGTTGTTCGGCTGGTCCCCTCCCGGCACCGAACAACCCGCCAGGCGCGTACCGGGCCGTGTGGCCTGGAGGAAGCGTGAGGATGGGGTGAACGCCCGTGTCACGGCCGTCGATACGGCCGAGAGTCGGGGGAGGGGCGTACGAGGTGAGGGGGCGGCACGTGCCGGGACAGACAGGGCCGGGTCGCGCCGAGGGGGAGCTGGATCCGGAGGCCGGGCCGGTGCAGCGGTTCGCCGCCGGGCTGCGTGCGCTGCGCGAGGCCGCGGGCAGACCGACGTACCGGGAGATGGCCCGGCGGGCGCGGTACGGGGTGACGACGCTGTCGCAGGCGGCGGCGGGCAAGCAACTGCCCACCCGCGCGGTGACGCTCGCCTACGTCAGGGCCTGCGGCGGCGACCTCGCCGAGTGGGAGCGACGCTGGCGCGAGGCGTCGGAGGAACTGGCCGCCGAGAGCGCCGCCGAGGACACCGCCCGGCCGCCCTATCGCGGCCTGACCCGGTTCGAACCGGGCGACGCCGAACTGTTCTTCGGCCGCGACCGGCTCGTGGAGCGGCTCACCGGGCTGAACCGCAAGCACCGCTTCACCGCCGTCTTCGGCCCCTCCGGCAGCGGCAAGTCGTCGCTGCTGAGGGCGGGCCTGATCCCACGGCTGCGGGCGGCCGACGACGATGACGCGCCGCCCGCGGCCGTACGGATCCTCACCCCGGGCGCGGACCCGCTGCGCACGCACGCCGAGCGGCTGGAACCCGTACCGGACACCGACGCCGACACCTGGCTGATCGTCGACCAGTTCGAGGAGCTGTACACCCTCGGCGCCGACCCGGCCGACCGGGACGCCTTCATAGACCGGCTCGTCGCCGCCACCGCCGCCGACAGCAGACTGCGCGTCGTCATCGCCGTGCGGGCCGACTTCCTCGGCCGGTGCGCCGAACACCCCGGACTCACCGCCGCGTTGCAGGACGCGACGCTGCTCGCCGGGCCGATGAGCCGGGCGGAACTGCGGGAGGCCGTCGTCCGCCCGGCCGCCGCGGCCGGACTGATCGTCGAACGCGCCCTGACCGACCGGCTCCTGGACGAGGTCGAGGGCGCCCCCGGCGGACTGCCGCTGATGTCCCACGCCCTGCTGGAGACCTGGCGCCACCGCAGCGGCCGGACCCTGACCGAGGCGGCGTACGAGGCGGCCGGCGGACTGCACGGCGCCGTCGTACGGACGGCCGAGCAGGTGTACGGCGAACTGACGGCACCACAAGCGGAGTTGGCCCGGCGGATCCTGCTGCGCCTCGTCGCGCCCGGCGACGGGACCGCCGACACGCGCCGCCCCACCGGCCACGCGGAGCTGGACTTCGGCGACCCCGCCGACACCCGGCTGGTCCTGGAACGGCTGGCCCGGGCCCGCCTCATCACCTTCGACGACGGCACCGCCGACCTCGCCCACGAGGCGCTCATCACCGCCTGGCCCCGGCTGCGCGCCTGGATCGACGCCGAACGCGACCGGCTGCGCGTCCACCGCGCGCTGTCCGAGGCGGCCCGCACCTGGCAGGACCTCGGGCAGGAGAACGCCGCGCTCTACGCCGGCTCCCGGCTGTCCGCCGCCCGCGACGCCTTCCCGCACGACCCCGGCAGTGACGAACTCACTTCCCTGGAACGGCGCTTCCTCACCACTTCGCTGCGCCGCCGGCAGCGCGCCGCGCTCCTGCGCCGCACGGTCGTCGCCGTACTCGCCGCGCTCGCCCTGCTCGCCACCGGCACCGCCGTCGTCGCCCTGCAGGCCCGCGCCACCGCGCAGGCCGAACGGGACGACGCGGTGTTCGGCGGGCTCACCGCCGAGGCCGACCGGGTGCGCGACACCCACGCCGGGCTGGCCGCCCGGCTCGACGTGGCCGCGTACCGCATGCGCTCCACGCCGGACCTGCGGACCCGGCTGGCCTCGGACGCGGGCCGGGTGCTGGCCACGCGGCTGCCCGGCCACGACGGGGGCGGCAGCTCCGTGGCGTTCGCGCCCGACGGCCGCACCCTGGCCGCCGGCGGCCAGGACGGCACGGTCCGGCTGTGGGACACCGGCGGCAGGACGTTGGGCGAGCCGCTGCGACCGGGGACGGACCGGGTCGGCGCGGTCGCCTTCGCCCCGGCGGGCCGCGACCTGCTGGCGGCCACCGGCGAAGACGGCGTCATCCGCCTGTGGGACGTGCGCGACCGGCAGCACCCCCGCGCCCTCGGCCGCCCGCTGGTGAGCCACGCCGGGGAGAACATCGTCTCCGCCGCCTTCGCCCCCGACGGCCGCACGCTCGCCACGGCCGGCGACGACGGCACCGTACGCCTGTGGGACCTGACCGACCCGGCCCGCCCCGCACCGCTCGGCCATCCCGCCGTAGCCGACGACTCGGAGGACCGCAGCGTCCGCGCGGTCGCCTTCGCCCCGGACGGGAAGGCCCTGGCGACGGCGGGCTACGACGGCACCGTCCGGATGTGGCGCTACGGCGGGAACGACGGGAACGGCGGGAACGGCCGGAACGGCGGGATCGCACCGCTGGGCAAGCCCGTGCGCGCCCACACCGACCCGGTCTGGACCCTGGCCTTCTCGCCCGACGGGCGCACACTGGCCACCGCCGGCTTCGACGAGACCGTACGGCTGTGGGACGCGTCCCGCCCGGACCGGCTCACGCCGCTGGGCGAACCGCTCACCGGCCACACCGCGCCCGTCCTGTCGGTCGCGTTCAGCCCCGACGGGGAGACGCTGGCGAGCGCCGGGGAGGACGACGCGCCGCTGCTGTGGAACGTGGCCAACCCCGCCTATCCGCAGCAGCTCGGGGAGCCGCTGACCGGACACACGGAGCCCGTGTGGGAGGTGGCCTTCAGCCCCGACGGCCGTACCCTCGCCAGCACCGGCGCCGACGGCGGCGTCCTGCTGTGGCACCGGCCGCCGACCGTCCTCACCGACTTCACCAACCCGGTGACCGCCGTCGCCTACAGCCCCGACGGCCGCCTGCTCGCCGCCGCCAGCACCGACGACGGTCTGGTCCGCCTGTGGGACGTACGCCACCCGGACCGCCCGCGCCGGCTGCCGCGGCCGCTCGCCCACGAGGACCGGGTGCTGGCCGTCGCGTTCGCGCCGGACGGCCGTACGGCGGTCAGCGGCTCCGCGGACGGCACCGTACGCCTGTGGGACGTCTCCGCTCCCGACCGCCCGGCCCCGCTCGGAGCGCCCCTGCGCGCCCACGACGGCGGGGTCGACGCCGTCGCGTTCGCGCCGGACGGCCGCACCCTGGCCACCGGCGGCGCGGACGACACGGTCCGGCTGTGGGACGTACGGCGACCGGACCGCGCACGCCCGCTCGGCGCACGCTTGCGCGGCCACACGGACACGGTCACCTCCGTGGCCTTCGCCCCGGACGGCCGCCTCCTGGCCACCGGCGCGGAGGACGCCACGGCCCGCCTGTGGCACGTGGACGGCGACGGGACGCGAGCCCGGCCCGCGGGCGCCGCCCTCACCGGACACGACGAGTCGGTCGAGGCGGTGGCCTTCGCCCCGGACGGGAGGACCCTGGCGACGGGCAGCGACGACCGTACGGTGCGGCTGTGGGACGTGCGGGACATGCGGGACGTGCGGGACTTGCGGGAAGACGGCGAACGGGGCGGCCGAGCCCGCCCGTTGGGACAGGCACTGACCGGGCACCGCGCGGCGGTCCGAGCCCTGTCCTTCGCGCCGGACGGCACCACGCTGGCGACGGGCAGCGGCGACCACACGGTCCGCCTGTGGGACGTGTCCGACCCGGCCCGGGCCGAGCCGTCCGGCCAGGAACTCACCGGCCACCTCGACACCGTCACCACCGTCGCGTTCAGCCCGCGCGGCGACACCCTCACCTCCGCCGGCTACGACCTCACGGCCCGGGTGTGGACGCTGGACGCGGACCGCGCGGCGCGGTACGTCTGCGCGCACACCGGCGGCGTCCTGACCCGGGCCGACTGGGAGCAGCAGCTGCCGCAACTCCCCTACAGGGAGGCGTGCGGAGGGCCGTAGAGGCGCTCACGGGCGGGAGAACTTCAGCACGGCACCGTCCTTGTTGTGAGCGACGACGTTCGCTTTCAGGCCGTTGCCGAACCCGGCCTCACCGCCCCCGCCGCCGAGTTGTATCAGGCCGCCCCCCGACTGGAAGGTGACGGAGTCGTCCGCCACGATGACGTGCACCTTCGTGCCCTTCGCCGTGATGTCCGCGGTGGAGGTCACCAGGACCTCGCACGCGCCGTCCGAGCAGGCCGCGTAGTTCTTGCCGTCCGCCGCCTCGGGCAGCGGGCCGGTGGCGTCGGGCGCGGGCGAGTCGCCCTCCCCGGACGACCCGTCGGGCTTCCAGCCCGGCGCGCACTGAGCGGCCTGCTCGTACGCCGCCGCGAGCCGCGGAACCTTCTTGGTCAGCGCGGGCAGGTCCGGCTGGGGCGGGGTGAGGGACTGGACCCGCTTGTCGGCGTCCGCGACAGTGCTCTCGGCGTACTCGAGGCCCACCGCCGGTGACTGTGCTTCGAGCTCGTTCGCGACACTCCTCACCTTCTTCCGCAGGGCGTCGCGCAGCCGGTCGGCCGCGGGAACGCCCGACGGACCGAGGGCCTCCAGGTCACCGGCCACGGTCTCCACGTCCGCCGGTGTCCTGGAGAGGTAACCGAGGGCGCGGGCGTGGGCGAGCATCCCGGTCTCGTCGTCCGAGTCCCGGATCTCCTTCAGATCCGCGGCGCTCTCCTCGCGCAGGTTCCGCAGCGCGACCGTCGCCTCGCACATGTCGCCGACCCACTCCACGAGTTCGGACGGCGGCGACGGCGACGCCGACGGCGACCGGGCCGGCTTCGGCTCGGCCGGCGACCGGGCGGCCTTCTCGTCCGTCCCGCCCTCCCCGCACCCCCCGACGGCCAGTACCAGCCCGGCGACCACGACCGCGACGCCCCTGCTCCTGCCCATCCGACGACCCCTCTCCGTGCTGCGGCCCTTTCCGGTGAGCCCAGTTCAGCCGCGGCACGGATTGTTCGGCCACCCGGTCCGCTGCCCGAACAACGCGTCCGGGCGGACCTCTTCACCTGCTGCGCGCCCACGGCACCGCCATCACCGGCGGTGCCGTGGGATGCAGGCCGGCTCAGCCGAACAGCGCGTCGTACACGTCGCTCTGCCAGTACGTGACGAAGTTGGCGCTGTTGAAGTACACGCCGCCGCCGGGCAGCTTCAGCGTCGCGCCCTTGCCGAGCGAGCCGTTCAGGTTCTTGTTCGAGAAGTCCACGCCCAGGGTCTTGGCGATGTGGCCGTCGTCGCCGTCAGGGCTGGAGGTCCCGATGCCGGCGTACCCGGACTCGCCGGGAGCCAGGGTCACCACGGCCTGGGGCTTGCTGGAGTCCAGCCACGGCACGGGAGCCTGGGCGCCGGCGCCGGCGGCCAGGTAGGGCGCACCGTAGAGGTTGCAGGGCTTGGTGCCGGTGTTGGTGGCCGTCAGCAGCAGGGTGTTGATGGGCCGGGAGACGTCCTCGACGGTCAGCTTCGTGTTCGCCGCGGTGCAGTCGACGGTCGCGGCGGCCTTCTGCGGGGTGGCGGCGGAGGCCGTCTGGCCCGCGGCCTGGACACCGACGAGTGCGAAAGCGGCGGCAGCGACCAGGGAGGAGGCGGCCACTCGGGTGAAGGGCTGAGCGATACGCATGCGTTGAACTGCTTTCTCTGAGTTTCGAGTTTCCTGGGTTCCGGATTTCCGGAACGAAATCTCCCGGTTCATGGACGCCGACCGTACATATGTGCGGCCGGGACCGGAAGTCGATATCGGCGTCACCGCCCTCGAAGGGGCGGCCCGCTGCGATGACCGAAGCTTGCGCCACGTTCCGTCCCACCCGCCATTCCCATCGGTCTTTTTGGGACGCTGGAATGGTGGCACCGGCTCTGACCTGGTGGAACGTCCCGCTCGCGGGACGCCGAACGGGATGGAGGGCTGGCGGGAGGGCTGGCGGGAGGGCTGAGGGGGCGCGTAGCGGGCGCCGTCGGCCCCGGGATTTCCGAATTCCCGTATTCCGTAAGTGAATTCCCTGTACGGTGTGATCCGCATGCTCTTCAGTCCCTGCCGAATCTTCCGTATTCGAAAGGGGGTGCGGGCAAGCTCAAATTGCGCCAAGCGGTGCGACCGCTGCTTTCAGGACTTTGTCCGCGGTAAAACCGAGAAATCGTTCCGACATATCTACGATCGAAAGCTATGACCGACTTACCTCGGGACGACTCCGCCACCCGTGCCCGCTGGCAGACCTGCCTCAGGCTCGCCCGCGAACTCCTCCTCGTCGGGCCGGACGGCACCGACCTCAAACTCCACTATCTGCACACGCTGATAGACACGGGCCGCCTCGGCCCCACCCACCACCCGCGCAAGAAGATCCTCGTCATCGGCGCCGGCATCACCGGCCTCGTCGCCGGCCGACTGCTCAAGGACGCCGGACACGACGTCACCATCCTGGAGGCCAACCCCGACCGGGTCGGCGGACGCATCAAGACCTTCCGTGCCACCAAACACCACCAGCCCTTCGACGACCCCGCCCAGTACGCCGAGGCGGGCGCCATGCGGCTGCCCGACTTCCACCCGCTCGTCCTCGCCCTGGTCGACAAACTCGGGCTCGGCCGCCGCCAGTTCTACAACGTGGATGTGGACCCCGGCACCGGGAGCGGCCCCGACGTCCCCGTGCCCCCGGTGACGTACACCTCCTTCACCGGCCGCACCTGGACCTACGGCGACGACAGCCCGGACTTCCGCGAACCCGACAAGCGCGGCAACTCCTGGATTCGCGCCAACCGCACCCAGGTGCGGCGCGCCGACTACGCCGCCGGTCCGGAGCGGATCAACGAGGGCTTCCACCTCACCGACGACGAGGTCCGCGCCCCCGTCGTGAAGATGGTCGACGACGCGCTGGAGAGCGTGCGCGACCACTACTCCGACATCGTCGACGGCAAGCGCGTCAACAAGCCCTTCGAGGAGTGGGTCGAGGGCTGGGCCCGGGTGATCCGCGACTTCGACGGCTACTCGATGGGCGGCTTCCTGCGCGACCACGCCGGACTCAGCGACGAGGCGATCGAGGCCGTCGGAACGCTGGAGAACATGTCCTCGCGGCTGCATCTGTCGTTCTTCCACAGCTTCCTGAGCCGCAGCGACATCAACCCCGGCGTCCGCTACTGGGAGATACCCGGCGGCAGCTGGCGTCTGCCGTACGCCCTCCACCAGGGCCTGCGCGACGAGGTGCGGCTCGGCCACCGCGTGATCCGCCTCGAGTACCACGACCCCAGCCGCGACACCGACCCCGAGGGCACCGGTGCCGTCGGACCCGACGGGTGGGGCGTGGCCGTGCAGACCGTCGCCGAGAACGATCCACAGGCCCCGCCGCGCCTGTGGACGGCCGACCTGGCGATCGTCACCGTCCCGTTCTCCGCCCTGCGTTTCGTGGAGATCGTCCCGTCGATGTCGTACAAGAAGCGCCGCGCGATCATCGAGACCCACTACGACCAGGCCACCAAGGTGCTGCTGGAGTTCAGCCACCGGTGGTGGGAGTTCACCGAGGCCGACTGGCGCGACGAACTCGACCGCATCGCACCCGGCCTCTACGAGTACTACCGGCTGGGCGGCCAGGTGGACGCCGAAAGTGTCCCCACGTTCGACGGGTCGGGCACCGACCTGCTGGCGGCCGCCGTCAAGGACAGCAGCGTCACCGAGGAGATGCGGCAGCTCAACAGCACCATGCCGCTGCGCGGCCCCGCGGTCCGCCCCGCCACCCACTGCTTCGGAGGGGGCTCGGCCACCGACAACCCCAACCGGTTCATGTACTACCCGTCGCACCGGGTCGAAGGCAGCACCGGCGGTGTCGTGCTCGCCTCGTACTGCTGGTCCGACGACGCCGCCCGCTGGGATTCCATGCGCCCCGCGGAACGCTACGTCTACGCCCTGCGCAACCTCCAAGCCCTGCACGGCCGCCGCATCGAGGTGTTCTTCACCGGCCGCGGCGCCACCAAGAGCTGGGCCCGCGACCCGTACGCCTTCGGCGAGGCCGCCATCTACACCGCGCACCAGATGACCAGCTTCCACCTGGACGTCTCCCGGCCCGAGGGCCCCGTGCACTTCGCCGGGGAGCACACCTCCCTCAAACACGCCTGGATCGAGGGCGCCCTGGAGAGCGCCGTGCGCGCCGCCCTCGCCGTCCACCAGGCCCCGCCGGTCACCACCCCGGGCGCGGACCACGAGGAGGGCCGCTCGTGACCGCGATCGACCCCGAGTGCACAGTCGCCCGCTACCTGGCCCTGCGCCTGGCCGAACTGGGCATCACGCACCTCTTCGGCGTCCCCGGCAACCACCTCGGGCCGTTCCTGACGACCCTGCGGGCCGAGGGCGACATCGAGTGGGTCGGCACGCCCACCGAGGGCGGCGCAGGCCAGGCCGCCGACGCCTACGCCCGTATCCACGGCATCGGAGCGGCCGCCGTCACCTACAGCGTCGGCGCGTTCAACCTGCTCAACGCCTGCGGCGGCGCCTACGTCGAACAGGTCCCGCTGGTCGCCGTCAACGCCTCCCCGCCCTACGAACAGTGGCAGAACTACCGCGCTGTCGGCCTGCTCACCTCGCACATGAGCCCCCGACCCGAGAGCAACCTGGACGTCTACCGGCAGGTCACCGTGGACGCCCAGGCCATCTCCAACCCGGGCCTCGCCCCCGGCCAGATCGACGCCGCGCTCACCGCGTGCCTCTCCGAGCGCCGGCCGGTCTACCTGGAGGTCATGGAGGACCTCTGGAACGAGCCGTGCCCCGAGCCCCAGGCACCGATCGTCCCCCGGGAGCGGCCGTTCAGCGCACGCAACCAGACCATGCTGGACAAGGCCGTGCAAGCGGTCCTCACCCTGGTCGAGGAGCACCCCGGCCCGGACGGCAGGCCCCGCCCCATCGTCTGGGCCGGCGAGGAGATCGACCGGTTCCGCCTCGGCGGGCAGCTCATCGACCTGGTGGAGGCGACGGGCGTGCCGTTCTGCACCACCGTCGGCGCCAAGGCCGTCGTCGACGAGGACCTGCCGCAGTTCCACGGCGTCTACAACGGCGGCGCCAGCCACCCGGACGTGCACACCGTGTTCAAGGACTGGGCCACCTGCCGCATCGGGCTCGGCGCCTGGTCCACGTCGAAGAACCTCGGCGGGGAGCAGTACGTCGGCACCGACTGGGTGATGGCCGCGCACGGCGGCGTCAGCGTCGGCACCGGCTACTACCCCGACGTCCAGCTCACACGGTTGCTGCCCGCCCTCCAGGACGCGCTGGTGAAGGCGTACGGCTCAGGGGGCCTGGCCGCCGACTACTACGCCGAGTCCTACGCCCACCACGGACCGCGCGAGAACCGCCCGGCGGGTCTGGAACACCACCGGGCCGCACTGCGCAGCAGCCGCTCGCCCCACCGGCGCGCCGACCGCCTCACCTACGACGCCGTGTTCGACCGGATCAACCACTTCCTGAACCACGAGACGAGGGAGGACTGGACGGTCGTCTCCGACGCCGCGTTCTCCCTCATCGGCTCGATGAACCTGTCCCTGCCGGCGGGCGGGTTCCTGTCGCAGGTCAGCTGGCTGTCCATCGGCTGGTCGGTCGGCGCGGCCACCGGCGCCGCGCTCGTCCCCGAGCGTGGCGACGCCCGCCCGATGGTGTTCGTCGGCGACGGCGCCTTCCAGGAGACCTGCCAGGAAATCTCCACGCACACCAGGCACGGGCTGCGGTCGGTGGTGTTCGTCATGGACAACGGCCACTTCTACGGCGTCGAGCAGATGCTGGTGCACCCGGCGTACTACGCGGACCAGGACGCGGCCGACCCCGACTTCTACAACGTCCTCCACCCCTGGCACTACGACCGCCTCGCGGACGTCTTCGCCGGCAAGCACACACCGGCACACGGCGTCACCGTCGCGCACACCGTGGAACTCGACGACCTCCTGGACCGCCTCACCGACCCGGCCGACCCGCTCAACGCCGGACCGCTCCTGGTCCGCGTCCGCCTGCACCGCCACGACTACCCGCGGGCGATGGCGTACAAGGTGCCCGACAAGAAGGAGCAGCAGCATGGCTGATCTCAACGTACTGATCGCGTTCGACGCGGCCACGATCGTCGAACGGAACCCCAGTGCGTCCCGGAACCCCGACGCGCCGACGGGGGTCGACCACAACCTGATCTACATGACGACCCGTCTCGACCACATAGTCGGCACGTCGGGCGCCGAACTGAACCTCCGGGCCGAACCTGGCGACAGCATCAGGTGGCGCGAGACGACCCTCTCGCTCGGCAGCGACTACAAGGCACTGCTGTACCGGTACGTCAGCAACGACCCCCGGCACCAGTTGATCAGGACACCGGAGATCGAGGTGGTCGACGGCATCTACCCCCTGCCGAAGGAGGGATCCGAGGGCAGGCCGGAGTTCGACACCCAGCGCTACCAGGACCACTACTGGCGCACGACCGTCAAGAAGGCCGGCCAGGTCACCTACCACTTCTCCTTCCAGATCCTGGACCGCCACCGCCAGTTGAAGGGCTACTTCCAGTGGGATCCCTTCATCACCATCGAGGATTCCTGATCAGCGGTGGTCTGAAGGACCGTCGTCGTACGGACGTGCGACGATCCCCGGGTGAATGATCTACACGTCCGCCCGGCCACCGAGGCCGACCCGGCCACCCTCGTCCGTCTGCGTGACGCCGCGGCCCGCTGGATGCCGGCCCGCGGCGTCACCGGGCAGTGGCGGCCGGGGGAACTGGGCGAGGACCACTTCCGGCAGGTCATGGCACGGGGCGAGGTCTGGCTCGCGGAGGCCGGCGGGCGGGTCATCGGCGCCCGTCTGGACTGCCTGGCGGGCAACGCGCAGCTCAACGCCTATTACCGGGCTGCCGGTTACCGCGTCGTCGGCCACAAGGAAGGCAAACCGCAGCCGGGCGGCAGGCCCAAGTCCTTCACGCTGATGGAGAAGGAGCTGTCCGGCCCCATGGCCCCGGGGACCGCAGGCCGCAGCGGTTAGGGTGAACCGCGTGGAGCTCCTGCACCTGCGCTATTTCGTCGCCGTCGCCCAAGAACTGAACTTCTCCACCGCGGCCCGCAAACTGCACATGGCCGCTTCCCCGTTGAGCCGGCGGATCAAGGATCTCGAGAACGAACTCGGACACCGGCTGTTCGACCGCGACACCCACCACGTACGGCTCACCCCGGCCGGCAGCGCGCTGCTGCCGATCGCCCGCGGGGTCCTGGAGCAGGTCGACTCCATCCAGTGGCGGCTGGACGAGACGACCCGGCCGCGGCGGACCACCCTGCTGCTCGGTGTCCCCAGCGGCATCCATCCGGACCTGCGCGAACGCATGGCCGCTCTCGCCGAGCGGGTCGGCGACCGGTTCGAGATCAAACGCTGGCCGGGTGGCACCGAGCGGCTGGTCGACGCGGTGTGCGACGGCAGACTGGCGTTGACCCTGGCCCGGCTCCCGGTCGGCGGCGACCCGGCCCTGGAGCAGCTGCCGGTGATGTCGGAGCGGCTCGGCGCGGTCGTGCCCCGGGACCGGTTCGCGGGGCGGGAGTCGGTCGCCCTGGCCGAACTGTCCGGACTCGCCTACGCGGGTTCGCCCACGGCCGTCACCAACGCCTATTTTCGCGGTCTCGACCAGCAGCTGGCCGAGCTCGGCATCAAGAAACGGATCGAAATCGGCAGCGCGACATTCGAGGGAGTCTCCGAGATAGTGTCGAGCGGCCTGGCGTTCTCGATTTCCATGCTGGATCCGCGGAGCCCCGTGCAGAATTACCGTCTCGACAATGTGACCGTGCTTCCCTTCTCGGATTTCCATCCCCGGCTGGAGACCGGTCTGCTCTGGCGCAAGGACCGGGCACACGGCGGTGACCTGGAGGAAGTCGTCGCAGCCGCCCGCGAGATCTTCACCGAGCCGCTTCATACCTGACCCACAAGAGTATTCGTAAAAAGGCGGTATGACCACTGCGGTCATACCGCCTTTCGTCTATTGGTCACTCCATTTGTTTCCGTTCCCCAGCCCCTCCTTGCTAACTTAGTTGCCAGATACACATACATGCGAAGCGAGGAGTTGAAGGAAAAGCGATGACGGACATCACGGACACCGCCACCGGCCCCCTGGAAGGCATCCGCGTGATCGACCTGTCGACCGTGGTGATGGGCCCCTACGCGGCCCAGATCCTCGGCGACCTGGGCGCCGACGTGATCAAGATCGAGTCGCCCGCCGACACCGTGCGCGTGGGCCACTACCGCACCACGCCGGGCATGACCCCGCTGAACCTCAACGTCAACCGCAACAAGCGCAGCGTCGCCCTCAACCTCAAGGACGACACCGACCGCGAGCGGGCGCTGAAGCTGATCGACACCGCGGACGTGCTGATCACCAACATGCGGCCGGGCGCACTGCACCGCCTCGGCCTGTCCCACGACGACATCGCCGCCCGCAACCCGGGCCTCGTCTACGCGCACGCCCAGGGCTTCCGCAGCGACTCGGACCGGGCGGGCAACGCCGCCTACGACGAGACCGTGCAGGCCGCGTCCGGCCTGGTCGACATCGCCGACCGGGCGCTGGGCGAGCCCGTCTACCTGCCGACCATCATCGGCGACAAGGTCTCCTCCCTGACCATCGCCTACAGCGTGCTCGCCGCCCTGCTGCACCGGAACAGGACCGGGCAGGGACAGCTCGTCGAGATCCCGATGACCGACACCCTCATCGCGTTCAACCTGGTCGAGCACCTGGCGGGACACACCCACGTGCCCGAGACGGGCCCCACCGGCTTCGCCCTGTCGATGCTCAAGGGCCACAAGGCGGTGCGCACCAAGGACGGCCTGGCCTGCGTCATGCCGTACAACCCGCAGAACTACCGGGACTTCTTCACCGCCGCCGGACGCCCGAACCTCGCCGAGGACCCGCGGGTGAACGGGGACGCCATCGACAGCGCCGACCACGAGGACCTGGCCGCGCTCCTGGAGACCTGCGCCCCGGCGCTGACCACCGACGAGTGGGCGGAGGTGTGCGCCAAGCACAGCATCCCGATGGCCCCGGTGCTGGAACTGGACCGCGCCCACGAGGACCCGTACGTCCGCGACGGCCACCTCCTCGACACCGTCGAGCACCCGACCGAGGGCACCGTCCGCACCATCGGCATCCCGCTGCGCTTCTCCGCAACGCCCGGCTCAATCCGCCGTCTGGCGCCGGTCGCCGGCCAGGACACCGAGGACGTCCTCGCCGAGCTCGACACCGCCGTCCGCTGACCGTCCGACCGTCTGACCGTCACAGGAGGACAGCCATGAGCACCCCCACCACCCCCGTACGCACCGAACGCATCGGCTCCACCCTGCTGATCACCCTCGACCGCCCCGAGGCCCGCAACGCCGTGAACGCCGCGGTCGCCACCGGCCTGACCGCCGCCCTGGACGAACTGGAGGCCGACCCCGAGCTGCGGGCCGGCGTCCTGACCGGAGAGGGCGGCACGTTCAGCGCCGGCATGGACCTCAAGGCCGCGCTGCGCGGCGAGTCGCCCGAGGTCGAAGGCCGCGGCTTCGGCGGACTGACCGAGGCCGAGCCGGCCAAGCCCCTGATCGCCGCCGTGGAGGGCTACGCCATGGGCGGCGGCTTCGAACTCGCCCTGGCCTGCGACCTGATCGTCGCCGCCGAGGACGCCCGGTTCGGGCTGCCCGAGGTCAAGCGCGGCCTGATCGCGGCGGGCGGCGGCGTGATCCGGTTGCCCAAGCGCGTCCCGCACCACCTGGCCATGGAACTCCTGCTGACCGGCGAGCCCGTCGACGGCCGCCGCGCCGGCGAACTGGGCCTGGCCAATCGGGTCACCGCCACCGGCCAGGCCGCCGCCGAGGCGCTCCGGCTGGCCGAACGGCTCGCGGAGAACGCCCCGCTCGCGCTCGCGGCCGTCAAGCGCGTCGTCCGCGCCGCCGACGGGGCGCCCGACGCCGACGCCTTCGCCTTCCAGCGCGGGGAGATGAAGACCCTGATGGCCTCGGCGGACGTACGCGAGGGCATGACGGCCTTCGCCGAGCGCCGCCCCGCGCGGTGGACGGGACGGTGAGCCGCCATGCAGGCCGAGGACGTACGACAGCACCTCACCACCCCGCTCACCAGCCCGGCGTACGCGCCGACGGTCCCGCGGTTCACCGACCGTGAGTACCTGAACGTCGTCTACCGCACCGACCCCGACGCGCTGCGGGCCGTCGTCCCCGAACCGCTGCGGATCGGTGAACCCCTGGTCCGGTTCGAGGTCATGAAGATGGGCGACGTCAGCGGATACGGCCCCTACACGGAGGCCGGCCAGGCGATCCCCGTCGGCTTCGAGGGCGAGCAGGGCGAGTACCTGCACGCCATGTACCTCGACAACTTCCCGGCGACCGCCTCCGGCCGCGAGGTCTCCGCCTACCCGAAGGTGCTCGGCTCCCCGTCGCTCACCGTCGACTCCGGCGCGCTCGTCGGCACCCTCGACCACGGCAGCCTGCGGGTCGCCACCGCCACCATGGGCTACAAGCACCACGAGCTGGACCGGCGCGAGGCCGAGGCCCAGATCACCGTGCCGGCCTTCATGCTCAAGACGATTCCCGGCTACGACGGGCTGCCGCGGGTGCAGGAACTCGTCCGCACGCGCATCACCGACGTCACCGTCAAGGAGGCCTGGACCGGGCCCGCCCGGCTCCAGCTCTTCGCGCACGTGCTCGCCCCGCTGGCCGACCTGCCGGTGCTGGAGGTCGTCTCCGCGAGCCACATCCTCACCGACCTGACGCTGTCCGGCGTCGAGCCGGTCCACGACTACCTGAAGGGAGCCGCGTCATGACCCGCACCTTCCGTACGGCCGCGGTGATCGGCGCCGGGACCATCGGCCTGTCCTGGACGGCCCTGTTCGCCGCGCACGGCCTGACGGTCCGGGTGAGCGACCCGCGACCGGACCTCGCCGAGGCCGTGGACGAGGCCCTCGCGCAGTCCGCCCCGCACCTGGCCGCCCGCGGCCTGGACGTGACGGACCTCGTCGGCCGGGTGCACCTCGCCGCCGGTGTCACCGAGGCCGTCCGGGACGCGGACGTCGTCCAGGAGAACGGCCCCGAGCGCGTCGAGTTCAAGCAGGACCTGTTCGCCGCCCTGGCCCGGCAGGCACCCGGCCACGCGCTGCTGCTCAGCTCCTCGTCGGCCATCCCCTCGACCGAGTTCACCAAGGAACTGGCGGACGAGGACGCCGCCCGCGTCCTGATCGGCCACCCCTTCAACCCGCCGCACCTCGTCCCGCTCGTCGAGGTCGTCCCCGGCGAACGCACCGGCCAGGACGCCGTACGGGCCGCCGTCGACTTCTACACCTCGGTCGGCCGCACCCCGGTCGTCGAACGCAAGGAGATCCCCGGCTTCGTCGGGAACCGGCTGCAGAACGCCCTCAGCCGCGAGGCCGTGTACCTCGTCGAGCAGGGCGTGGTGACGCCTGAGGAACTCGACACGGTGATGACCAACTCGCTGGGCCTGCGCTGGGCCACGGTCGGGCCGTTCCTCGGCTCCCACCTGGGCGGCGGACCGGGCGGCTACCGGCACCTGGCCGAGCACATCGGCCCCTCGATGAAGCGCATGTGGGCGAGTCTCGGCACCCCGTCGCAGCAGGGGGAACAACAGGAACGGCTCATCGCAGCCGTCGAACAGGCCTACGGCTCCGCCCCGTACGCGCAGCTCACCGAGGCGCGCGACCGCAGGCAACTCGCCGTCCTGTCCGCCCTGGACAGCGCCGACAAGGAGGAGAACTGAGATGACCACCACGATGGAACCGCTCGAAGACCAGCTGATCGCGGACTTCTACGCCTACGAGGCACTGCTGCCGGACGAGGAGCGGGGGATCCTCCTCAAGGCCCGCGCCCTCATGCGCGACGAGATCAAGCCGCTGGTCAACGCCCACTGGGCCAAGGGCGAGTTCCCCCGGGAACTCGTCGGCGTCTTCCGCGACAGCGGCCTCGCCGGCCTGCCCTACGAGGGCTACGGCGAGCACCGGCCCGCCGTCTCCAACCTGCTCAGCGGCATGCTGGCGATGGAACTGAGCCGCACCGACGCCTCGGTGGCCACCTTCTTCGGCGTCCACAACGGCCTCGCGATGTACTCCGTCCACTCCGGCGGCGACCAGGAGCAGCGCGACCGCTGGCTCCCGGAGATGGCCGCGATGGACAAGATCGGCGCGTTCGCCATGACCGAGCCCCTCGGCGGCTCCGACGTCGCGGGCGGCATGCGCACCACGGCGAAGCGCGAGGGGGACACCTGGATCCTGAACGGCGCCAAGAAGTGGATCGGCAACGCGACCTTCGCCGACTACGTCGTGGTGTGGGCGCGGGACGTCGACGACAACCACGTCAAGGGCTTCGTCGTCGAGAAGGGCACGCCCGGCTTCGAACCGGCGAAGATCGAGGGCAAGATCGCCTTCCGGATCGTCGAGAACGCCGAGATCACCCTCACCGACGTGCGGGTGCCGGAGGCGAACCGCCTGCAGAACATCAACTCCTTCCGCGACGTCGCCGAGATCCTGCGCGCCACGCGCAGCGGAGTGGCCTGGCAGGCGCTGGGCGTGATGACCGGCGCCTACGAACTGGCCCTCGACTACGCCCGGGAGCGCCGCCAGTTCGGCCGTCCGATCGGCGGTTTCCAGCTCGTACAGGACCTGTTGGTCAAGAGCCTGGGCAACATCACCGCGTCGTGGGGCATGCTGGTGCAGCTCGCCCGGTTGCAGGACGCCGGTGTCTTCCGCGACGAACACTCCGCCCTGGCCAAGGCGTTCGTCACCGCGCGGATGCGGGAGGTCGTGGCCTGGAGCCGGGAGATCTTCGGCGGCAACGGCATCCTCCTGGACCACGACATCGCCCGCTTCTTCGCCGACGCCGAGGCGATCTACTCCTTCGAGGGCACCCGCGAGATGAACACCCTGATCGTCGGCAAGGCGATCACGGGGCAGAGCGCGTTCGTGTGACGCGGACCAGCCCGGTCCGGACGAAGCAACCCCAGGTCTTGGACCTGGGGTTTCGTCATGCTCCGGGCCGTCGCTCGACTGTCCGGTTCGAGTGTTTCACTGAACGGCTGTCAGTGGGACCCTGACGGGCACCCTCGGGAAAGGAAGCGCGGGCATGATCGAGTGGAGGCCACTGGGCACCGGAGCCAGGCCCGTTCCGAGGCCCGTGGCGACACCGCTGGTGTGGGCCGGGGCGTTCGGCGGCGCGCTGGTGCTGGTGGCAGTCCTCAACGCCGTGGTGGGGACCGGCCGTCCGGGGCTGGCCCTGCTCGCGCTGTCCCTGCTGGCCGCGGTGCTCGGCCTGTGTGCGCGCTTCACGGCGGCCCCCGGCACGGCCGTCCTGTGCTGGCTGTTCCTCAACGGCTTCGCCATCCCGCCCGCGGGCGTCCTCACCTGGGCCGGCCCCCGCGACACGACATGGCTGGCCTGCCTGCTCACCGCCACGCTCGTCGGCACGGCCCTGGCCCGCGTCGCCCACGCTCGCGCGGCCTACCGCCGCCTGGCACCCGGGCGCACCCGGCCCAACGGCGGCCGCGGCGACGGACCGCACGGCTCCTGACCTGACCGTGCGGTTCCGCCGCCTGCTCCTCGGGACGGATCAGCCCGCCGGGCGCTGCCACCACGCGGCGCTCGCGTCGCGCAGGGTGTTGGTGCCGCAGTGCACCTCACCCATGCCGAGGTGGTACGTGTACCAGTCGTCGATGTACGACACCTTCAGGCCGACCCGCTGGTAGGCGGCGTTGACGGCCTGCGTGAAGATGTCCTTGCCGCCGATGACGGGCCCCCACTGGCGCGGGGCGAGGTAGCGGTCGCGCCCCAGGAGCACGCCGTTGACCGCTCCGGGAACGTACGCGCTGGTCATCACCGTCCCCGCGGCCTTCGCACGCGAGCCGGACGGGTTCTGGGCGAGCCACTTCTGCTGGCCGCGGTCCCCGAGGCTGTCCACGAGGTCGGAACCTGCGCCCATGCGCGTCAGACGCGGCACGGGAATCTCGTCGCCTTCGGCGGTCATGACCTCCGACTCGCGGGTGTACAGCGCGGGCACCCGCACGATCTCCCCGTCGGTGACGCCCGTCTCCCGCTTCAGGATCTCCAGGTTGGCCGCGATGCGACGCGCGGCCATCTCGTTGTCGGCCACCAGATGCTTGGAGGCGAGCGCCTGGTCGATGGTCTCCTTGGGCGCCGGACTGTCACTGCGGCCCGGGACGGAGAACATCTTCGTCTTGCCGTGGCCGTCGCGCTTGGCGTCGCGCAGCAGCTTCAGCCCCGCCCGCGGGTCGGCGACGCCGAGGCGCCAGCCGCGCGGAGTGTCGGCGGGCAGGAACTGCACGAACTCGTCGACGTGCCCCACCCCCAGCCAGGAGGTGTCCAGCAGCAGCGGGTCCTGCAGGCCCTGCGACTTGAGCATCGTCCGCATCACCTTGGACGGCCGCGCCCCGCTGTCCTTGCGCTCGCCCATGATGATCCGCCCGGCCGGGAAGGAGCGGCCGCCGTGCGCGTAGGGCGGGATGGTCTCCAGGTTCCCCATGGAGTTGAGCGACCAGTCGTCGGGCTCGGCCCGGTCGGTCACCTGCACCACACCGATGTCCCGGCCGCGCACCTTCTCGAACAGCTCCCGGCCCGCGTCCCGGTCCGGCTGGGCGGACCGCAGCATCACGCGCATCACGTGCCGCTGACCGCCCGGCCCCGTCATGCTGACGTAGGCCGGTTCGACGAAGTCCTGGGTCCAGGGGTCGGCGTACTTCTTGAACTTGACCAGCGGTGCGGTGACTCCGGCCTTCTTGACTTCCTTGCCGAGCTCGGCGACGAACTTCTGCTGAAGACGGCTGTACGTGCCCTGGCCCTGGACCTCGGTCACCATCACCTGCTGGGTGTTCTGCAGGTGGTGGTGGGTCAGCAGCGGCGCGACGCGCAGGGTCACGGAGTCGGAGGTGGACTCCTGCCCGGACGTCACCGTCAGCCGGACCACCGCCCGGCCGTCCCACTTCGCGCTGTCCCGGACGACGTCGGTGCCCTCGACACCGAACTCCACACCGGACTTCAACTCGGCGGCGGACAGCCGGGTTTTGTCCGTCACCAGGACCCACTTCCCGGAACGCTTGAGGAAGAGGTGCGTGTGCTTGCCACCCGTGGTGACCTTCAGTGTGCCCTTGGCGTCCTTGCCCAGATCCGGCATGGGGACGGAACGGACCCGGGCGAGGTCGTCGGCGTCCGCGCTGCCGTTGACCTTGGTGTCGGAACCGTCGTTGCACGCGGCCAGCTTGGCGTCGGACAGCGGTTTGCCACCGGGCCCGGTCACCGGGCACCGCTTGGTGTCGTCATCGAGATTGGGCAGATACACAGCGCCACGCTCGACGGACCAGCTGTTCTCACCGGCCTTGTCGCTGCTGCCGGTGACATCGACCCGTCCGTCACGGTTCACATCGGCCCGCAGATCGGCACGCCCGCCCGCCTCGACGGCGACGGCCGGCCCCGCCAGCACGGATCCCGCGGCGGCGAGAGCCAGCACGACGGACCCGGCCGGGTACAGGCGCGAAGGTCTACGTGTACGTATACGCGTACCTGAACGCACAGCATGTTCCTCTCGGTTGGGGGGTTCGCTGTGCAAGAGGAGAAACAGCGGCTGTGCGTTCACTGTGCGGCGGGAGTTACTCCACTGCCGGCCGGGTGGGTCCGGGCGCCGAGCGGAAGGTCCGGCGGTAGGTGTCCGGGGGCACGCCGACCGTACGGTTGAAGTGCCGGCGCAGCGTGGTGGCGGTCCCCATGCCGGTGGCCGCCGCGATGGTGTCGACCGGGTCGTCGGTGGCCTCCAGCAACTCCTGGGCACGGCGAATCCGTTGGGTCAGCAGCCACTGCAGCGGGGTGGTGCCGGTCACCGCCCTGAAGAGGCGGCCGAGATGGCGCGAGCTCATCCCTGCACGGCGTGCCAGGTCCTGCACGGTGAGCGGTTGGTCGAGACGCTCGATCGCCCAGGGCAGCAGCGCGGCGAGCGGGTGGTCGTCCCGGGCGGGCACAGGGGCGGCGACGAACTGGGCCTGGCCACCGGCCCGGTGCGGCGGCACGACCAGGCGGCGGGCCACGGCGTTGGCGACGGCCGGGCCGTGGTCGAGACGGACCAGGTGCAGGCAGAGGTCCATCGCGGCGGCCTTGCCGGCCGAGGTGAGCACACTGCCGTTGTCCACGTACAGGACGTCCGGATCGACCTCCACCCGCGGATAGCGGGCGGCCAGCGCCTCGGTGTGCGCCCAGTGCGTGGTCGCGCCCCTGCCGTCCAGCAGGCCGGCGGCGGCCAGCACGAACGCGCCCGTGCACAGGGAGGCCACCCGCGCACCTGCCTCGTGGGCCGCACGCACGGCACCGACGAGCTCGGCGGGCGGCTCCACGTCGGTGTCCGCCCAGCCGGGCACGATCACGGTGTCCGCGTCCCGCAGCCCGTCGAGCCCCCGGTCGGGCTCCAGCCGGAACCGCCCGACCCGCACGGCGCCCGCCCCGCAGACCCGGACGTCGTACCAGGGCACGCCCACGCCCACCGGAGCCGACCCGAACACCTCATGGGCCAGGGACAGTTCGAAGTGGAGCATCCCGTCGGTGACGGCGAGCGCGACAGTAGTCATGTCCGGAACTGTACGGGGCAGGTCGTTCCAGACACTCACGGTGGACGGCCCATGGTGGCCAGGATGTCTGTACCAGCTCACAGCGGACCGGATGGCGTGAGCACTCGAGGGGGAGAGCCCATGGGATCGGCAAAATCGGCGACGGCGACGGCGACGGTGACGGTATACGGCGCGTACGGCCACACGGGACGCTTCGTCGTGGCTGAACTGCGCGAACGCGGGTTCGTCCCGATCCTCGCAGGCCGGGACGCGGACAAACTGCGCGCGCTGGCGGCATCCGTCCCAGGCCTCGAAGTCCGCCCCGCCTCGATCGACGACCCAGCCTCGCTGGACCGCGCCCTGTCCGGCGCGGCCGCCGTGATCAACTGCGCCGGGCCCTTCGCCCTCACCGCCGCGCCCGTGATCGAGGCGGCCCTGCGCGCCGGGATCCCGTACGTGGACGTGGCGGCCGAGATCGAGGCCAACGTCGGCACGTTCACGCACTTCGCGGACCGTGCCCGGGCGGTGGGAGCGGTGATCGTCCCGGCGATGGCCTTCTACGGCGGCCTGGGCGACCTCCTGACCACGGCCGCGATGGGCGACTGGAAGACGGCCGACGAAGCGACCATCGCCTACGGACTGAGCAGCTGGCACCCCACGCCCGGGACCCGCGCCGCGGGCACGGTCTCCCGAGAGCGGCGGGCCGGCCGGCGCGTCCGCTTCACGAACGGCCGCCTGGAGTACCAAGACACCGAGCCGGCCCTTCTGAAGTGGCCCTTCCCCGACCCGATGGGCCCCCGGGAGGTCATCGGGGAGTTCACGATGGCCGACGTGGTCACCATCCCCAGCCACCTCGCCATCCCCGAGGTACGCACCCACATGACGACGGAAGCGGCCGCCGACCTCTCCTCCCCGGACACCCCGCCCCCGACGGCGACCGGCCGCTCCGACCAGACCTTCCTCGTCGAAGCGGTCGTACGTTCCGGCGGCACCGAACGCCGCGCCGTGGCAACGGGCCAGGACATCTACGCCGTCACCGCCCCGCTGGCGGTGGAGGCGACTGACCGCATCCTCACGGGCCGCACGCACGCGGTAGGCGTGGCCTCCGCGGGCCAGATCTTCGACGCGGCCGACTTCCTCGGGGCGCTGGCTCCGCGCATCACCTTTGAATTGCTCCAGCCAAGGTCGCAGTCCTGACGGACGAAGCGGGGGCGCGGCCACGGCAGCCCTCGACAACTCACCTGGTGTGGCAGCGCGTTCAGCTGGATCAGTCGCAGGGCCGAGACGGCCGTCTCCGTGAGTACACCCGTTTCGCCCCCGAACCCTGCGGCAGCGAGCCCTCCGCCCTGGCGCGGGGAGAACCGATACGGTCCATCTGCCTCCAGGCCGGGAAGATCACCGGGCACAGCGTGGCGAGCAGATACACACCGCCCACCGCCAGCAGCGTGGAGGACAAGCCGACCGAATCCACGAGGGAGCCCGCGGCCAGTCCGCCCAGCGGAGTGACCAAATGCACCGAGGCCGTTGTCGCGCTCAGCACGCGGCTGCGCAGTTCCTCCGGCACCGTCTCATACGTCACGGTGGCCATGATGGGATTGAGCACACCGAAGGCGAGGCCCTCAACTGCCATGATCACGACCAGCGGTGTGAAGGTGTCGGTGAAGGCGGCCACCACGAAGCGCGGCAGGCCCCCGATGAGAAAAGCGATCGTGAACACGGGCCACCGCCGAAAGCGGCTGCCCACCGCCCCATAGACCAGCGCCCCCGTGAGAGCGCAAACCCCGAACGCCGCGTTCAGCAGACCGAGATCGACGGCACCATCAAGCTCCTCACGGGCATGCACGGGTAGGAGCACAGCGCTCCATCCCTGGTCGAGGCCCCTGGTGACCAGCGTCATCAGGCACAGGCCCAGCAGCAACGGCGTGACCGCCACGAAGCGATAGCCTTCCGCGAGTTCACGACGGTAGGCACGCAGCGACGCCGGCTCGGCCCGTCGTTGGGCCCGCGCCTCGGGCAGGCCGCGCACCCCGAACGCGAACAGTGGCGCGGCCACGGCGAAGGTCGCGGCATCCACCAACAGGACGTTCTCGGCTCCGAGTACGGCGATCAGCACCCCTCCGAGAGCGGATGCCGTCAGCGCCGCGCAGCGTGCCGCACCGTCGTACAGCCCCGCGGCCCTGGTCAGCGGCATTCCGGCGCGTTCGGCGAGCGTGGGCAACAGCACGCCGCGAGCGGTTTCACCCGGCGCACGGAACAGCCCTGTCATCGCCATCAGCACGCACAGCATCCAGAACTGCAGGATGCCGGCGAACTGCAGCAGCGGGATCGCCGCAACGGCGACCCCGCAGGCGAGATCCGAGGCGACACTCACTCGCCGTCGCCCCATCCGGTCGATGACCGGACCGGTGACGAGCGCAGCGAGCACTGCGGGCAGCAGTGTGCAGAACGCGACGACTCCGGCCCTGGCGGCGCTGCCCGTGCTCTGCAGCACGAACCACGGCACGCCCATGTATGTAAGGCAATTCCCGGCGATCGAAACGAGGTTGGCGGCAAGAACCGTTGCCAGAGGACGGCGATCAACCGTCCCGAAGTCTTCGGACACTACGGTGGTCTCCCATAAGGGGAAGCGCCCACCGTGAATGAAGCAGGTCAGCCGGTGGGCGAGGCGAAGTGGTCAGCGTCTGGCGCGCATGGCGAGGCGCACCGCGGTGCGGTGTTCACAAGCAGCGCCTCCAACACTTCGCCGGGATGACCACCCGGCACCTCCACGCATTGTGACCTCGGGCACAGACCCTCCGCAACGACGATCCGTCACAACTAGGGCGTGTTTTAGGTAGCGGGTGAGTCTTGGGCGCAGAGTTCTACGGCCAGTTCCATACAGCGCAGGCGGGCTGGGGAGAAGTCGTAGGGCATCTTGCCGATGGCTTCGAACACGCTCATGGAGTCAGTCTCCCGCCCGCCGGAGCTGAGATCGGCCTCGTCCTCGCCCTCATGGGCGGGAGCAGGGTGCACAGCGTCCCAGGCGTCGAAGAGGGCATCGTCGTCCTTTTCCAGACCGGACTTCTCGATGACGGCGTGCAGGGCGCTTTCGAAGGCGTGCCGTTCGGCGGCCACCTGGGCCACGCGCGGATCATCGACGGCGACGCTGTCATCGAGTGCCTCCTCGGCGTCATCGATGCGGTCGGAGTCCTCCCGCAGAGCGGGGTGCGTGGCCAGGACGACGAAGCGGGTGGCCTGGACGGCCGCGCCGAGCGGGCCGAAGATCCGCTCAATGACCAGCAGGCTGTCCAGGTCCGCCTGACGCAGGGAGCCCTCGGGCAGGCTCTTGAGGCGTTCGGTGACGAAGTCGGAGAGCAGACCCATCCGGCTGCCTTCGGTGCGCATCCGCTGCACGGCGGTCCGCTGCCGCCGCACTTCTGCTTCCTGCTCGGCGAGGGTTTCCTCCAACCGCTCCAGGATGCCCGCGATACCGTCTCCGCTGTCCGCACCGGCGGAAGCCGTGCCGGTGGTAAAGGCGTCACGGATGTCGTCCAGGGCGATCCCGGCGTCGGTCATCTTGCGAATCCACAGCAGCCGGATCATGTCTTCGTAGCCGTAGCGGCGGCGGTCATCGCCGCCCCGCTCAGGCTCGGGGAGCAGGCCGATCTCGTGGTAATGACGGATCGCCCGCGGCGTGGTGCCGGCGAAGGCGGCCGCGTCACCGATCTTGACCTGGCGAGGTGGCATGAAGGACGAATGCATGAGCAGGGATCTTTCCTCGAGGGATCGGGACGTAAGTCCACCGGACCACATGCCGCTACGGAAGGTGCAACCCCATACGCACCGCCCCGCGCCAATGCAATGAGCGCAGGGCCGTCCTTTTCTGCTGGGGCATCCGCACGACGGCAGGCTGAGGGTTCACAGCCACTGATGAATCGCCGCGACCTGAACCGTCGCCTCGAACCGAACCGCAAGTTTGTCGAACCGGGTCGTCACGGCCCGGTGCTGCTTGAGACGGTTGATCCCGCATTCGACCGCGTGCCGGGCCTTGTAGTCCTCGCGGTCGAAGAAGGGCGGACGGCCACCGCCACGTCCGCGGCGCCTGCGGTTGCGGACCTGATCGACCGGCTCAGGAATCGTGCACCTGATGCCACGTCTGCGCAGGTAGGCGCGATTCGCGCGCGAAGAGTACGCCTTATCGCCTCGCACCCGCAGCGGGCGGCTTCTCGGCCGGCCGACACCAGGCCGGGCACCCCGATCGCGTTCAGGACCGGCTCGAACTGAGGACTGTCACCGCGCTGCCCGGCGATGATCAGCAGCGACAACGGCTTCTGTTCCTGCTCACACGCCAGATGACTCTTCGTGGTGAACCCGCCTCGCGACCTGCCCAGTCCGTGGTCTTCAGGTTCGGCGCTCACTCCGCCCGGCGGTTCCTTCTGCACAGCACCGCGCCGGCGGGCACCGGCAGCATGCTGGTGTGCCCGGCAGATGAGCCCGCGCCGTCGGCCCCGAAGTTGCCGATCGTCCGGCCTACGAGCCGATCACGGCGGTGTTCGCCGCGGCCGGCCCGCTTGCCGTTCGGACGTCAACTCCCGTACGTACCCTCTCAGTCCAGCCGCTTCCCCATGCGCGCTGAAACCTTCTCCGTGTCCTTCGTGTGCCACCACTCGAACAGGTGGGTGCGCACGAGGAATCCGAGGTAATCCAGGGTGTCCTCGGAGAGGTCTCCGCTCACCAGGCTCGCTTCCTGCCCCTGGTAGTCGAGTGAGACCTCCCAGAGCTGGCCTGAGACGCTGACCCGGATTTTCAGAAGCAATTCAGGGGAGACAGACGGCACCTTCACCTCAAGGACTTCAAGAGAGGTTCCTCCTCCCTCGCTCTGCGGTCCTGAGAGTTTTCGGGTGAGTGCTTCCCTCACTTGCTCCGGGGTGGCCATATGGGTCCTCTCAGCACTTTGCCCCTGCGCCCGCCGAAGTCGCAGCCACGGTCGCGGTCGTGTACTCCACCGTGGCCGTGATGACTCCCTGGGGCGTCAGGCCGCCCGGCTTCCCTCCGAGGGGGCCCTTGTTGACGACCACCTTGAAGTTCTTCCTCGGCGGCTTCGAGGAGCAGCCGGCGCCCACCTTGTATCGGTAGTACACCCCGGGTGACCTCTCGTAGCCGTTGAAGAGGGTGTCGCTGATCTTGTTCTTGAAGCTCGTGCTCCAGCGTCCGCGCTCAACTATGTGGTTGTAGCCCCACGTCTTCGTTCCGCAGCGCAAAGGCATCTTGCTCGGGCCGATGTAGAAGGTGTAGGCGACCTTCGAGTAGTGCTTCGACTTACAGGGGTTCGACGCGCTCACCGCGGCCGTTGCGGGCATCTCGGTGGATGCGTTCGCGGGCATCGGCGCGGCCAGTAGGACAGTTGCTCCTGCTGCCGCGATGAACGTCGCGGTGGACTTGCGGAAATACGTAGCGCGCACGTCTTCTCTTTTCGATGCGGGATGTGCCTGTGTGTCTCCTGTGGGCCTGCTTATGCTCCCCTTCTGCGATTTACGATTGCAAGGAATCCCTGCGTGACCATGTTCACGTTCTGGAGTGGAACCGATACGCTGCGCTGCTCATCTTGCCCTGAATGCCTGGTGTGCCGAGTTCGTAGCAACAGGCATCCAGGGCAGGCCGATTGCGGACCGGTGCATGCGAGTGCCCGGCCTGCCCAGGTCGTCCGTGACCAAGCCGACGCCGCCACGACGAGGCTGTCGGGAGCGTGAGGCTATCCGCGTCACCACCCCGTCAGCAGCAAATGGTTGAGCAGCAACGCCAGCACCACCTGCCCGGTGAGCCACGCACGCGGGTGGGGAAGCAACGCGCAGGACGGGAGGAGCCACACCGCGAAGGGGAGCCAGATGCGTTCCGTTTCCGCCTTGCTCATGCCGGACAGGTCGGCGATCAGCAGGGCGAGCAGCGCGGCGGAGACGAGGAGTGCGAGGCGGGTCTCGTCAACCCGGTCGGGCGGGTCGGCACGGCGGGGGAGGAGCCTTCCCGCCGTCCCCCGCAACACCCCGCCCGCCCGCCGCAGCCCCGCCACCGTCGCCGGCCCCGTGATGAGCACCGTGCAGGCCAGGTTGGCCCACACCCAGTAGCCGTAGGGGCGGATGCCGCCCGCGCCCTGGTGGTAGCGCGTCACCAGCAGGCGGTACGCCTCCCACCAGTCGAATCCGGCGAGCGTGAACGCCGCCGGGATCACGGACAGTCCGGCGAGGAGTGGCACCAACAGGGCGGGGCGCTCCCGGATCCCGTGCCGGCCGAGCAGCAGTACCGCCGCCGCGATCAGCGCGACGAGGGTGAGGCCGTAGGAGAGGTAGCAGGTCAGGCCGAACAGCAACCCCGACGCCCCGGCCCACGACAGCGAGCGCCTCGTGAGCGCCAGTGCCAGCAGCGCCACCGCCCACGCCGCCACCGCCGCGAAGTACGCGTCGGCCGAGGTGCCCATCCACACCGCCGCCGGGGCCACGACGAGGAAGGGGGCCGCCCGGCGTGCGAGGGACTCGTCGGTCAGGGCGCGGATCGTGACCAGTACGGCGACGCAGGCCGTCGCCCCGACGGTGATGCACCACATGCCCGCCCAGCCGCCGCCCCGCAGCCCGACCCGGTCGAGCAGGACGAAGGTGAGGGTGGCGGCGGGCGGGTGGCCGGCGATGTGGGCGGGCCAGTTGTCGGGGGAGTCCAGCAGGATGTGCTGGGTGAAGTCGCGTAGGGCTGCCGGGATGTCGTCGAAGCGGTCGATGACCTGGAGGTACTCGTAGCGGGTGGTGAGCCGGCGCGCGATGCCCCGGTCCCAGCCGTCGATCAGGGCCAGGGAGAAGATCCACGCCGTGGCCGCGCCCCAGGTCGCAGGGAGCAGGGTCCGCCAGGGGAGCCGGGCCGCGAGGGCGGGGCCGTACGCCACGGTGGCGATCGCCAAGAGGACGGCCGCCGGGGTGCCGGGGCCCAGGTGGGGGCCCCAGGACGCCAGCAGCGGGGGCCAGTCGACGAACAGCGTGCGACTGGTGTCCTGGATGCGGCGGCCGACCAGGGCGGCGGCCGTCACGAGCAGCACGGCAGCCCCGGCGGCGTACAGGTCACGGCGGAGGGAGCGGGTCACAGCGGAACGCTAGGCCGACAGGGCGGGCGCGGACCGCCGTCCGGGCCGGATGTCAGCGTTTCGTCATGGGTCGAGCACCCATTCCCGGGGTGTTCCGGGCCTACGGTCGGGCCATGCGAGACGACCCACGGCTTCCCTCCTCGCCCGGCTTCTGGCGCAGCCCCCTGCGCGGCCCCCGGTTCACCTCCGTGCTGGGCCTCGTCCTGCTCGTCGGCATCACCGTGCTGTTCGTGACGGGCCTGGTCTCGTACGCCGCCTACAACCCTGGCCTGTCGCCGGTGAACGACAAGACCCCGGACAAGGGGATCCTCGGCTTCTACCTCTTCGCCTGGCCGACGGACCCGCACTGGCTGTACCGGCTCAACCAGGGCGTCCACGTCACCCTCGGCATCACCCTGATCCCCGTCCTGCTCGCCAAGCTGTGGTCCGTGGTCCCGAGGCTGTTCGCGCTGCCGCCGGCCCGCTCGCTCGCGCACGCCCTGGAGCGGATCTCGCTGCTGCTCCTGGTGGGCGGCGCGCTGTTCGAGTTCGTGACCGGTGTGCTCAACGTCCAGCTCGACTACGTCTTCCCCGGCTCCTTCTACCCGCTGCACTTCTACGGGGCGTGGGTGTTCTTCGCGGCCTTCGTCGCCCACGCGCTGCTGAAGATGCCCACGGCGCTGCGCAACCTGCGGCACCTGCGGGAGGAGAAGAACGACCTCGTGACTCCCCGGCCCGCCGCGCCGACCGTCTCCCGCCGCGGTGCCCTGTGGTTCGTCGGGGGCGGCTCGCTGCTGCTGTTCGTGACGACGGCCGGGCAGAACTTCGACGGTCCGCTGCGGCGCACCGCCCTCCTCGCACCGCACGGCGGCGGCGAACCCGGCAGCGGCCCGAACGGCTTCCAGATCAACAAGACCGCCGCCTACGCCGGGATCGACGCGGCCGAGACGGGCGAGGAGGCATGGCGGCTCGTCGTGACGGGGCCTGCGGGCACGGTCCGTCTCAGCCGTGCCCAGCTCGCCGGGCTCCCGCTGCACAGCTCGGCGTTGCCCATCGCCTGTGTGGAGGGCTGGTCGACGTCGGACCAGTGGTGGCGCGGGGTGCGGCTGCGCGATCTCGCGGCGCTCGTCGGCTACGACGCCGCCGACCCGCCCGACGTGTTCGTCGAGTCCCTCCAGCGGCGCGGCGCCTTCCGCAGGGCCGCCCTGCGCGCCAACCAGGTGGCCGACCCGCGTTCCCTGCTCGCCCTGTACGTCAACGGCGAGGAGCTGTCCCCCGACCACGGCTACCCGGCACGGATCATCGTGCCCGCGGCACCCGGTGTGCTGAACACCAAGTGGGTGGCCCGGATGACCTTCGGAGACCTGTGATGCGCCGCCCGCGACGGATGCCCCGCCCGCCGCTCATGCCCCGCCTGCCGTTGACACGCCGCCCGCCGCTCATGCCCCGCCCGCCGTCGACGCGCCGCCCATGGATCCCCGTAGGAAGTCCCTTCCAGCTCCTCCTGCTCGCCTGCTCGTTCGCGCTCGCCGCCTACGCGGGCGTACGGCTGCTCGCCGGTGACTGGTTCGGCGTGGCGCTGTGGTTCGTGGGCGCGGCGCTGCTGCACGACCTCGTGCTGCTGCCGTTGTACGCGGCCCTGGACCGGGCGGTCGTACGAGGGCTCGGCGCGCGCCGGGAGTGGGTGCCGTACGTGCGCGTACCGGCGGCCCTCTCCGGGCTGCTGCTCCTCGTGTGGTTCCCGCTGATCAGCGGCATGGTGGAGCGGCGCTACCGGTCCGGAACCGGCCTGCCGGCGGACGTGTTCCTGGGCCGCTGGCTGCTGATCACCGCCGTCCTCTTCGGCGGCTCGGCGCTGCTGCTGGCCGTGCGGCTGTTGCGGGTGCGCAGGGCGGCGAAGCGGCGCCCGTCGGCCGTCCACTGACCGGCCCGCGTCCAGCCCCGGGCGTACCGGTGCAGCGCGGGCGTGCCGAGCCGTGCCCAGGGGAAGGGGTCGCCGGCGCCGCGTGCGTCCGTGCGGCCGACGACCCGCACCTGGGCGCGTTCGTCGATGTCCACCGGCGCGGTCTCGGCGATCAACAGGCCGCCGGGGCGCAGGAGTCGGGCTACCCGGTCCAGCAGGGCGCGCGGGTCGCCGCCTATGCCGATGTTGCCGTCCATGAGCAGGACGGTGTCCCAGCGGCCCTCGCCGGGCAGCGGCTCGAACACCGAGCGCCGCAGCGCCTGGCCTCCCGTCCGTACGGTGTGCTCGACGGCGGCGGCGCTGACGTCGATGCCGAGGACGGCCCGGCCCCGGGCGGCGAGTTCCGCCACGAGCCGCCCGGGCCCGCATCCCACGTCCAGCACGGTCCCCTCACACCGGTCCAGCACGCCCCGGTCCACCGCGTCGGCCCGAGCACACCAGCGCTCCACCTCCAGCGGCAGCAGCCAGCCGTCGGCCCGCCGCAGGAACAGCGGCCCGCGACCGGCGCGCAGGGCGTCGGCGTAGGGGTCGGCCCCCGCCCAGGCGACGGCGGTGACGGGCGGGGCGCTCATCGGGGCCCGGCCGGGCGGGAGACCGGAGCCGCAGACCGAGAAGGCCGCCCCGCGAACCCGTCCGGGCAGGAGGCCGGCGCCGTGCACCGGGCCAGCCGCTCCGCGAACCGCCCGGCCGGGGCCAGCGCGGCGACGGCGTGGGCGTCGGCCGCCGTGTCGACGTCGCGCAGGCGGGGCAGGTCGCGGACCCGCAGGCCCGCCGCGACGAGCCGGTCCCGTTGGACGGCCCCCGTCGTGGCGGTGGACATGGGAACGCCCCGTAGCAGGGCGGGGTCGGGGCGGGCCAGGCCGAGGGCCCAGAAGCCGCCGTCCTCGGCCGGGCCGAACCAGGCGTCGCAGCCGGCGAAGTCCACGGTGAGCAGCTCCGGCGTCACCTGCGGGGTGTCCATGCCGATGAGCAGGGCCGGGCCGGCGCAGCGCGCGAAGGCGTGCGCCAGCCGCTCGTCGAGACCGCCCGCGCACTGCGGTACGACGTCGAAGCCGGGCGGCAGCCAGGGGCCGGGCTCCCCGTCGAGGACGAGGACCCTGCGGCCGGCCGGGGCCGCCGCGACCGCGTCCAGGGTGTCGGCGAGGGACGCCTCGGCGAGGGACGCGGCCTGGCCGGGCGTGAACGGCGGAGTGAGCCGGGTCTTGACCCGGCCGGGGCGCGGCTCCTTGGCGATGACGAGGAGTGCGGTCACCGCGCGCCCCTCTCGACGGCGGGAGCCTCGACCGGAGCGCCGTCCGGCGCCTCGCCCAGCACCCGGCTCATGTCCCGTACGGCCTGCCAGGTGCCGCGCCATGTGCCGGTCACCTTCGAGGCCCCGGTGCGCGGCAGATACGGCACGTCGTGCTCGGTGATCCGCCAGCCGGCGTCGGCCGCGCGCACCACCATCTGGAGCGGATAGCCGCTGCGCCGGTCGGTGAGGCCGAGGGCGAGCAGCGGCTCGCGGCGGGCGGCGCGCAGGGGACCGAGGTCGTGCAGCCGCAGCCCGGTGCGGCGGCGCAGCATCCGCGACAGGGCGAGGTTCCCGGCCCGGGCGTGCGCGGGCCACGCGCCGCGTCCCTGCGGACGCCGCCGCCCGAGGACCAGGTCGGCCCCGCCGTCCCGTACCTCGCGCACGAAGGGGACGAGGAGCGACGGGTCGAGGGAGGCGTCGCAGTCGCAGAAGCACACCACGTCCGCGGTGGCGGCCGTCAGCCCCGCGTGGCAGGCCGCGCCGAAGCCCCGGCGCGGCTCGTGCACGACGGTCGCGCCGAGCGCGCGGGCGACCCGGGCCGAGCCGTCGGTGGAACCGTTGTCGACGACGAGCGCGCGCCAGCCCGGCGGGATCCGTTCGAGCACCCAGGGCAGGGCCTCGGCCTCGTTCAGGCAGGGCAGCACCACGTCGACGTCGGAAGATGTCGTCGTCACGGTCTCACCCTACGAACGCGAAACGGGCATTCAGGACTTCGGCTCCTTACGAAACGCGGACGTCGGCGGCGAGGAGGCGTCCGGACGGGCCATCGCCGGCCGTCCGGTGCGACGCTGGAGCCATGCAGCAGCCCCATCAGCACGAGGAGATCCCGGGCGGGCCTCCGCGGGTTCTGGTCGTCGACGACGATCCGACCGTCGCCGAGGTCGTCGCCGGGTATCTGGACCGCGCCGGCTACGTCGTCGACCGCGCCGACGACGGCCCGGCCGCCCTCACCCGCGCCGCCGCCCACTGGCCGGACCTGGTCGTCCTCGACCTGATGCTGCCCGGGATGGACGGCCTGGAGGTGTGCCGGCGGATGCGCGGACAGGGGCCGGTCCCGGTCATCATGCTCACCGCCCGCGGCGACGAGGACGACCGCATCCTGGGCCTGGAGGTCGGCGCCGACGACTACGTCACCAAGCCCTTCAGCCCCCGCGAACTGGTGCTGCGCGTGGAGTCGGTGCTGCGCCGCAGCCGGCCCGCGGTCCCCGGGCACCGGTTGGGAGCCGCCGGTCTCACCGTCGACCCGGAAGCCCGCCGGGCCACCAAGAACGGCACCGAACTCGCCCTCACCCTCCGCGAGTTCGACCTGCTCTCCTTCTTCCTGCGGCACCCGGGGCGGGCCTTCGCCCGCGAGGACCTGATGCACGAGGTGTGGGGGTGGGACTTCGGCGACCTGTCGACCGTCACGGTCCACGTCCGCCGCCTGCGCGGCAAGGTCGAGGACGACCCGGCCCGGCCGCGCCTGATCCAGACCGTGTGGGGCGTGGGCTACCGCTTCGACCCCACCGGAACCACCGGAGAGGAGGCCGGATCGTGAACGACACCCTCCTCATCGCCCTGTACGCCTTCGTCGGCGCCGCGGCCACCGGCCTGGCCGGAGCCGGTGCGCTGCGTCTGATCCGGCGCCGTTCGCTCACCGCCTCGCTCGCCGTGGTCGCGGCGGTCGGGGTCGTCGCGATGCTCGCGGGCACGCTCGCCGTCGCCTGGGCGATGTTCCTGTCGCCGCACGACCTGTCCGTCGTCACGACCGTCGTCGCCATGGCGGCCGTCGTCTCCCTGGCCACCGCGCTGCTGCTCGGCCGCTGGGTCGTCGCCCGCAGCCGCGAACTCGCCGTGGCCGCACGCTCCTTCGGCGACGGCGGGGACTTCGCCGCCCCCGTCGGCCCGACGACCGCCGAACTCGACCATCTGAGCCGCGAACTGGCCGCCACCAGCGCCAGACTCGCCGAATCCCGGGAGCGGGAACGCGCGCTGGAGACCTCCCGGCGTGAACTCGTCGCCTGGATCTCGCACGACCTGCGCACCCCGCTGGCCGGTCTGCGCGCCATGTCGGAGGCCCTGGAGGACGGCGTCGCCGCCGACCCCGGCCGCTATCTGAAGCAGATCCGCACCGAGGTCGAACGCCTCAACGACATGGTCGGCGACCTCTTCGAACTCTCCCGTATCCACGCCGGCGCGCTCGCCCTGGCCCCCAGCCGGATCTCCCTGTACGACCTGGTGGGCGACGCGCTGGCGGGAGCCGACCCGCTCGCCCGGGAGCACGGGGTGCGGCTGGTGGGCGGCCGTATCGAGCCGGTGCCGGTGGAGGTGGACGGCAAGGAGATGAGCCGGGTGCTGGGCAACCTGCTGGTCAACGCCATTCGCCGGACCCCGGCCGACGGCACGGTCGCCGTCACCGCGGAACGCTCCACGGAGGGCGTGGTGCTGTCCGTGACGGACGGCTGCGGCGGCATCCCCGACGAGGACCTGCCCCGCGTCTTCGACACCGGCTGGCGCGGCACGCACGCCCGGACGCCCCCGGCCGGAGCGGGCCTCGGCCTCGCCATCGTCCGGGGGATCGTGGAGGCGCACCAGGGCCGGGCCACCGTACGGAACATCCCCGGCGGCTGCCGCTTCGAGGTGGTGCTGCCCGCCGCCGCTTCGTAACACGGGCAGCACCACCGGTCTTTCACGAGCCGGACACGACCTCGGCGTCCCGCATCCCGGCCCGCGCGAACTCCGCCATGCCCTCCTCGAAGGCGACCTGAGGCTTCCAGCCCAGCGCGTCCCGCAGCCGCGCGGAGTCGGCGGTGATGTGCCGTACGTCCCCGAGCCGGTACTCGCCGGTGACGACGGGTTCGGGCCCGCCGTACGCGGCGGCCAGCGCCCGGGCCATCTCGCCGACGGTGTGCGGGTCGCCGCTGCCGGTGTTGTACGCCGTGAGCACGCCCGGGGCGGCCTCCGCCTCCAGGGCCACCGCATCGGCCTGCGCCACGTCCCGGACGTGCACGAAGTCCCTGCGCTGCCGCCCGTCCTCGAAGACGCGGGGTGCCTCGCCCCGGGCGAGCGCCGAGCGGAAGAAGGAGGCGACACCGGCGTACGGGGTGTCGCGGGGCATGCCGGGCCCGTAGACGTTGTGGTAGCGCAGCGACACCGCCGAGCCACCGGTGCAGCGGGCCCAGGCGGCGGCCAGGTGCTCCTGGGCGAGCTTGGTCGTCGCGTACACGTTCCTCGGGTCGGCCGGGGCGTCCTCGCCGACCAGCCCGGGGACGAGGTCCGCCCCGCACACCGGGCACGGCGGCTCGAAGCGGCCGGCGTCGAGGTCGGTGACGGCACGCGGCCCGGGCCGGACGACCCCGTGCCGGGGGCACGCGTAGCGGCCCTCCCCGTAGACCACCATCGACCCGGCCAGCACGAGACGCCGTACCCCCGCCTCCGCCATGGCGGCGAGCAGTACGGCGGTGCCGAGGTCGTTGTGGGAGACGTACTGAGCCGCGTCGGCGACCCCGTCGCCGAGCCCGACCTTCGCCGCCTGGTGACACACGGCGTCCACACCGGCCAGGGCACGGCCGACGGCGGCGGGGTCCCGCACGTCGTCGGCGGCGTCCTCCCGCACGTCGAACACGACCGCCTCGTGCCCGCGCTCCCGGAGGGCGGCGACCACATGGGACCCGATGAACCCGGCACCGCCGGTGACCAGTACGCGCATACGGCCACGCTAGGCCCGCGACCCCGCCGCACCAGGGGAGCGCGCCCGCACGTCACGACTCCGTAAGGACAGACAGGTTCACGGTCACAGCGACGCGGTCTCCGAAGCCGTCGCCCACGCGAACCCGTCCGGGTCGGTGAAGGGCCCGGCGTCGCTGTTGACGGTGAGCCGGTGCGATCCGGTGCCGTCGGGGGAGACGCCGACGAGCTTGGCCAGGCCCCGGCGCTTGTACAGCGCCAGCTTGACGGCGCCCGACCCGGTGTCGAACTCGACGTACTTGCTGCCGAAGCTCTTCGCCACGGGGAGGCCGTGCTCGACGTAGAACCGCTTGCTCCCGGCCATGTCCGCGACCCCCAGCAGGAGCACGATCTCGTCGATCCGCCGGGTGGCCGGGCCGGTGTCCTTCTTCGACGACGACGCGATCTGCCAGATCGTCCCGTCCGGTGCCCGCACGACGCCCCCGTAACCCCACAGCGACTTGGCGGCGGGCTTCAGCGTCGCGGCACCGGCGTCCACGGCGGCCTCGACGAGCGCGTTGACATCGGCCGGCTGCGACACCACGAGCGACAGCGTGAACCCGCGAAAGCCGGCCGTCGGAGCCTCGGAGCCCCGCACGCGCACCTGTCTGTCCAGTCCGAACGCGCTTCTGTAGAAACGGCGGGCGGCGTCGGCGTCGTCCACTTCGAGGGTGATGGATTCGATGGAAGTCATGCCACCGACGCTAGGCCCGGCACGCGAACCGCGCTTCTCGATTCCTGACCGGACCGGGAAGCCGTCGGTAAGACCCCTCCTCGTCAGCGCACGGGCCGCCGCCCCGCGCGCCGGGACACGCGTACCGCGAAGAAGATCACATCGACGGCGAACACCACGATGCCGATGGCCAGGAGGTAGCCCAGGCCGTCCGCTGCCACGCCGATGATTCCCAGGGCGACGGCCGCGAGGACGATCAGAAGGAAGAGCGTCATCACCGCGACCACCTCTCCTGTGCCACGTGCCCGCCGGTCAGCCGCGGGCGAGCCGGCGTTCGCCCCCCGCCCCCGCCTGGTACGTCATGCCGTAGTGCTGGAAGATCTCCGCCTCCCGCTCGGCCGGAAGGACGTCGTCCGTCCCGATCGAGGGGGCCTTGTGCACTTGTCCCCTGGCGTAGGACACCTTGACGTAGTCCGGTCCGAGAACGGCGTCGTCGAGGGGGACGAAGACCAGGCGCCGGCGGCTGGGCAGCCCGGTCCGGACGGTGGCCATCGCCGGTTCGTCGGTGGCGGTGTCCACGTAGACCGCCTCGAGCACTCCGATCTTGTGCTGCTTCGGGTCGACCACCTCGTGGTCGCGCCATTCGCGGACGTCGGCTGACCGGATCATGGCCGCACCCCCTGTCTGGTTCGCCCAATTCACCCTACTCCCGCCCGGGCCGGAGTACGGTGGGGAGGACGAGGACTTTCCGTATGCCGGAATTCTGACGGGTTCCGGACCGCGCACACCACCCGTTCTCGCATGGGCAGCCCGTGACCCCGGCCGCGCATCCGCACACAGGCCGAGGAGTCGCACATGCCATCGCCGCACAGCCCGGCCACGTCCACGACGGTCCCCCCGCCGGCGCCCCAGGGCTACGACGGGACGTCCCCCTTCCCGCCGGACGGCCCGGCTCCCGCGCGCGACGGCGGTGAGCGGCTGTACGTCGCGGTGACCGGGGTGATCGTCGTCCTGCCGTTCGTGGCGATCGGTCTCGCCGGCTGGCTGCTGTGGGGGAGTCTCATCCATCCCGCCGACATCGTGCTCGCCCTCGTCCTGTACACGATCACCGGGCTCGGCGTGACCGTCGGCTTCCACCGCGGCCTCACCCACGGCGGCTACCGGGCCAACCGCCCCGTGCGCATCGCCCTCGCGGTGGCGGGGTCGATGAGCTTCCAGGGCGACGTCATCGGCTGGGTCGCCACCCACCGCCGCCACCACGCCTTCACCGACCGGCCGGGGGACCCGCACTCCCCGTACCGCTACGGCACGCATCTGCGCGGCCAGTTGCGCGGGCTGCTGCACGCGCACGTCGGCTGGCTGTTCCGCAACGACCGCACACCCGCCGACCGGTACGCCCCCGACCTGCTCGCAGACCGCGACATCCGTGCCATTGCCCGCGCCTTCCCGGCCCTGTCCGTCCTCACGCTCGCCCTGCCGTTCGGGCTGGGCTGGGCCATCGGCGGCACGTGGCTGTACGGCGTGACGGCCCTGCTGTGGGCGGGACTCGTGCGCATCGCGCTGCTCCACCACGTCACCTGGAGCGTGAACTCCCTGTGCCACCTGATCGGTGAGCGCCCGTTCCGCACCCGCCGCCACGACCGGGCCACCAACCTGTGGCCGCTCGCCCTGCTGTCGTTCGGCGAGAGCTGGCACAACCTCCACCACGCCGACCCCACCAGCGCCCGCCACGGCGTCGACCGCGGCCAGGTCGACCCCTCCGCCGCCGTCATCCGCCTCCTCGAACGCCTCGGCTGGGTGCACGACGTGCGCTGGCCGACCGCGGAACGGGTCGCGGCCCGACGCGTCTGACACCGCCCACCCGACCCCTCATGACCGTCGGCAGGAGCCCTCATGACCGCCCCGCCACCGCCCTCGCTTCCCTCCCACCCGGTCCTCCGGCTGCGTCTCGCACCCCGCAGCGCCATGCCCCGGTCCATCGACGGGGCGTGGTGGCCCCGCTCCTACGACCTGCTCGCGGAACTGCCGTCGCTGCTCGCCGGGCTGCCGCGGGCGTGGGGTCACATCACCAGCGTCACCGTCAACGGGGCGACGTGGTCCACGGGACCGGGCCGGATGCTCGTCTTCAACCAGGTCGTGGGACTGCACAGGGCCCTCGCGGCGTCCGCCCCGCACACCGCCGTCCTGCTCGCCCCCGGCCGGGGGCGCTGGGACCTGCTGGTCGTGCCGCCGGACACGACCGAGGAGGCCGCGGAACCGCTGATGGCGGCCGCCGCGAGCGACCCCGTGTGACCGCAGCCGCCGGGCGCCGTCTCACGCGCGCCGGCGGCTGTCCTCCATGGACCGGCGGCTGTCCTCCGTGGACCGGCTGCTCTCCAGCCAGGACCGGGCGGGCTCTGCCGGGCGGCTGGTGTCCACGGTGAGGTCGAGGCGGGTTCCTCCGTCGGGACCCGCGGGGTAGCTGCGCTGCTCGGTGGCGGCGAAGCAGTGGCGGAGGATCTCCGCGACCCGACGGGCGACCTCGGGCGAGGCGGCGACGATGCGGACCTCGGCGTGCCCGTCCGAGGGTGGTTCCGTGGACTGCATGGCGACCTCGGAGTTCGATGTCCCGGTGGGAGACGGGCCGGATCTGTCACTCTACTCCGGGCTCTGCGGGTTCTCCGGGCGCCGGCGGCCCGAGAGTACCGTTGAGCGAGGAAGCCACTCGGTTTCCGGATGCCCGCAGGATCCCCGGCAGGGCAGGCAGGCGAGAGCGATGTCCGAACCCGACTCCCCGCGTGTGACCAGGCTCCTGCCGGACGCCGTCCACCAGGCCGTACGGCCCGGCACGGCCGTCGTACGGCTGGAGACGACACACGACCGGCAGGGCGTGCTCGACGGGGCGTGGTGGCCGCGCTCGCGCGACATCGCCGCCGAGCTCCCCGGCCTGATCACCGCACTGACCGAGCACCTCGGGCCCATCACCCGTGTCGGCCTGGACGCGGGTGCCTGGGAGGAACTGCCGACGCGGATCACCGTCGACGGCCGTGTCGTCCACATCGACTCCTCCCCGGTCGGCGACGACACCGTCCTCATCACCCGGGGCGGGCAGGACCTCTTCTCCCTCCTCGTGGTCCCGCCGCACGCGACGCCCGACGCCGCGCGCGCCGCCATGGCCGAGGCCGTCCGCGCCGGCAGCGTGACGCAGGCCGAACAGATCCTCATCGATACGGGCACCGCACACCCGAACTGATGTCCCGTCCGAGGAGTACGGTGAAGGTACCGAGGGCATTTCGCGCACCGGCTCCCAGGCCCGTGTCGTTTTCGGCGATCGAATATGCCGGGCCGGTCGTGGCCGGCCCGGGGCAGGGTTCGCGCCATGACTGCGACCGTTTCCCCCCGCCTGACAGCCGAAGCCGATGACCGGTCCTCCTCGTCCGCTCCCCGTCTGTCGCTCGCTCCCGTAGGTCCCGCACCACCGCTGCTGGACGGCGCCTGGTGGCCCCGCTCCCGCGATCTCGGAGCGGAACTGCCCGCCCTGATCGCCGTATTGGACCCGCTGTGGGGGCGGATCACCCGGGTCACCGTGAATCCCACCCACTGGCCGGCCGTTCCCCGCAAGGTGCCCGTCGCCGGGCACGTGGTGAAGGTGGGCTGGTTCCTGGCCGAGCAGGACCCGCACGAACTGCTGCTGCTCTCGTACCGCGCGGGCCGCTGGAACCTCCTGGTGGTCCCGCCGCAGACGCCTCCCGAGTCGGCCGCCCGGCTGATGGCCGCCGCGAGCGACCCCCTGGACACGGCGACCGCGAGCCGGTTGATGGAGGCGGAGGCACGCGTGCGGACGGCGTACGAGGCCGACCGGGCCGTGGAGGCGGTCTGGGACTCCGAAGGAGGACATGAGCCTCGCGCCCCGGCTGACTTGCCCCGCGCCCCGGCCGACGAGCCCCGCGCCCCGGCCGCACCTCCGGGGATCCCGGCCGTGACCGCCGCTGTGCCGCCGCAGCCGATGGGACGGTGAGAACCATGGAGATCTTCGTGACCGTGGCCGCGATCCTGGGGGTGATCGTGCTCGGCGTGTTCCTCATCCACCAGCTGAACTCCCAGCACAGCGACCGCATCGCCGCCTTCCACTACAGCCGCTCCGGCCTGCCCGTCGCGGGACCGGCACCGGCGGCTCCGCGGAAGACCCGCCGTCGGCTCTCCCGGCACCGCAGCCGGCGGCCCGGCTGACGCTCTACTCCTGACCCGGGCGGGAAGCCACTCCCTCGCGCATGCGGTACTCGCTCGGACTGATGCCGTGTTCCCGCTTGAACGCGGCGCTGAAGGCGAAGGCGTTGGCGAACCCGACACGGTCCGCCACCGCGGCGAGCGTCGCGCCGGGCTCGCGCAGCAGGTCGGCGGCGAGGGCGAGGCGATGTTCCCGCAGGTACGTCATGGGCGGCCGGCCGACCAGGGCGGTGAAGCGCCGTGCGAGTCCGGCCCGGGACACCCCGGCCCTCGCCGCCAGGGCCGGCAGCGTCCAAGGGCGGGCCGGGTCGCTGTGCAGCATGCGCAGGGCGGGGCCGACCACGGGGTCGCCGTGGGCCCGGTACCAGGCGGGGACCTCGGCGCCGGGGCGGGTGAACCAGGCGCGCAGGGCGGTGATGAGCATGAGGTCCAGCGTCCGGTCCAGGAGGAGCTGCTGCCCGGGCTCCTCGCGGGTGATCTCCTCGAAGGCTGCCGGGCCGACCGGGCAGTTGCCCACGTCCGCCGTGATGACGGCGAGGGGCGGGAGCGCGGCGAGCAGCCGGCCCGGGGTGCCGCTGTCCACGGTGCAGAGCCCGCTGAGCAGGAGCGTGCCGTCACCCCCTGCCGCGTCCCAGGCGCCGGCGTCCGGAACGCGGGGCCGGGCCGGTTCCTCGCCCCGCGGGGTGGTGCGGCGGCCGGCGTGACGGATCACCACGTCCGGTTCGGTGCCGGGGTCGTCCGCGATCACGTACGGTGTGCCGCCGCGCAGCACCGCGACGTCTCCGGCGCCGATCCGGACCGGGTCGCCGTCCTGGGGGGTGATCCAGGCGGAGCCGCGCGCGAGCACCGCGAGGGCCAGCGGCGAGCCGTCCTCGAAGCGTGCCGCCCAGGAGCCGGTCAGGGACGACTGGTGGAAGACGGCGCCCCGGGTGCGCACCCCGTTCAGCAGGTCCGTGAGCGGATCCGTGCTGGTCAGCCCCATGGGATCCATGCCGGTCAGCGTAGACGAACGGATATGGACGTGAGTCCGCGCGGCATGTCCGAGGCGGGCGGCGGCTGGTTCGCTGGATGCCATGAGCGACGAGATGATCCTGGTGACAGGGGCCACGGGAAAGACCGGCCGCCGCGTGGCGCGGCTGCTGGGTGAGCGGGGGGTGCCGGTGCGCGCGGTGTCCCGTTCGGCCACGCCGTCCTTCGACTGGGCGGACCGCGCCACCTGGGAGGCGGCACTGCACGGGGCGACGGGGGCGTACGTCGTCCACCCCGGCCTGGGCGGTCCGCAGGCCGCCGACGACGTCGCCGCGTTCGCCCGGCGGGCCGCTGCTGCCGGGGTCCGGCACGCGGTGCTGCTGTCCACACCCCCCGGCGCCTGGGGCCCTGCCGGGGAGCACGTCCTGGCCACGGAGCGGGCGCTGGAGGAAGCGGGCCCGGACTGGACCGTGCTGCGGGTGCGGTGGTTCTTCCAGAACTTCAGCGAGGACTTCCTGTACGACCCGGTGCTCAGCGGCGAGGTGCGGCTGCCGGCCGGGGACGGCAAGGAGGCGTTCGTCGACGCCGAGGACATCGCCGAGGTGGCGGTCGCCGCCCTGACGGAAGCCGGCCATACCGGGAGGCACTACGAACTGAGCGGCCCCCGCCTGATGACCTTCGGGGACGCCGTCGCGGAGATCGCCCGGGCCACCGGCCGCGACCTGAGCTACGTCCCGCTCACACCGGAGGCGTACGCGCGGGAGCAGCGGGCGCAGGGCGTGCCCGAGGAGTGGGTGCAACTGACGGTCGACCTGTACGGCCACGTTCGTTCAGGCGGCCTGGCCTCGCTCGGCGACGGTGTCCGGAAAGCATTGGGCCGGGCTCCCCGGGACTTCTCCGAGTACGCCGGCACCACCGCCCGGCAAGGTCTCTGGAGCACCTGATCTTCCCTGGAACGGGACTCCTCACCCGCCCGGGTGATCAGCCGGATTCGGCCACGGAACCTTCGGGCGTGTCGTGCCCGGCGCGGCGGCGGTACTCGGCGTTGATGCGCTGAGCTTCCTCGAGCTGGTCCTCGAGGATGACGATGCGGCAGGCGGCCTCGATCGGGGTGCCCCGGTCGACGAGCTCGCGGGCGCGCGCGGCGATGCGCAGCTGGTAGCGGGAGTACCGGCGGTGTCCGCCCTCCGAGCGCAGCGGAGTGATCAGACGGGCCTCACCGATGGCCCGGAGGAAGGCCGGGGTGGTGCCGAGCATCTCGGCGGCCCGCCCCATCGTGTACGCGGGGTAGTCGTCGTCTTCCAGACGATCGCTGAGCGGGGTATCTGCTGTCATGTCACCTCGTAGTGCAACGCACGCGTCGAGGGGCCCTGGTGCCGTACGGCACCAGGGCCCCGAAGGAAATTGAACACCATCTGTCGGCCCTAATGCTGCGCCGACCTTCTGTTTCCGCTACCGGCCCTGCAGGAGGGGGGATGCGGGGATCGCGGCTGCGTGACCGGGGACCACCTTCCAATCCGGGGTCTTGCGGTACCCGGCCGAGCGCTGCTCGGGCCGGGCGATCCTGATGGCGTCTGCTCCTCCGTCCTTCTTCGATCAGTGATCCGTGTCAACGAGAAAAAGGCTAACTGCGACAGAGCTCAATGTCTACTCTGGCAAGAGTAGATTTTCGTTCGCTTGAGGCGCACATTGCCGTTGGCCCGCGAGGACGGCGATACGACGATGAGGGCCCTGCCGACGCGCGTCGGCAGGGCCCTCATCGGGATCGGGGTGGGCGGTGGTCCGCCCGTCGTCATGCGTCCAGGGGTGCGGCGCCGAGCAGTGCCGACGCGGTCTGGAGCGGGGTGGCGACGTGTACGGGCGCGGCCTCGGGGTGGGCGTGGCAGGTGAAGCCGAGGCGGGTCATGGCCCGGACGACCTCGGCGGCGGTGAAGTCGCGGGGGTCCTGCCGGGTGAGGACCTGCCCCACCTGCTTGGCGGGGTAGCGGCGGCGGCCGATGGTCACGGACTCACCCGTGACGAGCTCGGGCGTGATGCCCTTCATGGAGGCCAGCACCCCGTTCTTGGTCAGGTCGAACGGGTACCGGGCGATGACACAGCGCATGATGCCCCTCAGGGAGAAGGAGGACGGGCTGACCGGGTGAGGCGGGTCAGCTGGAGAGGGCGAGGACGCCCGGGGTCCGGTCGTGCTCCCGGAGGGCGGCGATCCGGGGGACGGGCGAGGCGAACGGTCCGTCGAGGACGTCCCGCAGCCGGGTCCGGTCCGTGTACGTGGCGCTGCCGCGGTGCACGGCGAGTTCGGCCCGGGTCACCGAGCCCGTGCACTGGTCGTCCGCGTCGCACAGCAGGAGGTGGTCGACCCGGGCACTGGCCATGACGGACAGGGCGACCTCGACGGTCATGTCGTCCCGGACCCGGGGGCCGGAGCCGTCGATGCCGTCGCTCACGGTCACGGAGCAGGGGTCCGTCTGCCGGTACTGCGTCTGAACCGGTGTCAAAGCTGCCTCCTCGGAGATGGGTGAGCTACTGGCCCGACTGCCGGCCGGCGTCACTAGGCCGCCGGGTTGTAGGCGGTCCGCTGCGTCGTGCGCCGCCCCGCCTGCCCGGTGGGGCGCCCCCGGGAGGGGCGGCGGCCCCGGGACGACGGGGCTCCGGAGGACGTGCCGCGGCGGGGGTGCGCCGGGGCCGGCGCGGTGATGACGACCGGGACACCGGACGGGGTCTGGGCGCCCGTGATCCGGCTCAGCTCCGCTTCACCCGAACGCACCGGCGTGACCTGGGGGGTGATGGCGGCCGAGGCCATCAGCCGGGTCATGCCGCGGCGCTGACCGGGTGTCACGAGGGTGACGACGCTGCCGGACTCGCCGGCACGGGCGGTACGGCCGCCGCGGTGCAGGTAGTCCTTGTGGTCGGTGGGCGGATCCACGTTGACGACCAGGTCGAGGTTGTCGACGTGGATGCCGCGGGCCGCGACGTTGGTCGCCACCAGTACCGTCACATGGCCGGTCTTGAACTGGGCGAGGGTCCGCGTGCGCTGGGGCTGGGACTTGCCGCCGTGCAGAGCCGCGGCGCGCACGCCGTTGTTCAGCAGGTGCTCGGTCAGCCGGTCCACGGCGCGCTTGGTGTCCAGGAACATGATCACCCGGCCGTCCCGCGCCGCGATCTCGGTCGTCGTGCGGTGCTTGTCCGCTTCGTGCACGTGCAGCACGTGGTGCTCCATCGTGGTGACCGCGCCCGCGGACGGGTCGACGGAGTGGACCACGGGGTCCGTCAGGTAGGTGCGGACCAGGCGGTCGACGTTGCGGTCCAGGGTGGCGGAGAAGAGCATCCGCTGTCCCTCGGGGCGCACCTGGTCGAGCAGGGCCGTGACCTGCGGCATGAAGCCCATGTCGGCCATCTGGTCGGCCTCGTCGAGGACGGTGATGGTGACGTCGTCCAGCCGGCAGTCGCCGCGGTCGATGAGGTCCTTGAGCCGTCCCGGCGTCGCGACGACGACCTCCGCACCGGACCGCAGCGCACCGGCCTGCCTGCCGATCGACATGCCGCCGACCACGGTGGCCAGCTTCAGCCGCACGGAGCGGGCGTACGGGGTGAGCGCGTCGGTCACCTGCTGGGCGAGCTCGCGGGTGGGGACGAGGACCAGGGCGAGCGGCTGCCGGGGGGCCGCGCGCCGGCCGGCGGTACGGGCCAGCAGCGCGAGGCCGAAGGCGAGGGTCTTGCCCGACCCGGTGCGGCCGCGGCCGAGGACGTCACGCCCGGCGAGCGAGTTCGGCAGGGTCGCTCCCTGGATGGGGAACGGCACGGTCACGCCCTCGTGGCCGAGTGCGGCCAGCAGCGGCGCCGGCAGGGCGAGGTCGGCGAACGCCTCGACGGCGGGCAGCGCCGGAGTGGTCGTCACCGGCAGCGCGAACTCCCCCTGGGGAGCGGCCGGCCGGCGGTCGTAGCCCTTGGAGCGCCGCGGCGCCCCCGAGCCCTTGGTGGCAGCGCCCCGGGAGCGGTCGTAGGTGCGGGGCGTGCGGGTGGTGCGTGCGCGGTTCAAGCGGAACCTTCCTCGATGTGAGCTGGTAGGCACGTATCAAGGAATTTCCGCAGCAAAACGAACGGCGCAGAGAATCGCGAGAACGAGCCTGAGAGGGTGGGCGCGGCGTTCTTGTCACGCGCCCTGAAAAGCAGCGAGCTGGGGCCCGCACCCCAAGGTGCGGGCCCCAGCTGCGAAATATGCGTTGCCGCGATGTCAGGCGGGAACGATGTTCTCGGCCGTCGGGCCCTTCTGGCCCTGGGCGATGTCGAAGGACACCTTCTGGCCTTCCAGCAGCTCACGGAAGCCCTGGGCGGAGATGTTCGAGTAGTGGGCGAAGACGTCGGCGCCGCCGCCGTCCTGCTCGATGAAGCCGAAGCCCTTTTCCGCGTTGAACCACTTCACGGTGCCAGTAGCCATGTTAATTCTCCTTCGGAGACGATGTTCGGAATTCGCCCTGTGCGGATTCCGCGTCGCCGTGCTGATTACCCCGTAGGAAAATGAACCTTCTGGCAACCACACCTGCAACTGAGATCGACAGTAGCATGGCGCGACCGGCCCTGTACGGAGCACGATTTCCGCCCCGTCCGGCGATCGAGGAATACTTGCCGGGGGCCGCGCCAATTTCTCATCTCGCAAAAACAGATATTGGCTCCGCGGGGCTGCACTGTTCCTGCCACCGCCTCCGCCCGCAGCGCCATGACCTCCTCCGATGACCCCTGCGCGGCGGCCGTAGCCCTCAGCGCAGGGGACGCCGGCGGGCGTGCTGCGACGCCCCGATCGCGAGGAAGGTCACATCGGCATACGGGTGACAGCCGGAGGGGCGGCCCCGGGGCGCCGATGTGACCGTCACCCGCTGCTCCCCGGGCCGTACGGCTGGAGGAGCTGGTCCACGGGTGCGTGGTCGTCGGTGAGCACGTGGGCGTCGCCGATCCAGGAGATGAGGTCGTCGCCGGTGGTGATCTTCCAGCTGGTCTGCCGGGCGTCCAGCGCTCGCTGGGTTGCGCGCGGGTCGAACGGCCGGTCCGAGGCGATCACCACGAAATTGCCACCCTGGGGAGTGGCGGTCGGGTCGAGACCGATGTCGCTGGGTTCGCCGACGAGGGCGACGTGCTTGAAGGTCTCGCTGAGGGTGGCCACTTCGGCACGGGCGAAGGCCAGACCACCGTGGTCGATGAGGTTGGCGACGTACAGGCCGTCCTCCTTGAGCACCCGCCGTACGTCGGTCATCGCTTCGACCGTGGTGAGGTGCCATGGCACGCTGACGCCCCCGAAGGCGTCGCCGACGACGAGGTCACGACTGCCGGCGTCCAGCCGCCGCAGGCCGAGCCTGCCGTCCTCGACGCGTACGTCGATACCGGCGTCCGGCCTCAGACCGAGCTGGTCACGGTCGATGCGCACGACCCCGCTGTCGATCTCGGACACCAGGCTGCGCGTCCCGGCCCGGGTGGCCGCGAGGTAACGGGGAAAGGTGAGTCCGCCGCCGCCCACGTGGTGGGCGGCGAGCGGCTCCCCTTCGGGGAAGGCGGCATCGACCACCGCCGCGATGGCGCGCACGTACTCGAACTTGAGGAAGGTCGGGTCGTCGAGGTCGACATAGGAGTGCCGCAGGCCGTCCAGGACGAGTGTGCGGCCGCTGTCGCGGTCGGGGTCCGCGACGACCCGTGCGCAGTGGTACCTGGTCTCCGTGTCGCAGCCACCGGGCGCGACCGTGGTGGCGAGGCCGCCGGCCACGACCACGAGTGTCAGGGCAGGGGTGCCGCTCCACCCACGCGCGCGCCACTCGACCACCGCCGAGCCGGCGACCAGCAGCATGCCGAGGCCGATCAGTATGCCGCTGACCGGCAACCGCGAGACGAGGACGAAGCCGGTGAGGACGGTGCCGACGATGGCGCCGACGGTGCCGACGCCGGACAGCCGGCCGACCACCGTTCCGGTCTCGGCAAGACTGCTGAGACGCAACTTGGTCACGAGCGGCGTCACCGCCGAGAGCAGCGCGCCCGGCACGAGGATGGTCAGCGACGCGATCAGGAGGAGCACCGCCGGCGCCCACTCCGCACTGGTGCGCAGCACGGCAGGGGTGAGCGCGACGACCGCTCCCGACACCCCCAGCGAGGGGCCCAGGAGCCGGCGTGGATCGACCTGGTCCGCGATGCGCCCACCCAGCCAGGAGCCGAAGGCGATCGCGGTGAGGGCGATGCCGATCACCATCGTGCTGGTTTCGAGGGTGAGGCCGAGGTAGGGAGCCAGCAGCCGCAGAGAGACGATCTCGACCACCAGGACCGCGGCCGACGACCCGAAGACCAGCAAGCCGGCGGCACGGGAACTCAGGCCGTGGTGGTGAGGCGTGCCCTCGGCTACGGACGAGGAAGGCGATCCGGTCACGGGCGACATCCTTCCATGGGCGCGGTCAAGGGCCGAGGTGCACGACCGCGGCGAAGGCGAGCGCACGGTGGCTCCCGCTGCTGTCGCTGCACACCGGGTCGGCCTGGCACCGAGCCCCAGGGCGCCCGCCGCGCTGGGACGCTCTGCCGGGGCGCCCTACTCGGCGCGGGCGGCGGTCCACGTGATGTGCGGAGGCTCGACGCGTCCGCACCGGGGGCCGCCCTGCTCGTCGGTCAGGCCGAGGTGTCCGACGAGCAGTCCGTCGCGTGCTGCGGCGGCGAGTACGTCGGCGGGGACGGCGTCGAGCATGAGCTTGGCGCGGCGGAACATCGTGAAGACGCCCGAGTCGTCGACCGTGCCCCACGACAGGTAGACGAACCGCCGGCCCAGTCGGTCCTGCACGTAGGGGCCCTTGATGTCGGTGCCGGTCGGTGACGTGCTCGTGGTGCACTCCAGGGTCCAGGTCGCGGACGGTGCGTCACCGGGCTGTGGTGCGAGGAGTTCGGCCGGACGGTCGCGGCGTTGCACGGCGACGTGGAGGTTGCCGTAGGCGGGGACCCTGCCGTCGGCGGAGGCGGGGCCGGTGCGGCCGGGCAGGTCGACGGCGTCGATGCGGATGCGCATAACCGCCATCATCTCCCCGTTTCCATGGCTCAGTGGTCGTCGCGGATGGTGGTCGCGATGCCGTTGCTGATGACGACCTCGGCGCTGACGCCCTTCTTGGCGGCCGTCTCCAGTTCCGCCTCGGTGCACTCGGTGCCGCCCTGGCCGCCCTCACCCGTGTCCGTGTCCCCGCAGATGTCGCCGTAGCCCCAGATCTTCGTGTCCTCGGCGACGAAGAACTGCTGCTCGGTGCCCTTCAGGTCGGAGACCGTGTACTTGCCCGGCGCCAGGTAGGAGACGTTGCCGAACCAGGTCCCGTTGACACCCTTGCCCTTGTTGATGCCCTCGATGACGGTCGAGTCCCGCTGAGCGGCACGCCGCTCGGTCACCAGGGTCGCGATGCCGTTCGTCATCTCCACGTCGGCGCTCACGGCGGCCTTCTTCGTGGCAGTCTCCAGCTGGTCCAGCGTGCAGGGCGCGTCCACCTTGGACCCCGCGTCGCCGCATATCGTGCCGGCGCCGTAGACCTCGGTGTCGTCGGCGACCAGGAACTGCTGGTCGCCCTTGCCCGGCACGGACACGATGTACTTGCCCGGGGCGAGATAGGTGACCTTGCCGTTCTTGAACGAGCCGCTGACGCCCTTCGAGTTCTTGGAGGTCTTGGAGGCCGAGGAGGCCGAGGAGTTCTTGGAGCCCTTGGCGTCGCTGGAGTTCTTGGCGTTCTTGGTGTCCGAGGCCTTCTCGGCGACCGCCGCCGTGCCCGTTCCGCTGGTGCCCGACGAGTTGTCGGCCGTGCTGTTCTGGCATGCCGTCATCAGCAGCCCGGCGGTGATCGCGGCGGTGGCGACGACGGCCTTGCGCAGGTGGCGGTTCTTCACGGGAGGTTCCTTCCGAGGCGGGGTGGAGCAGGTCTGTGCTGACTAGGAGGAGCCCCGGAGCCCCCGGGTCGCGCCCGTCTTGCCTTCAGGACACCGCCGTGGCACGGCCGTGACATGGCAACACATCGGCTGTGGACGGCGGTTCGCCGTCGCGCCGCCTTGCGTCACGGGGCTCGCCCCTGCGGCTTCGGCGCAGTCTCTTCAAGCCCGCGGGGGTTCCGGGAGAGGCAGCTGAATAAGATGTGCACTTATGTCGAACCCTGATGAGCTGCTCGTCGCCATCTCCGCCGCGGTTGAGTCCGAGCGAAGCAATCAGATGTCACTGACCGTGGTCGTCGGCGGCGCCGTCATCACCGGCCGCCTGGCCCCTGAGGCCGTGTGGCGGGAGCGGGTGGCGGACGTCCTGAAGGACTCGGAGCGGCTCGGCCCGTTCGCCGACGTCTTCGCTCACGGCCGGCGCGAGAGCCGGCCCGACAGCGACGAGCCGCCCACCCACCTGCACTTCCATCTCGCACGGATCCTGCAGGGCAGCCTCGGCATCCCCGAGACGGGCGGTATGTACCGAGTCGCGATCAAGGACGTCAGCGCCTGGACCGTGGGCGACTTCAGCTACATCGACCGCTGAGTCGTCGACCGCCGAGCCACTGAACACCCCCGGGGGCGTGAGCTCCCGGGGCCGCACCGGGCATGATCGGTGGATGCATGGTGTGGAGGCCCAGTCGGGCGGTGGGAACGGGGAAGAGCCGGCGGAGATCTCGTCGCCGAAGGAGGCCGCGGACAACGCGCTGGTGCTGGCGTTCGGGCGGTTGCAGGGGGCGGCGAACCGGCTGGAGTACATCCTCGGCCGGTCGCTGGAACTGGAGTGCGGCATCAGCCATCTGATGTTCGAGGTGCTGCTCATCCTGGGGCGGGCGGGTGATCCGGGGCTCTCGATGCGGGCCATCGCCCAGGAGCAGGTGCTGACCACGGGCGGGGCGACGCGTCTCGTCGACCGGATGGAGGCGGCCGGGCTGGTGGAGCGCGCCGAGGATCCCGGAGACCGGCGTGGGCGGCTGGTACGGCTGACCCCGCTGGGGGAGGAGACCACGGTGCGGGCGTCCCGGGTGCACGTCGAGAACATCCGGCGTTACTTCCTGGCGCCGCTGCCGCCCGAGGACCGGGAGCGGTTCGCCGAGGACCTGCGGATCCTGAGCCACTCCGCACGGGACGAGCTGCCGCGCCTGCCCTGAACGTCCTGCGGGGTTCTGCGGATCTCTGCGGGCCACTGCGGGCCTCCGCGGCGGAATATCTGACGAGTCAGTTACTGTTTGGTCAGATGAACCGCTCGCGTTCGGCGGGCGCGCCATGCCTTCGCTGGGAGCCTCGATGAAGCTCGTCTACGTCTTCGACGCCTACTGCGGCTGGTCGCACGGGTTCTCCGGAACCCTGTGCGAGGTCGTCTCCCGCCATCCCGAGTTGCCGGTCGACGTGGTCTCCGGCGGTCTGTTCACCGGGCCGCGCCGGGTGCCGATCCGGGAGTTCGGCTACGTCCAGGGCGCCAATGCCCGGATCGCCGAGCTGACCGGCGCCGAGTTCGGCGAGGGCTACGAGCGGCTGATCGCCGACGGGTCGTTCGTCATGGACTCCGAGGCCGCCGCGCGCGGCGTCGCCGCCCTGCGCGGGGTGGCACCCGGCCGCGCGGCGGAACTGGCCGGCGCCCTCCAGCGGGCCTTCTACGTCGACGGCCTCAGCCTCTCCGACGCCGCGACCTACCGGGAGGTCGCCGAGGAGGCAGGTCTGGACGCCGACGCCGACGCCGTCGTCGCCGCCTTCGACGCGCCCGAGGCGCACACCGCGGCGGCGGACGACTTCCACCGCTCCGCCGGCCTGGGCGTCACCGGCTTCCCCACGCTGCTCGCCGTCGACGGCGACCGCGTCACCCCCCTGGCCCATGGCCACGCCACCGCCGACGAGATCGACCGGCGACTGGCCGACTTGACCACCGCCCGCACCGGCTGAACTCCATCCCTCCAGGAGGTCCCCCCATGAGCACTCTCTCCTTCAAGGTCCTCGACCTCGACTTCCCGGCCGGCAGCAGGAACAAGACCGCCACCCTCGTCACCGGTGAGCAGGAGGCGCTGCTGGTCGACGCCGGCTTCACCCGCGCCGACGGGCACCGCCTCGCCGCCGAGATCCTCGACTCCGGCAAGAAGCTGACCACCGTCTTTGTCAGCCACGGCGACCCCGACTTCTACTTCGGCGCCGAGGTCCTCGCCGACGCCTTCCCCGACGCCACCTTCGTCGCCACCCCGATCGTCATCGAGCACATCCGGCACTCCTACGAGGGCAAGCTCAAGGCGTGGGCGGCCCTCGGCCCGAACCTGCCCACCCGCCTGGTCGACCTCACCCCGCTGACCGGTGACCTCACCCTCGAAGGCCACCGCTTCGAGCTCAAGGGCGGCCCGGCCGGCCTGCCCGACCGCCACTACCTGTGGCAGGCCGGGCACCGCGCCCTCCTCGGCGGCGTCCTGCTCTTCCAGCAGGAGCACGTCTGGGTCGCCGACACCCCCACCCCCGCCGACCGCTCCGTCTGGATCGAGTTGCTCGACGAGATGGCCGCCCTGCAGCCGGCGCTGGTCGTCCCCGGCCACCGCCTGCCCGGCACGCCGGCCGACGCCTCAGCCGTCACCGCCACCCGCGACTACCTCGTCGCCTTCGAGGAGGAACTCGGCAAGGCGGCCGACGGCGCCGCGCTGACCGAGGCGCTCGTCAGGCGCTACCCCGACCACGGCATGCTGATCGCCGCCCAGCTCGGGGCGAAGGTCGCCAAGGGCGAGATGAAGTGGGGCTGAGTCGCATGACCTGCGAGCACACCGACTTCGCGACCTCCACGGCCCCGGCCGACGTGGTCCGCCGCCAGTACCTGGCCTCCGCGGCCGGCGACCTGGAGGCCCTGCGCGCCACCCTGGCGGCCTCATCGTCCGCTTCGAGCAGTTCGTCGACACCGCGCTCGTCCGCGACGCCATGCGGGGGTAGTCACGACGACGCCATGCGGGGGTAGTCACAACGACGCCATGCGGGGGTAGGCACAACGCCGCGGCGCGGCACGGCCGGGTCCTTCAGGAGCTCGGGATCGCCTTCCTTGCGCAGGGGGAAGGTGCTGCCCTGGAGGCTGTCGCATCGGCGACGACCTGCTCACGGCGCTGTTCCACTGACGGAAGCGCGGCCGGTCACGCCCCACGTAACCTCATCCTGTGCCCGCCCCCCGCCTGCATCGCGTCGCCGTCCTCGTGCTCGAGGGTGCGAAGCCGCTCGATGTCGGCATTCCCGCGCAGGTGTTCACGACCCGCGCGAGCATGCCGTACGAGGTGCGGGTGTGCGGGGCGACACCCGGTCTCGTGACCGGCGGCGACGGCCTCGCGTACTACGTCGCCCACGGCCTCGACGCGCTGGCCTGGGCCGACATCGTCTTCGTCCCCGGCTACCGGTTCCCGGACCGCGAGGACCCGCCGCAGGCCGTCGTCGAGGCACTGGTCGCCGCCCACGACCGGGGTGCGCGGCTCGCCGCCATCTCGACGGGTGCCTTCGCGCTCGCCGCCACGGGCCTGCTCGACGGCAGGCGCGCCACGACGCATTGGCACTACACGCGGGCCCTCATGGCCAGGCACCCGCTCGTCCAGGTCGACGAGAACGTGCTGTTCGTCGACGAGGGCAGCGTGCTCACCTCGGCCGGCGCCGCCTCCGGCATCGACCTGTGCCTGCACATCCTGCGCGGCGACTTGGGGGTCGCCGCGTCCAACCACGCGGCCCGGCGTCTGGTCGCGGCCCCCTACCGCAGCGGCGGCCAGGCCCAGTACGTGCCGCGCAGCGTCCCCGAGCCGCTCGGCGAGCGGTTCGCCGCCACCCGCGAGTGGGCGCTGCACAAGCTGGGCGAGCCCCTCACCCTCGACATACTGGCGCGGCAGGCGGGGGTCTCGCCGCGCACGTTCTCCCGGCGCTTCGTCGAGGAGACCGGCTACACGCCGATGCAGTGGGTGATGCGCGCCCGCATCGACCTGGCCCGCGAGCTGCTGGAGCGCTCCGAGCGCGGCGTCGAGCAGATCGCCGCCGACGTCGGGCTCGGCACCGGCGCCAACCTGCGCCTGCACTTCCAGCGCATCCTCGGCACCACACCGAGCGAGTACCGGCGCACCTTCACCCGCGGCGAGTAGCCCCCGTCAGCGCGCGGCGGGCGTGGCGGGATCCTTTTGAACCGTGGCGATCCCGCCACTGTCAGCGGCGCGAGCCGCGGGCGAGCCTGGTGGGGAAGGGAAGGGACACCACTCATGACTCGCATCGCCATCAACGGATTCGGCCGCATCGGACGCAATGTGCTGCGCGCCCTGCTGGAGCGCGACAGCGCCCTCGAGGTCGTCGCCGTCAACGACCTGACGGAACCCGCCACGCTCGCCCGGCTGCTCGCCTACGACAGCACGGCCGGCCGGCTCGGACGGCCGGTGACCGCCGACGGGAACACCCTGGTCGTCGACGGCCGCCGGATCACGGTCCTGGCCGAGCGCGAACCGGCGCAGCTGCCGTGGGCCGAACTCGGTGTCGACATCGTCCTGGAAGCCACCGGCCGCTTCACCTCGGCCAAGGCCGCCCGCGCCCACCTCGACGCGGGCGCGAAGAAGGTCCTGGTCAGCGCCCCGTCGGACGGCGCCGACGTCACCCTCGCGTTCGGGGTCAACACCGACGCCTACGACCCGGAGGTGCACACGATCGTCTCGAACGCCTCCTGCACCACCAACGCGCTCGCGCCGCTGGCCGCGGTCCTCGACGAACTCGCCGGTATCGAGCACGGGTTCATGACGACGGTGCACGCCTACACGCAGGAGCAGAACCTGCAGGACGGTCCGCACCGCGACGCCCGCCGCGCCCGTGCCGCCGGCGTCAACATCGTGCCGACCACGACCGGCGCCGCCAAGGCGATCGGCCTGGTGCTGCCGAACCTCGACGGCAAGCTGTCGGGCGACTCGATCCGCGTACCGGTGCCGGTCGGCTCGATCGTCGAACTCAACACGACCGTCGCCCGCGACGTGACGCGCGACGACGTGCTGGCGGCGTACCGCACCGCGGCCCAGGGGCCGCTCGCCGGCATCCTCGAGTACTCGGAGGACCCGCTCGTGTCGTCCGACATCACGGGCAATCCGGCCTCGTCGATCTTCGACTCGGCCCTCACCCGCGTCGAGGGCCGCCACGTCAAGGTGGTCGCCTGGTACGACAACGAGTGGGGCTTCTCGAACCGCGTGATCGACACACTGGAGCTCCTCGCCGCCCGCTGACCGCGCCGGTTGCCCATCGCTGTCTCGCCGTGTGGCCTGGGATGTTTCCCGGTCACAGGCGTATGACGACCAGCGCCGTGTCGTCGGTGTTGCCACCAGGTGGGAGGAGATCGGCCAGGAGGGCGTCGGCCAGGGCCTCCGGGCCGGATCGCCCGTGACGGACGAGGGAGTCGGCGAGCCGGGCCAGGCCGGCGTCGATGTCCTCGTCGCGGCGCTCGACCAGGCCGTCGGTGTAGAGGACCAGGATGTCCCCCTCGGCGAAGGGAAGGTCGGCCTGCGGCCGCGGGACGTGTTCGGGGCGGGCACCCAGAGGCGGATCGGTCGCCTGGTCGAGGAAGGTCACGGTGCCGTCGGGCCGGAGCAGGGCGGGCGGAAGGTGGCCCGCGCTGCTGTAGGTGAGGGTGTGGGCGTCCCAGTCGACGTAGGTCTTCACCACGGTGGTCGACTCGGCTCCCTCGACATGGCGGGCGTACAGCCCGAGGGCCTCCAGGGCCCGGGCGGGGCCGTCGGCGACACGGGCGGCCGCGCTCAGCGCGCTGCGCAGCTGACCCATGACGCCGGCGGCTCTCAGGCCGTGGCCGACGACGTCGCCGACGGCGACCGCGATCCGGTCGCCGGGCAGGTCGACCAGGTCGTACCAGTCGCCGCACACGTTCAGGGTCCCGATGGCGGGCCGGTAGCGGACGGCTGCCCTGTGATGCCCGACCGGAGTGGGAGCGGGCAGCATGGCCTCCTGCAGGGCGAGGGCGACCTCGCGGTCGCGCGCCTGGGCCCGGCGCAGGCGTTCGTTGAGCTCCTGCAGCTCACGGGCGCGGGTGTAGAGCTCGGCCTCCAGCACGCGGGCCCGGCTGCTGTCGCTGTCCGCGGCGCCGCGGGCGCGGATGAGTTCGGTGATCTCCTCCACCCGGTGCACGATCAGCACCACGTTTCCGTCCCGGTCCAGCACCGGGGCGTTGACCGGGCTCCAGAAGTGCTCCACCCAGTGGCCGGGACGCTCGCGGTCCTCGATGTCGTAGCGCAGCAGCGCCATGGTGTCGCGCTCACCGGTTTCCACCACCCGCAGCATCGACGCCTCGGTCTCCCGCATGCCGGCCGCGGCCGGATCGTTGGGGTTCTCGGGGAAGACGTCGAAGATGTAGCGGCCCACCAACTGCTCGCGGGTGCGCCCGGCCAGCCGGAGGAAGTCCTCGTTGGCGTCGGCGTACACCAGGTCCGGAGTCAGCAGCGCCACCATGCCGGGGAGGGCCCGGAACACCGCCGCATAGTCGATCTGCGGTTTCCTCATGTGCTGCCCACCTCGGCCCGACCGTCCCATCGCTGATGTTCCACGATAGGAGTGACGCGTCGTGGAACCGAGCCGGTGCTCCCCACGGACACCTGCGGTCACCTGGGCGGCCCCTTGCGGTACCAGGAGATCCGTCCGTGCCGGGTCACTCGCCGGCCGGCCGTTCCAGCGCCACCGTCGGCAGGTGCCGGGCCAGCGGGGCGGGCAGCCACCAGGCGCGGGTACCGAGGAGCTGCATCACGGCCGGGCGAGATGGCCGCCGCGGCCGTGATGACCTTGCCCGTGGCGGCGGCGATGCCCTCGGTGCCGGCCTCGACGGTGCCCCCGGCACGCGCGCCGTACTGGCCGTGGGAGACGGCGCCTGTGAGAGCGCGACGGGCGGGTGCGGTCTGGTGCTTTCGTGCGGGACCGGCTGACGGGCGAGCCGACGGGAGGCGGGCTTGAACCGGGGCCGTGGCCTTCGCAGGGACTCCCGCAAAGGGCCGAGGGCACGGACGGCCGCTCCCGCCCGCGCTCAGCCGGCCCGCCAAGCCGACTCGAGGGCCGTCCGGTTGGCGCGCAGGAGCTCGTCCAGGTCCGTCTCGTAGAGCGAGTCCGGCACGTCGTCGGAGAAGATCTCCAGGACGCAGGGGCCGCGGTAGCCGACGCCGTGGGCCGCGTGCAGCAGTCGGCCCACCGGGATGTCACCGGTGCCGACACTGCGCCGGTCCATCCGCGAGCGCGGTGTGCGCCAGTCGCTGACCTGGAGCAGGAACAGGCGGTCGGGGGCGTCCGCGAGGTGGGGGACGAAGTCCGGGTCCTGCCACAGGTTCCACAGGTCGAGGCAGACGCCCACGTTCTCCCGGTCGACCTCCTGGACGATGCCGAGCGCCTGCCGGTAGGTCCAGATGGCGGTCTCCGCGTTGACCAGGACGGGGTTGAGGGGTTCCAGCGCGATGCGTACGCCGTGGCCGGCGGCGATGTCCGCCAGTTCGCGGTGATGGTTGACGACCTGGCGGATCGCCTCGTGCAGGTTCCCGTCGGGCGCCGGCCCGGTGTTCGTGACGAAGACCGCGCCCGGGGCGAACGGTGCGATCAGCTCCACGCTGCGGCGGAAGCGGTCCAGCCGGTCGCGCCGGGCGGCGGGGCCCGGCTGGGTCTCGCTGGGGAACACGGTCCGTACGAGGGGCTGGACCGAGCTGATCGGCAGTCCCGCCTCGGCGACGGAGGCGAGTTGCGCCTTGGCGCGGTCATGGTCGTCGTCGAGCTTGGTCTCGCACAGCTCGATCGCCTCGACACCGAGGTCGGCGTAGTGCGTCAGGTCCTCCTCGAAGGACCAGGGCATGGTGGTGAACTGGTTGACGCCGTAGGGGAAGGCGAGCGGGGGTGTGGTGCTGTCCGTGAGAGTCATACGAGTACGTCCGCCTCGGCACAGTTGTCGGCCAGGAACCCCGTGACCGTCCGGTGGAACTTCTCCGGCTCGTCGAAGAACAGCCCGTGGCCGCTGTGCTCGAAGAAGACGGTCCGGGCATCCGGGAGCGCCTCGCCGACCCAGGCGGGGCCCTGCCACGGGAACACCTGGTCCTGGCGTGCGACCAGGACCAGGCCGGGCAGCCGGAGCGTGGGCAGCAGGTCGCGCCAGTCGTGGCGGGTGTGCTCGGCCATCAGCGCGTTGCGTGCGAACGCGGGTGACTTGGCCATCTCGGCCAGGAGCAACTCCCTTTCCGGCGGGGTGGGTTCGGTGGCGAAGACCGTGTGGATCTGGTCCTCGTCGAAGGCCGGGGGATCGCAGGTGAGCTGCGTCTGCAGGGCGGCCAGGGAGGGCTCGTCGTAGCAAGTGGCGTGTGCGTGCGGCCAGTCCGGCGCGTAGTACTGGCGGGGTGCCTGCTCGACGTACACCGCCCGGGCCAGGCGGTGGCCGCCGAAGAGTTCGAGATAGCTCCAGATGACCGGGCAGCCCAGTGACCAGCCCAGGACGGTGACCTCACGCAGGTCGAGTTCTTCGAGGAGGTCGAACAGGTCCTTGGCCAGCCTCGACACGCGGTAGCCGTGGCGGGGTTTGCCGGAGTCACCGTGGCCGCGCAGATCGACGGTGATGACGCGGGCGTGTTCGGCCAGGGCGTCCACGTTGCGGGTGAAGAAGCGGCCGCTGAAGCCCCAGCCGTGGATCAGGACGAGAGGGGGGCCGGTGCCCTGTTCCTCGTAGTGGAGCGTGACGTCGTCGCTGGTGGTGATGGTGCCCATGGAGCTCCTTCTACGTGCTTTTCCGCGTGCTTTCCGCGTGCTTTCTACGTGTGTGGCTCGGTGAGGCCCTCACCGAGCGCGGCCACGGCGGCGGCCCCGTGCCCGGCCGCGAGCAGCGGCGTGCGGATGTCGTGTTCCAGGTCGGGCAGGTAGCCGATGAGGACATCGGCGGGCCCCTCGATCCGTACATGGCCCAGCGCCGCCGGCAGCAGCAGGCTCCTGGCCCGCCCGAGCCGCTCGGACCGGCCACCGGACTCCACGGTGACCGGGGCACCGGCGTTGCTGACGACCAGCGCGGTGGAGAAGTCGTGCACCAGTGGGGCCGTGGTGCCCGCCCGCCACCGCTCCAGGGCGAAGTACGGGCCGGCGCACAGCACGGTGCGTTCCACGCCGTCGTCGACCTGGACGCTCAGGCCGGAGTGGAACTCGGGGCGTGGTCCGGGACGCCACTCGTCGAGGAGCCGTCCGAGGTTGGTGTGCCACTCCTCGTCGTCCAGTTCCGAGCCGTCCTCCATGTGCCGGCGCATGGCGTGCTGCTGGATGTCGGAGGTCTGCTCGATCTCGTGGACGAGGGTGCCGGGGCCGAAACTGTGCAGGGTGCCGCCGGGCACGTAGACGGTCTGCCCGGCCCGCACCGGAAGCCGGCGCATGACCGCGTCGAAGTCCTGTGCGAGCAGGGCCCGGTGCAGCGTGTCCCGGTCCACACCGGCTTGCGTCCCCACCAGGGCGGTGGCTCCCGGGGCCGCGTCGAGGACGTGCCACGCCTCGGTCTTTCCGTGGGGCTCGCCCTCCAGCCGGCGGGCGGTGTCGTCGTCGGCGTGCAGATGGACCGGGAGGGCGCCGGTGCCGTCGATGAACTTGGTCAGCACCGGGAAGCGCGGGCCGCGCCAGCCGCGCCCCACGAGTTCGTCGGGGTGCTCCTCGACGAGCCGGCGCAGCGTGCGGCCGGCCAGCGAGCCGTCGGCGACCCGCGCTCCCTCGCCGTCCACATCGCTGACCTCCCAGGTCTCGGCGACCGGGCCGTCGGGCAGGCCGGTGCGGCCCAGCCGTTCGGCGAGGGCCCGGCCGCCGAAGACGTGCTGCTTGACCGGGGTGGTCAGCCGCAAGGGGTACCAATCCACGGTCACTCCTGGTTGCTGAGGGAAAGCTCCCTGACGAGGTGTCAGAGAATGGGCTGGCCGCCCGTGACGGCGATGCGCGCGCCCGAGACGTACGCGGCCTCGTCCGAGGCGAGCATGACGTACACGGGGGCGAGTTCCGCCGGCTGCCCGGCCCGTCCCAGCGGTGTCTGGCCGCCGAAGTCCTCGACCTGCTCCGGCGGCATCGTGGCGGGGATCAGCGGCGTCCAGATGGGCCCCGGGGCGACGCTGTTGACCCGGATGCCCCGCTCGGCGAGCGACTGGGACAGGGAGCCGACCATGTTGGCGATGCCCGCCTTCGTCGCGTTGTACGCCAGCAGGCCCGGAGGCGGCGAGTCGGAGTTCACCGAGGTGGACGCGATGATCGACGCACCCGACTTCATGTGCGGCACGGCCGCCTTGCAGAGGTGGAACATGGCGCTGAGATTGGTCGCCAGCGTGTGGTCCCACTCCTCGTCGGGGATCTCCTCGATCGAGTCGCGGAACATCTGGAACGCCGCGTTGCTGACCAGGACGTCGATGCGACCGAACGCCTCGACGGCCCGGGCCGCCACCTCCCGGCAGTGGGCGGGATCGCTCAGATCACCGGGCACCAGGACCGCCGTGCGGCCGGCCTCCTCCACCCAGCGCGCCGTGTCGCGGGCGTCGTCCTCCTCCTCGTCCAGGTGCGAGAGGAGCACATCGGCACCCTCGCGGGCGTAGGCGATCGCGACCGCCTTGCCGATACCGCTGTCACCCCCGGTGATCAGCGCCGCCTTCCCGGCCAGGCGGCCCGAGCCGCGGTAGGTGTGCTCACCGTGGTCGGCCTGGGGCCGAAGGTCCGCTTCGGTGCCCGGGGGCTGTTGCTGCTGGGCGGGCTTGGACATGGGGAAATCCCCCTCTTCTCTCATCGCGGGGATCGCTGCACCGGGTCAACGTGCGGCAAAGGGATGGGCGCCGGTGCGCCTGTCACGCCGACCGGGGTACCCGGGGCGCCTGGCCGGAAACCAGCCCCTACGGCAGTCGTACGACGCAAGGAGATCCGATGGCCCCGTCCAGCAACCGCGCACAGAACGACCACCAGGGGAGGGGGAAGGACCACCCCGGGAAGAGCCATCCCGGGAAGGGCAATCCCGGGAAGAGCCACACCAGCCGCGGGCAACCGGACGGTCACGCACTGCTCACGGACCCGCTGCGCAACAAGGGAGTCGCCTTCACCCAGGAGGAACGGGAGCGCCACGGCCTGGTCGGGATGCTCCCGCCCGCAGTCCTCTCTCTGGAGCTTCAGACCCGCCGCGCCTGGGAGCAACTCCATGCCCAGCCGGACGACTTGGCGAAGAACGTGTACCTGGAGCAGCTCCACGACCGCAACGAGGTCCTCTACTTCCGGCTGCTCTGCGACCACCTCACCGAGCTGCTGCCGATCGTGTACGACCCGACCGTGGGCGAGGCGGTCAAGCGCTACAGCCACGAATACCGGCGCCCGCGCGGCGTCTACCTCTCCATCGACCGCCCCCAGGACATCCGCCCCGCGTTCGAGGCGCTCGCCCTCGGCCCCGACGACGTCGACCTGCTCGTTGCCACCGATGCGGAGCAACTCCTCGGCATCGGCGACTGGGGCGTCGGCGGCATGCAGCTCTCGATCGGCAAGCTGGCGGTCTACACCGCCGCCGCGGGCATCCACCCGGGGCGGGCCATCCCGGTGATGCTCGACGTCGGCACCGGAAACCAGGCGCTGCTCAACGACCCGCTGTACGTCGGCAACCGGCACAACAGGGTGCGCGGCGAGGCGTACGACGCGTTCGTCGCCGCCTTCGTGGAGGCGGTGGGCGAGTTGTTCCCGCAGGCGCTGCTGCACTGGGAGGACTTCGGCCCCGGCAACGGCCGCCGCATCCTCCAGCAGTACGGCGAGAAGACCTGCACCTTCAACGACGACATGCAGGGCACCGGCGCGATCACGCTGGCCTGCGTCATGAACGCGACCCAGGTCACCGGCACGCCCGTGCGGGACCAGCGGATCGTGGTCTTCGGCGCCGGGACGGCGGGCGTGGGCATCGCCGACCAGCTGCGCGACGCCATGGTCCGCGACGGCCTGGACCGCGAGGAGGCCACCCGCCGCATCTGGTGCCTGGACCGCCAGGGCCTGCTGCGGCAGTCCACCGAGGGACTCCGCGACTACCAGCGTCCCTACGCGCGACCCGACGACGAGTGGCCCGACGACAGGCCGGCCGACCTGGCAGGTGTGGTGGATCGGGTGCACCCGACCGTGCTGGTGGGAACCTCCACCCGGCACGGGGCCTTCACCCGGGACGTGGTGCGTTCCATGGCCCGCCACGTGGACCGGCCGGTCGTCCTGCCGCTGTCCAACCCCACGGAGAAGATCGAGGCCATGCCGGAGGACGTGCTGCGGTGGACCGGCGGCAAGGCCCTGGTCGCCACCGGCATCCCGGTACCTCCGGTGGAGCTGGACGGCACCACGTACGTCATCGGCCAGGCCAACAACGCCCTCATCTACCCCGGGCTGGGGCTGGGCGCCGTGGTGGCCCGCGCCGAGCGGATCACCGACGGCATGCTCCAGTCCGCGGCGGAAGCCGTCGCCGGCCTCGCCGACCTGTCGGAGCCCGGCGCCGCCCTGCTGCCGGAGGTGCGGAACCTGCGCACCTCCTCGGCCGTGGTGGCCGCGGCCGTCGCCCGCCGCGCCGCCGAGGAGGGCGTCGCCCGGGCCCGCCTCGACGACGTGATCCAGCAGATCCAGGACGCCATGTGGCAGCCCGAGTACGGCTGACGGTCCAGGATTGTCAGTGCCCGGTCCTAGCCCGCGAGCCGACGACGCCACCAAAGGCCGGAGCGCCACTGCCGGCGGTCGGCGAACGGGTCGGGAAGAGTGCGCTTGAGGTACACCCTGTCCATGCAGACCACTTGGCGCCCCAGCTCGGCACGAGCCCGGACAGGCAGCTGCTCCAGGACCAGCTCGAGCACGTCGCGGGCATGCCTCACGTCGTCGAAGGAACAGCCGCGGCACGAGCACTCCGCGTGCTGCGGATACAGGGGCCGACGTCCATGCGGTTCCAGAAAAGCTCGGTACCGCCGCAGCGCACGGTCCGTGGCACCGGGATGGACGTAATAGTCGGCCGACAGCCTCTCTACTCGATGTATCGCGAGGCTCGTGCGGCCGGAGAACCCGTGGACCCGATCCGGCGGCGGGCCCTCCGAGCTGCGAGGACCGCGCTGCTCGACGCGCAGGGCGCCAGGCCGTCTACGCGGCATCGGCCTTTCTGCATGCAGTCACGGACGTCATCATGCCAGCACCCACGCCCCCGGAGTCAGGAGCAACGGGACAAGCCTCGGAGGTCGTCTCATTCGGGCTGCCACTTCTTGCCCGTGCGGTTGGCGCATCACATCCCGCGGTCCGGGCCGTACCAGGGCTCGGGACGTTCGTCGGCGGTCATCGGAAGGTGTTCGAGCTTCACGGGACCTGGGTAGAAAGCGGAGCTGTTGGGCCCGCCCATGTCCTCGCCGATCAGATAGCGGTACAGCCACTCGGCGAAGCTCATGCCGTATGCCGAGGTCGGCGTGGAGCCGGTCCCAGGCGGACGGGTCCGCGTAGCGGTTCTGGGCTGGTCCGACTCCATGGCGGCAGCCAGGCAGTCAGTCATGAGGTGCCTCGTTGGTAGGGCGCCGGTCGGCCGGACCTTGTCAAGGCTTCGACAAGTTCGGGGTATCCGTACGCTGGATCATCTTTACAACGTGCGGCGCATGTTCCGCACGGACCCACAGTCGTACAGGCCCCGCAGACGATTCACACTCGATCACCAGCGCGCCGCTCGGGAGCCACAGCGCTTCGCGAAGGGTCGCTGCGCGTGCGGAGACACAGCGTAGATCTGTCGGGAGTTCACGCAGCCGCGTCCACGACCAGCGGGGCATCCACCGGAACTCACTTCCGGCCGGTACCCGGCCAAGGCTGTATCGGCGTCCCTCGTCCGGCAGGTTGGCCCCGACCTGGAAGACGACGGCTTCCCCTGCTTCGGCCCGAGCAGCTGTCCGCCGCGCTCGCCGTGCCACGAGGATCGTCCCGATCACCGAGCCAACGAGGACACAGAGCCCCGTGATCAAGCCCGTAATCATGCGCGAAGTAAAACAGGTGGCCAACTGCTGGCCAAGAGGTCAGGCGCGCCACTGACCTGACATGGCCCACCACCACTCCGGCCGGCACTCGCGGACCATGTGCCAGGCGTGCTGCCCAGGGCAGCCCGATCAGAGAGGGTCGCGACAGGGTGTGCCCGAAGGACACGTCTCGGGCTCGCCGCGGCCCGGGAGCAGCCGGGCCGCGGCGAGTAAGTGACCTGGGGAGGGGCTCAGCTCCCGGTGAGGGAGATGGCCAGGTCCGTGATGTTCAGGGGGAACTTGGCCTTGGCGGCGTCGGCCACGAGCGTGGCCTCGCCGGTGAAGAGGTTGACGCTGTAGAGGGAGGGCCTGTTGGCGCCGGAAGCGGCGAGAGTGGCGAAGGCGGCGTTGCTGACCGTCTTGCCACCCGACAGAGTGCTGAAGATGTCCATGCCGGCGTTGATCTGCGCGTCGATGCCGAGGCTGCCCGTCGGTGCCAGCGTGCCGTTGTTGGCCGGGGACTGGATGAGGACCTGGTCGCTGGTCGTGCTGATGTCGAACAGGGTGGTCGCGGTGGCCCCGTTGAGGTCGTTGTTCGTGTAGGCGGCGGCGGAGACGCCCTTGGTCGTGCCCTCGATCGGCGGGGTGGTGAGGTTCAGGTCCTGGACGGTCGTGTGGTCGTTGAGGTTGTGCCGCAGGTTCTGGCCGTTGTCGCTGATCACACGCAGCCGGTCGGCGGCCGGGTTGAAATCGACGCCGAAGTTCGTGCCGTGCAGCGTGTACTGGAGCTGGGACACCTTGGTGATCACGACGTCCGTGGTGGCCGGCGGGGTCTCGATCGTGTAGATGCCGCCCTTGTTGCCGACGCCGTACATCAGGCCGTTCTGCACCCGGAAGTCGATGCCGATCAAAGCCGTGTCGCCACTGAGCCCGACGACGTCCCTGACCCAGTCGAGCACGTTCGGCCGGTCGGTGGTGAACGTGGCCATCTGGGTGCCGTCACCTGTGATCCCGAACGCGCGCAGGCTGGGAGTGGCGGCGGGAGCGGCCGAGCCACTGCCCGGCGCGCTCAGCATGAGCGCTGTCGACGTGGCCATGACCGCCACCGCCGCCGCGATTCTCTTTCTCGTTCCTGCTTTCATCGGTGTTTCCCTCCCGTTTGAACAAGCACCATGGAGTGGCGCGCAGATGAGAGATTTCCGTACCGATTCCCGCGCTGATCCGGAGCGATGGCCGGAATGATCGCTGTGGTGTTCCCCCACGGGCTGGTACGCGGTTCCCATTAAGGCCAGTTCACAGTGCCTCCACAAGTGGAGCAGGCAATGGGAATGTCCCGATCCAAGGATTTTGCGCACTGTGACAAAGCGCCCCAGACACGGTCGTCTCCGATGTGCGCAGAGTGATAAATGCCGTCCGGATTTCCCCTGTCGGCTTCTTCGACCGGAAGGGCATGCTCGCGCCCATGGGGAGCTTCTTCGCCGAGTTGGCCCGGCAGGCGTCGGCGAACGCGCGCCGGGAGGTCGAGGCGTACGCGCGCGAGATCCCGGAGTTCGGGTTCCTGGACACGAACTCCCGGGCGCGGGCCGAGACGCTGGAGTACGCGTTGTGGCTGCGGCGCCGTACGGTCGAACTGTCCCCGGACAACAGCGCATTGAGCGATGACGACCTCGGCTACATCGCGGCGATCGGCGAGGCGCGGGCCGCAGCGGGGATGCCGCTCGATGCACGGCAGCGGGTCCTGAGACTGCACACCTCACTCATGCTGCGCGAGATCAACGAAGCGACCGAAGCTCAGCGCGGCGTCGGCGTCGACGAACTCATGCGGATGATGAACTGGTTTGCCCTGCAGGGAGAACGCGGTATCCGTGCCTACAGTCAGGGATTCGTGACGGCGCTGCGACACCGTCTGCCGTACGTCGAGCAGGCCGCCCTGCTGGCCAGGTCGTTGCTGAACGGAGACCCCATATCGGCGGAACTCGCTTCGGCACTGGGCATGGAACTGCCCGAGCGCTGCGCGGTGACCGTGATCCGGGTGCCGGACCGTCCCGTCGGCGATCGCGACTTGGAAAGCGAGATCGAGGCGCTGGTGAAAACCCACCACGCGCCGATCATGTGGTGCCCGGGCAGTGGAAGCAGGAGCGGTGAGCTGATTGCCCTGATTCCCTTGCATCCCCCCACACCCGAGGCGTCTGAGGGGCCCAGTACAGCCGAGACCGTACAGCCGCACTCCGTAACCGACCCCCAGCCCGAACTCGTATCCGATCTCGTACAGGACTTCGCCCAGGCTCTCGGTCGCCCCTGCGCCGCCGGCACCGCCACCTCACCGCTGTCCGAGGTTGCCGACGCCCTCGACCTGGCCCGGCGGATCAGCAGGGCGGCGCCGCTGCGACGGGCGTCCGCTCGGCTGCGGCCGCACACCGTGTCGGACGTGTTCGTCGAACTCGCCGTTGCGGACGCGCCGTTCGTCGACGAATGGCTCCACGCCGTGGACCGGAGCCTGCGGCCCGGTCCGGACCTCCTTGTCACGCTTGACGCGTACTATCGCCACGACATGCACCGCGGCGCCACGGCGGCAGCCCTCAACGTCCACCCCCGCACCCTGGACTATCGCCTCCGGCGGGTGCGGGAGCTCACCGGCATCGACCCCGGCTCGACGCGCGGCGTGCGCATTTTCAGCTCGGTCGTCACGCGGCGCCTGTCGGAAGCGTGGCACTGAACCGGGCGATCATCCAGCGCCGAGACGGGCAGCTGGAGGGCCCGGACGGCTTCCGCTTCCACGACCTCCGTCCGTGCCGGGCAGTCCTCCGGGAAGGCCGCGCTGAGACGGCCTGGTCCACGCCGAGCGTGCGAAGTCCCACAAGGACGACCCCGCGCACCACAGCGAGGAGGCTGCCGAGAGCTAATGGTGCGGTTGTGGTGCGCGACCGGCCCACCGGTCTACACAACAAAGAACCCCCGGGTCTCTGACCTGGGGGTTTGCCATGGAGCGGGTGACGAGAATCGAACTCGCGCTCTCAGCTTGGGAAGCTGATGTTCTACCATTAAACTACACCCGCGTAAGACGCCGACCGGGGTCGGTGTCCGAACGGTCGCCACTTTACCTCATGTCAGGCTCCCGGTGTTCATGCCGTGGAGCCTGAGAGCGTTTCAGGGGGCGGGATGCGGCTGCGGGTGGCCGGAGTTGGGGCGTACGGTGGGGCCCTGGCGATGGTCCGGGCGGGACCGGAGTGCCGCCTAGAGGGCCGTCCCTTTGATCCCGTACTGTGGCTTTTGTCGTCAGGCAAGCAGCAGCCCGACGCGGCTCTTGGGGAAGGGACTCTTGGACTTGATGGAGCGCACCGTCGTCCGTTGTGCGGATGGGCACGTGTTCACCACCGCTTCGTTCCCGATGCAGCAGGCCGACCGGCTCGGCCCCGGCCGGCTGCTTCGCTGTCCGCGATGTGCGCGGCTGCGGAGTGTGGTGCCTGTGAGCTACGAGAAGCGGTAGATGCGGCAGATGCGGTAGCGGCACGGGCCGCCGGAAGCATGCAGGCAGGCGCGCGGAGACGTCCGGTTGTGGTCGCTCCGCGCGCCTTGCGTATCCTCGGGGCGTGCTTCTCTCAGACAAGGACATCCGGGCCGAGATCGATGCCGGGCGGGTACGCATCGATCCCTATGACGAGTCGATGGTGCAGCCGTCGAGCATCGACGTGCGGCTCGACCGCTATTTCCGGGTGTTCGAGAATCACCGGTACCCGCACATCGACCCCTCGATCGAGCAGGCCGATCTCACCCGGCTCGTCGAGCCGGAGGGGGACGAGCCGTTCATCCTGCATCCCGGGGAGTTCGTGCTCGCCAGTACGTACGAGGTCATCTCGCTGCCCGACGATCTCGCCTCCCGGCTGGAGGGGAAGAGCTCGCTCGGGCGGCTCGGGCTGGTCACGCATTCGACGGCCGGGTTCATCGATCCCGGGTTCAGCGGGCACGTCACCCTTGAGCTGTCCAACCTCGCCACCCTGCCCATCAAGCTGTGGCCGGGGATGAAGATCGGGCAGCTGTGCATGTTCAAGCTCAGCTCGCCCGCCGACTTCCCGTACGGGAGCGAGCGGTACGGGTCGCGCTACCAGGGGCAGCGGGGGCCGACCGCCTCCCGGTCCTTCCTCAACTTCCATCGGACCCAGGTGTGAGTGACCGAGCATGAGCGAGACGAGCATGAGTGACGTCCGCGAGAACCTGACCTACGAGCAGTTCGGTGTCGCCGTGCGCGAGCTCGCGCAGACCATCGCCGACGACGGGTACGAGCCCGACATAGTGCTCAGCATCGCCCGCGGCGGTGTCTTCGTGGCCGGCGGGCTCGCCTACGCCCTCGACTGCAAGAACATCCACCTCGTGAATGTCGAGTTCTATACCGGGGTGGGGACGACGCTCGAGATGCCCGTCATGCTCGCTCCCGTCCCCAACGTGATCGACTTCTCCGAGAAGAAGGTGCTGATCACCGACGACGTCGCCGACACCGGCAAGACGCTCAAGCTGGTCCGCGACTTCTGCCTCGACACCGTCGCCGAGGTGCGCAGCGCCGTCGTCTACGAGAAGTCCCAGTCGCTCGTGAAGTGCGAGTACGTGTGGAAGCGGACGGACGAGTGGATCAACTTCCCGTGGTCCGTGGAGCCGCCCGTGGTGCGGCGGGCCGACCAGGTGCTCGACGCCTGAGACCAGAGGCCGCAAGAGCCGTCAAGAAAGGGGCTACCCGGACGGGGAGCCCCTTTTCTCATGCCGTGCGGCAGACCTCATGCCGTGCGGCAGACCTCAGACCGTGCCCAGCTTCACGATCGACAGCAGCGCGATCAGCTGGATCGCCGACGCGCCCAGCGCCTTCGGCCAGGGCAGGTCGTGGGAGCGGCCGACCATGAGGGTCAGCAGCGCGCCGCCCGCGACCCAGGTGGCCCAGCCCAGCATCTGCACGAACGTCGCGTCGCCGCCGAAGAACATGGCGAAGACCAGGCGGGGGGCGTCCGTGAGGGACATGATCAGCATGGACAGGCCGACCGTGGGCTGCCAGGCGCCGTCGCCGCCGAGCTGGCGGGCCAGGGTGTGGGTGACCACGCCCAGGATGAACGCGCTGATCACCATCGCGACCGCCGTCGTCAGGACGATGGGGATGGCGTTCGAGAGTGTGGCGTTTATCGCATCCTTGCGGGCGCCGTCGAAGCCGAAGACGGCGAGCAGGCCGTAGAGGAACGTGACGATGAGGGCCGGGCCCCACATCGTGTAGTCCCGCATCTGGAGGAACGTCTGCTTGGGGGCGAGGACGATGCCCCTCAGCAGGGCCTTCCAGTGCAGGCGCGGGCCGACCGGGCCGGGCGGCGGGGCGGCCGAGCCGGCGCGGTAGGTGTCGCCCTGGCTGTAGGGGTCCTCGCCGACCGAGAAGGCCTGGGTGTGGCCCGGGTTGTTCGCCGCGTACGGGTCGTGCGGGCCCTGCGGGCCGGGCGGGTACGCGCCGTCGCCGAAGTACTCCGGCTCGCCCTGGTCGCCGTAGCCGCCGCCCGGCCGCCCGGCGTTCGACTGCGGCCAGGTGGGGCCGCCGCCGTTGCCGTAGGGCGGCTGCTGCTGCGGGTACGGCTGCGGCGCCGGCGGGTAGCCGTACGACGGTCCCTGCGGCGTCTGCTGCCCGTTCGGAGGGTTGTGCGGTCGCGTCTGAGGAGCGCCGTTGTTCCGGCCGCGTCCGATCCTGAATCCAGCCACGTCTTCGAACGTACCTGGTCCCGGGCGGTGGCGTGCCGGGCCCGGGCTTCCGGGCCCGGCTTTGCGGCCGAGCTGTGACATCCCCTAGGGGGTAAGGGCCTTGGGGTGTCCGTGGGTTGTAGGGGTTCGGCCGTACGGGTATGCCGCCCCGACCTCACCTGGGCGTCAGCCCGCGAGCACGTCACCGAAGTACGCGTCGCCCGCCGGGCCACCCACGGTCGCGGCGCCGAAGGACTTGGACCCGGTGGCCGTGACGCCCGACGCGGTGGACTTCAGCAGCCAGACCGCGCCGTCAGCGGTGTTCTCGGCGGAGGCGCTCGCCGCCAGCTCCGCGCGGCCGTCGCCGCTCGCGTCGGTGAGCCGCACGGCGTAGCCGAAGGAGTCGTACGCCTCGACGGTGCCGGTGACGCCCGCGGTGTCCTGGGAGAAGGACTTGGCGCCGCTGCCGGTCAGGCCGGAGGCCGAGCCGCGCAGCACCGTGACCGTGCCCGCCTGCTTCAGCGAGCCGATGACCTCGTACGGGGCGCCGACCGCGATGTCGGCGTAGCCGTCACCGTTGGTGTCGCCGGCCGACAGGCTCCAACCGAAGCGGTCGTTCCGCTCGGCGGCGCCGGGCACGCCCGTGGTGTCCTGGGTGATGCGGACGGGGGTGCGGGTGCTGAGGCCGCCGGCCGCGCCGTACGTCACCGTGATCGCGCCGCCGGGGCCGCCGTTCGGCTCGCTGGTCGACTTCTCCATGAAGTTGCCGGTGACGATGTCGCCGAAGCCGTCCTTGTTCACGTCCGCGATGACGGCCGCGTAGCCCCCGGCGAGCTTGCCGCCCGCCGTCAGGCCGGTTGCCGAGCCCTTGTACAGCACGCTACGGGTGCGGTACCCGTCGCCGGCCTCTTCTTGGCCCATGACCAGCAGGTCCGTCTTGCCGTCGCCGGTGACGTCACCCGCGACGATGTTGTCGGTGTTGATACCGGTCTGGGCGGAGGTGTCGATGCCGGTGAGCTCGGTGGCCTTGCCGGTGCGGCTGATCGGGCCCTTGAAGATGTTCAGCTCGGGGTAGGCGATGTTGGCGGCGGCCAGGTCGGTGTCGCCGTCGCCGTCGAAGTCGCCGGTGGTGACGGACCAGCCCAGCTCGTTGCGGTTCTCGGGGAGCGGGGCGGATATGTCGGTCGCGGTCTTCAGGCCGCTCGCGCCGCCCCAGACGACGGTGAGTACGCCCGAGTCGTCGGTGGAGCCGATGTGCTCGGCGTGCACGCCCACGATCAGATCCGTGTAGCCGTCGTCGTCCAGGTCGCCGGTGGTGAGACGGTCGCCGAAGTAGTCCTGCGACTCCGGGACGCCCGGGACGCCGTCGGTGGCCTGGCTGATGATCTGGTGCTTGGAGCTGTCGAGGCCGTTCGCCGTGCCGTAGACGACGGCGACGTAGCCGGCCGCGGTCTTGCCGCCGATCTTGCCGAGCGGGGCGCCGATCGCGAGGTCGCGGTGGCCGTCGCCGTTGAAGTCGCCGGAGAGGCCGGAGGGCGCGGCGGTGGCCGGTGTCGCGGGCAGGGTGGTGAGGAGGCCGGTCGTGAGGGTCGCGGCCAGGAAGAGGGTGCGCTTGCGCATCTGTCGAGTCCCCGGTGTCGTGATCAGGAGTTGAGTGCCGTGCCGTAGCCCGGCGTGCCGGCCGTGGAGATACCGGTCGTGCCCGGGCCGAAGCTGACGGAGCCGGTGGCCGTCGGGCCTGTGGTGGTGGCGCGCAGGGACCAGACCGCGCCGTCGCCGGCGTTCTCGCCCGGCGCGGAGACGGACAGGTCGGCGCGGCGGTCGCCGGTGTGGTCGGTGAGGGTGACGCGCTCGCCGAAGCGGTCGCCGTTCTCCGAGCCGCCGGGCACGCCCGCGGTGTTCTGGGTGTACGAGGTGGCGCCCTTGGTGGTGAGGCCGGACGCCGAGCCGTACAGCACGGTGACGGCACCGGCGGCGGAGTTCTCGCCCGCGGTGCCGATCGCCAGGTCGGCGAACCCGTCGCCGTTGATGTCGCCGAGGGAGACGTCGCTGCCGAAGCGGTCGCCCGTCTCGGCGGCGCCGGGCACGCCGGCGGTGTCCTGGGTGAGGACGAGCGGGGCGCGGCTGGTGTCGCGGCCGCCGGGGCCGCCGTAGACGACGGTGACCTTGCCGCCGAGGGCTCCCGCCGGGTCGGCGGAGGTCTCGCGGTCGTTGCCGACGGCGATGTCGGCGTGGCCGTCCTTGTCGATGTCGCCCACGGACGAGACGTGTCCGGCGGGCAGGTCCTGGAGCCAGTCGTTGTAGTTGCCGATCTCCAGGTCGGCCAGGGCGGTGGTCGCGTCGTCGGTGCCGGCGGTGCGGCCGTGCAGGACCACCCGGGGGTGGCCGTCGCCGGTGATCTCGCCGGACGAGACGTGGGTGATCCCGTACGAGGTGGACCACGAGTCGTTGCGGGAGCCCGAACCACCGTTGTGCGGGCCGGACTTGGTCAGCGGTCCGGCGACGAGGGAGAGGGTGACCGGGCCGGTGGAGCCGACCGCCACGTCGAGGTCGCCGTCGTTGTCGAAGTCGCCTGCGGCCAGGGACTGGCCGTAGCGGTCGTAGTCGGTGCTGAAGAAGCTGAACAGCGAACGGGCGCCGGACAGTCCGGACTTGGACCCCCAGACGATGGTGACGGTGCCGTCGTTGGTGTCGCTGCCGTCCTCGCCGGGCGTGCCGATCAGCAGGTCGGCGTAGCCGTCGGTGTTGAGGTCCGCTGAGGCGAGGGCGGAGCCGAAGGCGTCGTCGGTCTCGGCGGCACCGGGCAGGCCGGCCGTGTCCTGGGTGAGGAGCGTGCGCGTCGAGCTCTTCGGCCCGCTCGTGCTGCCGTAGACGACGGACACGGCGCCCGCCTTCGCCTTCCCGGCGACCGTGGCCCCCGGCGCACCGATGGCCAGGTCGACGCGGCCGTCGCCGTTGAAGTCGTACGGGGCGGCGGCGGTCGCGGCGTGGGCGCCGGGTGCGGACAGGGTCAGGGCGAGCGGGGTGAGGGCCGCCGCGAGGACGGCGGCGGTGACACGGGTGCGCATGCGGGCTCCGGGAGTGAGCTGACGGAATGTCACTGGGCGATCACCGAGCCGAAGCCGTTGCCGGCCTTCAGCGAGACGCCGGCGGCGGTCAGGCCCGTGGAGCCCTTGGTGGTCGGGCCGGTGGAGGTGCCGCGCAGGGTCCAGACGCCGCCGGAGCCGTTCTCGCCGTCGACGCCGATGACCAGGTCCGCCTTGCCGTCCTTGGTGAGGTCGGTCAGGTCGACGGCGGAGCCGAAGCGGTCCCAGGCCTCGGCGGTGCCGGGGACGCCGCTGGTGTTCTGCGTGTAGGACGTGGCGCCGCTGGTCTTCAGGCCGGAAGCGGAGCCGAACAGGACGGTCACGGAGCCCGCCTCCGCCACGTTGCCGAGGTCCTCGCCGTGAGCGGCAACCGCGACGTCGGCGTAGCCGTCGCCGTTGATGTCGCCGGTGCTGACGGCCGAGCCGAAGGCGTCGTCGGTCTCGCCCGCGCCGGGCACGCCGGTGGTGTCCTGGTGCACGACGGTCGGTGTCTGCGCCGGGTCGGGGCCGTTCGGGCCGCCGTACCAGACGGTGATCTGGCCGCCCTTGTGGCCGCCGGGCTTGTGGCTGGACGGGTCCGTGGAGTCACCGAGGACGAGGTCGCCGTAGCCGTCGCCGTTGATGTCGCCGACCGAGCCGGGGAAGCCGTCGGCGTTCGGCAGCTCGGCGAACTTGTAGCTCGTGCCGGTCCAGCGGTAGTACCAGATCTGGCCGCCGGAGTCGCCGTCCACGGCGTGCGGGTGGACGCGCTCGGCGGCGCCGTCGCCGGTCATGTCGCCCGCGATCACCTCGTACCCGCCGCCGAGCTCGCCGGCGCGGTAGTGGCTCAGCGGGCCGCCGGTGCGGGTGAAGGGGCCCTGGTACAGGCGGACGTGGCTCTGGCCGGTGAGCGTCACGTCCGTGTCGCCGTCGCCGTCGAAGTCGCCGGTCGCGATGCCCCTGGAGAAGCCGCCCCACTCGGAGAGGTCGGTCGGCTGCGGCAGGCCCTTGCCGCCGGACAGGCCGGACGCGCCGCCCCACAGGACGGTGCCGGAGCCGACGCCGTCCCGGTCGCCGATGCTCTCGCCGGTGGCGCCCACGACGAGGTCGGAGTAGCCGTCGCGGTCCAGGTCGGCGGCGGCGAGGGCGGAGCCGAACAGGTCGGTCGACTCGGCGGTGCCCGGGACGCCGGGGGAGTTCTGGGTGATGATCGCCTTACGGGTGGCCGAGACGCCGGACGACGAGCCGTAGAGCACGACGACGGCGCCGGCGCAGGACATCGTGCCCACGTCGGTGCACGGGGCGCCGACGGCGACGTCCCGGTACCCGTCGCCGTTGAAGTCCCCGGCGAGGCCCGAGGGCGCGGCGGCGGCCGGGGTGACGGTGAGCAGGCCGGTGGTGAGCGTGGCGGCCAGGAGGAGGGTGCGCTTGCGCAAGGGAGGGCTCCGGGTGGGAAGGGGCCGGACCTGGAAGGGCCCGGCCCCGGGGGATGCGGGGTGGCTCAGTCGGCGAAGTTCGCGCCGAAGTTCGGGTAGCCCGTCGTCGAGACGCCCGAGGCGCTCGGGGAGACGGTGCGGGAGCCCGTGGCGGTGATCTTCGTGCCGCTGGACGGCAGGTAGAGGACCGCGCCGTTGCCGTCGTTCTCGTACGAGCCGGCCATCAGGTCGGCGCGGCCGTCGCCGGTGACGTCGTCGAGCTTCACGTCGGTGCCGAGGAAGTCGCCCTTCTCGTCCGAGCCGGGGACGCCCGCGGTGCTCTGCGCGAAGGACTGGGTGCCGGTGGAGGTGTTGATGCCCGAGGCCGAGCCGTACAGCACGACGAGCTGGCCGGCGTCGGCGACCGACCCGATGTTCTCGCCCGCCACGCCGACCACGAGGTCCTGGTAGCCGTCGCCGTTGATGTCACCCAGGTCCAGCTCGTAGCCGAAGTAGTCGTTGCGTTCCGAGCTGCCGGGGACGTTGCCGGTGTTCTGGGTGATGCCGGTGGTGGGGCCGACGCCGTCCGGGGCGCCGTAGGTGACCCACACCTTGCCGCCGTCGGAGGCCCCGGGGAAGGACACCCCGTCGTCGTCGGTCCGGTTCCAGTGCATGCCGGTGACGATGTCGCCGTAGCCGTCGCCGTTGATGTCGCCGATGCCGGTGATGACACCGGCCTTCAGCGGCCGGGCGCCGGCGGCGGACAGCCCCGAGGACGTGCCGGAGAGGAGGTAGTTGGCGTTCCAGTACTGGCCCGTGGCGGTCTCGAAACCGTCGACGACCAGGTCGGTGCGGCGGTCGCCGTTGACGTCGCCCGCGGTGAGGTTGAGCGGGCCGGAGCCGTCGCCCGACGCCTGGATCGGCGCCTTGACGCTGTAGCGCCCCTTGACCGCCGCACCGGAGGCGCTGATGCCGCCCTTGTACACGTGGATGACGTCGGAGGTGGCGCCGACGGCTAGGTCGGCCTCGCCGTCGCCGTCGAAGTCCCCGGCGGCGAGGTTCCTGCCCCAGCGATCGTGCTTGGTGGGGGCGGGGTCCGCGATCGTTACGCCCTTGCCGGTGATGCCTTGGGCGGAGCCCCACAGGACGGCGACACCGCCGCCGTCCTTGTCGCTGCCCACGTCCTCCAGCGGGGAGGAGACGGCGAGGTCGTCGTAGCCGTCGCCGTTGAAGTCGGCGTAGGCGCTGTCGGCGCCGAACGCGTCGCCGCTCTCGGCCGTGCCCGGGTTGCCGGCGGTGTTCTGGCTGATGACGGACCGCTTCGCGGAGGACACCCCGGTCTTCGTGCCGTACAGCACGACGAGCTGACCGGCGTCCTTCTTGCCGCCCACGTACGCGCCGGAGGCGGAGAACGCCACGTCGCCGAAGCCGTCGCGGTTGAAGTCGGCCCGCGGGGCCTGCGTCGGGTCCGCGGCCGTCGCCGTACCGGCCGTGATCGTGAGCAGCGTGCCCGTGAGGGCGGCCGCGGCGGCGGTGGCCAGGGCGAGGCGCAAGCGGGGGCGGGGGTGGAGGCGAGGGCCGGGGCGGCGGAACGGGTGCGCGTGCGGGTGCGCGTACGAGGACGCGTGCGCGTGCGGGCGCCCGGAGGGGCGCTCGTGCTGATGCATGCGAGGTCTCCTGCTGCATGCGGGGATGCCTGGCGGACATCCACAGTCGATGAGAGGCCGTACCGTCCGTGTTCGCCGGGGGTTGTCCGGGCGTTCACGGGTGGTCGGCGATCAGGAGACCTGTGTCGGGACGTAAGGGTTGTACGTGAGTTCGGTTAATTTCCGAGGCCGCTGAGACGGAGGGCGGGCGGGTTCGTGTCACTCGGCGGGCACCGGCCGGTACCGCACGTCCACCGCGGCCCTGCGGTCGTCCCCGAGGAGCAGCTCCAGGCGTACGGGCGCACCCCCGGGGTTGTCGAACAGCCGGATCCCGTCGCCGAGCAGTACGGGCACGATGTGCAGGTCGATCTCGTCGATCAGCCCGCGCTCCAGGAGCTGGCGGCCGATGGTCGGCGAGAAGACCTCGACGTTCTTCCCGCCGGCGGCCTCCCGGGCGATCCGGACCGCCTCGGCGACATCACACCTCAGGAAGGTCACGCCCGGGGTGGGCTGCGCGTCCTCGGGGTGGTGCGTGAGCACGAACACGGGTCCCTGCCAGGCGCCGCCGTAGATCCCGGTGGGGTCGGGGTAGGCGTCCCAGCCGGCCCGGCCGCCCAGCACGGCGCCGGTCGTCGCGGCGTACTCCTCGCTGAGGCCGGGGCGGAAGGTCGCCCCCGTCATCCAGTCCATCGTGTGGTTCGGCCCGGCGACGAACCCGTCGAGGGACATCGAGAAGTGCCAGAGCACCTTGCCGGCGGCGGTCTGCGGCTCCACGTCGTCCACGCCGGTCGCCCTCTCCTCGTACATGGTCACGGCTGCCTGCGGACCCGGTAGCGCAGGTGCAGCACCCGGTCGCCCTGGATCACGACGTGCGGGTCCTCCAGCAGGTGCTGGGCGTCGACCGACCCGAAGTACCGCTTGCCCGAGCCGAACACCACCGGCACGACGTCCATCGCCACCTCGTCGACCAGCCCGAGCGCGAACGCCTGCCCGCCGACGTCCCCCGCCGCCACACCGACGTCACGGCCTTCCCCGGTCAGCTCCTTGGCCTTGGCGATGGCGGCCTCCACACCGTCGACGAAGTGGAACGGCGCGTCCGGGTGCCACCCCTCGGGCCGGGGCCGGTGCGACACGACCACCAGCTGCTCACCGGCCGGCGGCACACCGCCCCACCCGTCGGTCATGTCGAACACGTGCCGCCCGACGACCAGCGTCCCGATCTTCGCCATGGCCGGCTGCACGTAGTCGGCGGAGGCCTTGGACACCTTGGCGTACTGGTTGATCGGGACGTCACCGTTGCCGTACCAGTCGAAGAGCGGTCCGACCTGATCGTCCGCGTCGGCGATGAAGCCGTCGACGGACACGACGTTGTGCATCACGACGGTGGTCATCGTGTCTCCCATGCGTCCGGGGGCCGGGGCGGCCCTGGTGCAGGGGCGGCCCTTGTGCATCCGTAGACCGGCCGGACGCCGGAAACTCATCGGACGCCGCTTCCCGAGTGCCGGATCCGTGGCGGATCCGTGGCGGCTCCCCGGCGTCCCCGCTGGGGCTCCGCGAAAACCCGTTGGGGGGCGAGGACGGCCGCTGCTACGTTTCCGGAGGCCGTGCGAGAGATCGAGGAGGTGGTACCCGTGAACGCAGTATCGACATGGGTGCTCCCCTCCGGGGTCACGGTCGGGCGGTAGGCAGGTCGTCCGGGAGCGCCGTTCTGGTGCACTCCCGAAAGGCTCGACCATGCATGTCTCTTCCGGGCAACGCCTCGACGGCGGCGTCCTCGAACGCGAATTCACCCTCGGTGAGATCCCCGGCATCCTGTGGACACCCGCGTCCGCGTCCGCATCCGCACCGGCGCCGCTGATCCTGCTCGGCCACCCTCCCCTCGGGCTGCGCAAGATGTACCCCCGGCTGGTGGCCCGGGCCCGGCATTGCGCTGCGGAGGGCTTTGCCACGGCCACCATCGAGCTCCCCGGAAGCGGCGACCGGCCTCGCTGGCCCGCCGTCGAGCAGGCGCGCGCCGACCTGCGCCGGGCGATGGAGGCCGGCGAGCCGGTCGGCGACGAGATCGTCGACGCCCTCGTCCTCCCGCTGGTCGACAAGGCCGTCCCGGAATGGCGGGCCGCCCTGGACGCCCTCCTGTCGCTGCCCGAGATCGGTGGTCCGGTCGGGTACTCGGGGGGAGTGATCTCCATCGGCATCCGGCTGGCGGTGGTCGAGCCGCGCATCGTGGCCGCCGGTCTCTTCGCCGGGAGTTTCGTGCCTCGCGCCATGTTCGAAGAGGCCCGGCAGGTCACCATTCCGCTGCATGTCCTGCTGCAGTGGGACGACGAGGGGAACGACCGGCAGGCGGCCCTGGACCTGTTCGACGCCTTCGGATCCAAGGAGAAGTCCCTGGACGCCAACATGGGCGGGCACACCGGCGTCCCACAGTCCGCGGCGGACGCCGCGGTCCGGTTCTTCACCCGGCATCTGAAGTGAGGCCGGGTCGTTAGAAATGAGGCCGTGCCGTCGGATGTGCCTGTCCGGCACCCGGATCACCGGAGGTGGAACCGCAGCAGGTGGTTTAGCCGTTTTGTGCTCACAGAGCATCGCGAATTCCTACGCTAGGTCACCCGCACAAGCGCGGCGACCCGTAGTGGCGCACAGTCAGGAGCCCTCGTGAGCACGGAGATTGTCGAGCTGGTGGAGCAGGCGACGCCGTATGCGTCGGCCGCGCTGACCGCGTACGAGGCGGCCGCCCTCACCTGGGCCGTCGGCGCGCAGCACATCGGTATCGCGGCTTCCGGCGACAACGTCACCATCCATCCGCCGCAGCAGTGAACGCGCAGGGCCCGCAGGAGCGGGTGCGGGTGGAGGTCACCGGTGACCGGCCGATGGGGGCCGGGTCGATCGGGGTGGCGATCAGCGGTGACAACGCGCGGATCGTGGTGCTGCCGAAGGAGGCCGTGCACTGGGCCCACACCGTTCAGGCCCCGCCGGAAGCCGGGTTCCTGCCGACGTCGGCGTCGGGAGTCTTCGTCGGTCGCGAGCAGGAGCTGACCGCGCTGCGGGAGATGCTCACGGGCGAGGGGTCGGCTGCGGTGGTGCAGCCGGCCCGGGCGCGGGCGCGGGCGATCCACGGGCTGGGTGGCGTGGGGAAGAGCGCCCTGGCCCTGCACTACGCCGACCGTTACCGCAGCGCCTACACGCTGGTGTGGTGGATCACCGCCGAATCCGCCGAAGCGATCGTGAACGGCCTCGCCGGCATCGCGGCGCAGCTGTGCCCGGAATGGGCGCAGACCGCCGGGTCGGACGAGCGGGCGGCGTGGGCGATCACCTGGCTCCAGGCCCACCCCGGCTGGCTGCTGATCTTCGACAACGTCGAGGATCCCGCCCACTTGCGCCCCTACCTGGGCACCCTGAACCGGGGCCACCACCTCGCCACCAGCCGTAGAGCCACCGGATGGCACAAACTGGCTCCCAAAATGGCCCTGGGCCTGCTCCCCTCGGAGGAGGCCACCGACCTGCTGTGCGCCATCGCCTTCCAGGACTCAGTCCCCACCGGTGAACAGCGGGACGCGGCGCGGAAACTCGCCGAGGACCTCGGATGCCTGCCCCTGGCACTGGAACAGGCCGGCGCCTACGCCTACCGGACCGGCACCGACCTCGACACCTACCGCCAGTCCCTCGGACTCGTCCTGGACGAAGACGACGACGTCGACGACCCCGAACGGACCATCGCCCGAATCTGGGGCCAGACGCTCACCGCGATCAGAACGCGAAAGCCGCTGGCGGTCACACTCCTGCAGACCATGGCGTGGCTGGCCCCCGACGACATCCCGCGCGACCTCCTCGCCCCGCTGGCCCCCGACACGATCGCGTTGGCCAACGCCCTGGGCGAACTCCACGCCTACAACATGATCGCCTTCACCGACGACCGCCAGGGCATCAGCGTCCACCGCCTCGTACAGACCGTCCTCCGCACGAGCACGACACCCGCATCGGACACCGGCGTCCCTGGGCCGGCCCCGGGCCGTGCCGAGGCGGAAGACGTGGTGAAGCAGGCTTTACCCGCCCCACCCGACAACGCCCAGCCCGAAGCCACCGCTCCATGGGAACGCCTGCTCCCTCACATCCTGGCCCTGGCGGAGTCCATACCACCCCAACACCCCGCCACCGCCGAAGCGGTCGACACCTACTACCAGGCCGCGCAGTACCTCTACCGGCAAGGCCGCGACGCGCACACCATTGTGCTGCGCACCGCTACCGTCGCCATCTCCGAACAGACTTTCGGGGACACTCACCCCCACACTCTGACCCACCGCCAGAACCTCGCCAATGCCTATCAGGCCGCAGGCGACCTGGGCAGAGCCATCTCCTTGTACATGACGACCCTTGCCCAGCGCGAGGATGTCCTTGGGGACACTCACCCTCACACGCTCGCCAACCGCAGTAATCTCGCCACCGCCTACCGGGACATCGGTGACTTGGGTAAGGCCATTCCGTTGCTGGAGGCCACCCTTGCCCAGCGCGAGGAGGTCTTGGGGGACACTCACCCTCAGACGCTTGCCAGCCGCAACAGTCTCGCCACCGCCTACCGGGCTGCCGGGGATCTGCGTAAGGCCATTCCGTTGCTGGAGGCCACCCTTGCCCAGCGTGAGGAGGTCTTGGGGGACACTCACCCTCAGACGCTTGCCAGCCGCAACAATCTCGCCACCGCCTACCGGGCTGCCGGGGATCTGCGTAAGGCCATTCCGTTGCTGGAGGCCACCCTTGCCCAGCGCGAGGAGGTCTTGGGGGACACCCACCCCGACACCCTCGCCAACCGCAACAACCTTGCCCATGCCTATCGGGACGCCGGGGATCTGCGTAAGGCCGTTCCGTTGCTGGAGGCCACCCTTGCCCAGTGTGAGCGGGTTCTGGGGGACACCCACCCTCACACCCTCACAAGCCGCAACAATCTCGCAAGCGCCCATCAGGCAGCGGGTTACTTGGGTAAGGCCATTTCGCTACTGGAGGCCACCCTTGCGCAGCGCGAGGAGGTCTTGGGGGACACCCACCCCGACACCCTCGCCAACCGCAACAACCTTGCCCATGCCTATCGGGACGCCGGGGATCTGCGTAAG